>JALRJE010000066.1 GCA_023268965.1 Crocinitomicaceae bacterium
ATTTGAGGTCAGTAGGCTCCACTACTTGTGAAATATCAAACTTCTTGAATTCTTGGTAATAAGCAGGTTCTGCGTATTCGCGTTTGTATTGCGGTGCACCACCTCCTAAAACCAAAGACTCAGCAGGTACATCTCCAACTAACGCACCATCCATGAAGTATCGAATACGACCGGTATCGGTAACATGACCAATTTCTTCGGCATGTAAATCCCATTTATCAAAAATATCTTTGACGATTTGTTCTTTGCCCTTTTGAACCACTACCAACATGCGTTCTTGCGATTCTGACAGGAGGATTTCGTATGGCAACATGTTGTCTTGACGGGTTGGAACGCGGTCGAGGTAGATTTCCATACCGACATTGCCCGCGGCACTCATTTCGCAGGTGGAGCAGGTAATACCTGCCGCACCCATGTCTTGCATGCCGACAATGGCATCAGTTAACGAGAGCTCCATTGTTGCCTCTAGTAATAATTTTTCCATGAAAGGATCTCCGACCTGAACCGATGGAAGGTCGTTGGCGGAATCTTCGGTAATGTCTTTGGAGGCAAAAGCCGCACCGGCAATACCGTCCTTGCCAGTGGCAGAACCCACAATAAAGACAGGGTTGCCCGGGCCTTTAGCAGTAGCCGATATGATTTTTTTGGTATCGATGATACCGGCAGAAAAAGCATTGACCAACGGATTGGTATTGTAGGATTCGTCAAAGAAGACCTCGCCACCCACAATTGGAATACCAAAAGCGTTGCCGTAGTCGCCGATGCCTTTGGTTACGCCTTTGACCAACCATTTGGTGCGCGCTTCTTCAATATTGCCAAAACGCAAGGAGTTGAGTTGGGCAATAGGGCGAGCGCCCATAGTAAAGATATCGCGGTTGATGCCACCTACGCCTGTTGCCGCACCTTGATAAGGCTCGAGTGCACTTGGGTGGTTATGAGATTCAATTTTAAAAACGCAACCCAAACCATCACCGATATCTACCAAGCCAGCGTTTTCTTCACCAGCCTTCACGAGCATGTGTGGCCCGTCTTTTGGCAATGTTTTGAGCCAAAGAATTGAATTTTTATAAGAACAGTGCTCACTCCACATGACGGAGTATACAGCTGTTTCAGTAAAATTAGGCGTGCGACCAAGTATTTCTTTGACTTGTTCAAATTCGTCGGCACGGAGGCCTAAATCGATGGCTTGTTCTAGCGTAGCTTCTTTTTGGTGATTGGTTTCCATAGCGTATTGAGGATTCAGAGACAAAAGTAACGATTAATCGGATAGCTTCTTTCAAATTTTCGCCTTAAATTTGTCACTTAAAACTTTCAAAAAATGAGTTACGACATCATTGTTTTGGGTAGCGGCCCAGGCGGATACGTCACCGCCATTCGCGCCTCTCAGTTAGGCCTTAAAACTGCAATTGTAGAAAGAGAATCGCTCGGCGGTATTTGCCTTAATTGGGGTTGTATTCCAACCAAAGCGCTGCTAAAGAGCGCCAACGTATACGAATACTTGCAGCATGCTGCAGATTACGGCATCAACGTCAAAGAGAGTAGCCCTGATTTCAATGCCATGATCAAACGCAGCCGCGATGTCGCTGACGGCATGTCTAACGGCATTCAATTTTTAATGAAAAAAAACAAAATCGACGTCCTTAAAGGCAACGGTGTTCTCAAAGCAGGAAAAGCTGTAGAGGTAACAGACGAAAGCGGCAACAAAACCACCTATGCCGCAGCCAAAGGCGTCATTATTGCGACGGGGTCACGCTCGAGAGAATTACCCAATTTGCCTCAAGACGGCACCAAAATTATAGGCTATCGCCAAGCCATGACCCTTCCTACTCAACCAAAGAAATTAGTAGTTGTCGGTTCAGGTGCCATTGGCGTAGAGTTTGCTTATTTCTACAACGCCATCGGTACAGAAGTAACGATTGTCGAATACATGCCCAATATCGTTCCTGTCGAAGACGACGATATATCTAAACAACTCGAAAAATCCTTTAAAAAGTCTGGTATCAACATCATGACCAACGCTTCAGTAGAATCTGTAGATACAAGCGGTAAAGGCTGTGTAGTGAGCATCAAAACGGCAAAAGGTGAAGAGAAAATTGAATGCGATGTCGTACTCTCAGCAGCTGGCGTCGTTACCAACATCGAAAACATCGGCCTTGAAGAACTCGGTATTGTCGTAGACAAAGGCCGTGTTCTAGTTAATGACTACTACCAAACGAATTTGCCAGGCTATTACGCCATTGGCGATGTCGTTCCTGGCCCTGCACTCGCGCACGTTGCTTCTGCAGAAGGCATTATCTGCGTCGAGAAAATCGCCGGACACCACCCTGAGCCGTTAAATTACGGCAACATCCCAGGCTGTACTTACTGCTCTCCAGAAGTAGCATCAGTGGGTATGACCGAAAAAGCAGCCAAAGAAGCTGGCTACGAAATCAAAGTGGGCAAATTCCCATTCTCTGCCTCAGGTAAGGCCAGCGCTGCCGGTGCCAAAGATGGTTTTGTCAAACTCATTTTTGATGCCAAATACGGCGAACTCCTCGGTGGTCACATGATTGGCGCCAACGTTACCGAAATGGTTGCTGAACTCGTTGCCGTTCGCAAACTTGAAACAACAGGTGAAGAACTCATCAAAACCGTTCACCCTCACCCAACCATGTCTGAAGCCATCATGGAAGCCGCTGCTGCAGCCTACGGCGAAGTGATTCACTTATAAGATTTAAATTCTTGTATCAAATAAGAAAGCGCCCTTGAGGCGCTTTTTTTATGTTTCATTTTTTGAGTGCTTATAAACCCAAAGCCTCATAAATATAATCGAAGGTGGAAAGAATGACCGGTTGGCCGTCGACGACAGCGATATTGTGCTCGAAGTGAGCGCTTGGCAGGCGATCTGCGGTAACAATCGTCCATTTGTCATCGAGGGTTTCGACCTTTTCGGTGCCCATGTTGATCATGGGTTCGATGGCGATGGTGAGGCCATTTTGAATTTTTTTGCCACGGCCTCGACGTCCGTAGTTGGGTACTTGAGGTTCTTCGTGGAGTTCTTTGCCTAAGCCGTGGCCAACGAGATCGCGGACCACACCATAGCCGTGGGCTTCGGCGTGTTGTTGAATGGCAAAGCCGATGTCTTCTATACGATTGGTGGTATTGGCCTGCTCGATGCCGAGATACAGGCATTCTTTGGTGACTTTACACAACTGTTGTTTTTCAGGGCTAACCTCCCCTACTTCAAAAGTATAAGCGTGATCACCGTAGTAACCTCTGTAAAGTGAACCACAATCGACAGAGACGATATCGCCATCTTGGATGGGTTTGTCTGTTGGTAAGCCATGAACAACTTGTTCATTGACAGAGATGAGCAAGGTGCTTGGGCAACCGTATAGGCCTTTGAAGCCAGGAATGGCATTTTGGGTGCGGATGTAGTCTTCGGCAAGCTGATCCAAGAAACGTGGTGTAACACCTGGCTTCATGTGCTGAGCAACCAAACCTAAAGTGCGGCTTACAATTTGCGCAGCTTCACGCATGATTTCAATTTCTTGTGGTGTTTTGTAACGGATCATGAATTTTTCTAAGAGAGACATCAGGCAAAGTTACCAAGAAATTGCATGGTATCAATGCCATCGGCGTAGTCATTTATTTGCGGACACTGCGCTGAACCAAAGGGCAAATAACCATGCCCAACAACACATTGAATTTGGTCCTTATTGGCTAAAATAAAATCCTCCACCTCATTTATTGACGTAAAACGTTGGTAATGAAGCATACTTAACGGCGAATGCAATTCCTTGTTTTCTTTCAAAAGCAAGAAGTTATTATCGAGAATCGGAACTTGATTCATGAGGTGAACCGCTTTGTTGTAGTCGTAGTTGTTGCCGTATTTTTTATGATTGATGACATCGGCATATGGTAAGATAGCCTCAAAAAACCGATTGAGCTCAAAATTTTCAGGAATCCACAATTGCGTGACGTTACGACATCCTTTTCCAAAATATTGAAAGATGTCTTGGCCAAGTGCAGTGAGTTCTTCTGGTGTTTCAGTTCCATCAAGAACGGCTATGGATGTACGATGTCCTCGTAATAAGTGCGGGTTCCTGGCAAAATATTGCTTGAAATGCAACATGCTATTATTGGAACCCGTTGCAATTACAGCAGTGTAGTCTGTCAGTTTGCCGCTCACGAATTCAATTCGAGACGCTAGAGCGGGTTCAAACAATACAAGCAATCTAGCCAAAGCGGGTAACAATCGTGCATCTTCGCTACTCAGCTTAACCAATGCCTTGTGCCCTGAACACAACACGCATAAAAAATCATGAAAACCTACCAGCGGAAGATTACCGGGCAAGATAAGCGCTACTGTTTTGGGTTCTTCAGCGAAAGAATATGCAGAAAGCCAATGCTCAAGCTCTTCGATGACCAACCAACTTGAAATTTCGTTAAAGGCATTTTTTATGACTTCTTGGGTGAACCAACCGTTGTAATGCTGCTCTCTTTGAATAAGCTCAAGGAGCAACTCCCAATCTTGGCTTGAGCAATAAATAGGACGGTGTTTATCTTTGGCAATCGCTTGAAGAACTGATCCAAGCATGGCAAAAGAATAAATGATTTGACTTCTTTTCACAGCGCAAAAGTACGCTTTTCTAAAATTTTTGTCGTGTAGCGCACAAAAGATTCGCTCAGTCGTTATTATATTTGCACAAAAAATTGAATATGGCCATTATGATCACCGACGAATGCATTAACTGCGGAGCCTGCGAGCCCGAGTGCCCTAATAATGCAATTTACGAAGGCGGCGCCGAATGGAAATTTGCCGACGGCACAACCCTTAAAGGTCTAATTCAAACCCTTGATGGTCAAGAAGTTGCTGCAGACCACTCTTTTCAACCAGTGAACATGGATGTCTATTACATCGCCCATGAAAAATGTACGGAGTGCGTAGGTTTCCATGACGAGCCGCAATGTGCTGCAGTATGTCCTGTGGATTGTTGTGTCGATGACCCTGACTACCGCGAGTCTGAGGATGAATTATTGGCCAAAAAGAATTTCATGCACTTATAGTGTACAAGTTTTTATTTCTTTTATTTTTCTTTTTTCTCGGAAATTCTCCCCTTTTAGCCGACAACGGCCGTGTTGTACACCTTGCTTGGGCCGAAAACAAAGACGGTAGTATTCAAAATGCAGCTCGTCCCAATCACGGCCTCTATTTGTTGGAACAGCGCAATCAATTTCTTCAATACAAAGACCCAAATAATCCTTTTTTCAAAATCCGCTTTACCTGGATGGGTATTGAATGGACCATCCTTCATTTTCTCGCTTTAATTCTGACCATCTTACTGCAGATTTTTAGTTTCAAAAAAATCAACAGGCGCATGGCAGAAAGTAGATTTTTCAGGCGTTGGTCCTATCGTTTGCTCAAGATTTTCTTGTGGTGCGCCGTTCTTGCAGGCAACGCCTCTGCAATTTGGGCCATCGATTTTTACAATCAGCATATTCACTTTCGCTTTCATGAACTTACCGACTTTGAAAATGCAACATTGGCCAATCTCGACAAAAGCCGTCATGAACGCACGTATTTTCTTCCAAAAGAAAGCAAACTTATTCGCTTTCAATTGTATCGAAAAAACAACAAAAAGTGGCATACGCAGCAGGCTTTACCTGTACTATATTTTGAACAAGATCAATCAGGTGCACTCTACTACAAATATGATAAAAGGTTTTTTAAGGCACACCCCGATTCCTTGCGCAGTAAAGCCAAAGAACAAATCATTATCATTCGGCAAAAAAGAACAAAACGTCAAGACACTTCCTTGATTTTCCATCTTCACAACCGACATCTTGTTCCTTTTGAACAAAATAAAGATAAAGTGCAGCGCATTTTATTATGCATCAATGGCTACCGACCCGTCTCTACCCAACAAGATCCAGAGAAAGCACTGCAGGCCATTAACAATAAAGGCCTTGAGCGACCTCGTTCGAAAAATTTAATCGCTAAGGCCGATATTTATAATTACTGGCCCCAAGCGCAATTTATCGCCCGTCTTCAACAAAGATTTGAAATCAATCAAACATATTTTGCCGACGGCCACCACAGCGTCAAAACTTCGAATCATATATCTCTCATCAAATTTGTTAGTAGTGCTGCACTTTATCCGCAGCCATGCAAAGACGCTCATAGTTGTGCTACAACAACAATCGCCAATCAACAGAAAGTAAGGACCTATTCGCTGCTCGCTACTGTTCCAAATTACGAAGGTTTTAGAAAGCGCTATTTAGCTGGTATGCAAGCGGGAAGAAACTTACTTCAGGAGCTTTCAAACCATGGAAATGACCCCAAAAATGATACACTTTATGCTGTTAGCCATAGCATGGGGCATGCCTATTTTATGGGAATGGCCCGCGTACTACAAGGGAAAATACAGTTTGGCGCTTATTGTGCCATAGCGCCAGAAAATCCCAAAGGAAAATGGCTGCCTGTACATTTATGGCCAAGTGTATTTCAGTATGGCACTAAACTCTATGGGCCGCACCGACATGCACCCTGCCAGCAAGACGGAGTGGCACCCCAATGGCGTATTAGAGGATTAACGCCAGCAGCGCACATTGGTTTTCCTAGCGCATTTAGGTCCAAACTTGGGTATTTTAGTTCACACTATATCGGATACTACACCTGGATTTTCGATATTCCAAAAGGCAAACCGGGCTATGTGGGCTTGAATTAAAACCCTTTAAATTGGCCTAACAATAATTCGATCCGAGAAGCGCCTACCGCTCCGTTGCTCCACTGTGCATCGTGGATAGAGATACCCACTGCACCATTGCAAATCTGGCGAATTTCTTGCTTCAATTTACCTTCGCCCACACCATGAATAACGATAAATTTGGTATTTCGACGCTGCGACTGCTCGTTGCAAAAGTTTTTAAACGCACTGATTTGCGCCAAAAAAACGTCGTGCGCTGAAAGATGACTTGGAATAGATAACTCCTCGGCGTGGAGGTCAATCAAGGGCAACTGACGATCTCTGGACGCAGCAACATTCTTGGATACACTTGGACTTTTGGCTTCCAGATCTTTTAATAAGAGCTTATCGGTATTGATCGGCTGCCGCAAGACCACTTCTAATTTCATGTAGCGGTAAGTGAAGCCGTTTTCGTCTTCGAGTAAAAGACTTTCTTCTTCAACGGCAAGCACCTTAAAAATACCTGCCTCTCTTAAAACAGCAACTTCTTGTCCTACAAACCAACTCATTGAAATTTCAAAGCATTGATAGGTGAAATACGCGAAACCACACTACTCGGAAGCAACAAGGCAGCCATACAAGTAGAAAAGGTCAATACATTAATCAAAATAAAATTCCAAAAATTAAGCTCGATCGGGACAGCATCTAAGTAATACACTTCTGGATTGAGCTTAATAAGTTTGAAATGGTATTGTAGCCAGCTGAGTGTAAGAGCAAGTACATTACCTATGAGAAGGCCCCGCAGCAAAAGATAAGCTGCCTGATGTAAAAAAATACGCCTTATGGAGCGGTTGTTGGCACCTAAGGATTTGAGCAAACCAACAAATGAGGTTCTAACTACAATTAAAACGAGTACCGCAGAACCTACATTAATGATTCCAATAACAATCATTAAAAATATGATAATCAATACATTAAAATCCAAAAAATGCAACCAAGAAAACAAGTCAGCTTCCGTTTTTTGAATCGTACTCACCTGCAACAAATGCTGATTTACAGGACGCATTTCCACTGCATTTTTTAAGGCTTTTTCGACTTCTGAAAGCTTGTCAAAATCTTTTATTTCCACTTCGAAGCCCGATATGAAATTTGCACCCGTGCCAATACCATCTTCATAGCGAAATTGTAGTGGCCCTTTTTGAGTAGCAAATTCTTGATTTTCTATCCCGTCAATCAAGCAAACGGGCGAGTTATCCACAAAAGATATATCGTTGTAATTAAAATCTTTAGGCGTTTTAATTTGAAGTGTAGCGCTGTCAATAGGTTCTAATTGCTCTGTATTGTTTTTGTAGCGAAAAGCGACAACTTTTAAGCTCGTATCTTTGAGCGTAGTAAACCGATGGGCTGAGTATACGTCAGGCCCCAAACCCCAATCAAAAAGCAAATGAGTTGCGTCGCCCTGCACCTCAATTTTTACAAGCAAAGATTGCTTCTCAATTACTGGCCTCAGCATGATTTTAGTGCCGTAATCGTTCATTTGCTGCAAGAGTGCCAAATTGCCAAGCACTAATTTCTGATCGTATTCAACAAAACCGGTGTTGTAAATTCCAACAACTTTGAGTTTCTTTAAAACTGGCTTTTGCTTTATATGATAGGATGAAATATCTTGATTTAAACTGATATTTAACATATTAGCCGTTGTCAATGAAAGTAAAACTTCATTTAAATTCCCCTTCCTTGGCAGCCTTCCTTTGACCAAATGGGAACGGATAAAAGTCCAATCGTATTGTGGGTCCACGCCTTTGAGCATGAGTCCCAACATATCTTGGCGCTGCACGGTAGAATCACTTCCGCTCGCAATTTGAATCGTATCATTGAAACGCGCAGATTGCAATAAAATAGGTTTAAATGCAACCGGACGAATTGCAGATATACCGGGTATTTGGTTGAGCTCGGAGAGAAAAGGAATGCGTCGATCAATTGCTTCGGCTTCAAAAATATGTGAAGAACCTGCTTTTGAAATGAAAAGCGGAGCATTAAAACCCGTAATTTTATCTTTGATTTGTTGTTGGAACCCGCGCACTATAGCTAGGGTCAAGGAATTGACCAAAATAGCCAGCGCGATACTAATTACAGAAATTCGAAGCACAGGCCGGGAAACCCGAAGCCCGAGATGCTTTTGACGAATTAGCCTAGAAGATATGAAGCGCTCAAATGACAACAGTACGTTTTTAAAGACCCAAAAATACACAAAGCTTTTGGCTTCTGTCGTGTTGCTTTCATTTTTACTAAGCTGCTACGGCTTGTTCAAAGCTAAGGTCTTTATACCCGCTCCGGTTCTCAGTGAAGAAACCATTGTTATTGAAGAGCTACCTCAGTCTTTCAAAGTAAGTACAAAAACGCCCTCACCTTTAAAAGCCAACATCTCAGCACCTCAACTTGGCATTGACCGACTGCACCTTTTTAAAGACTCTCTCATAGGTAAGCGCATTGCAGTGGTAGCCAATCAAACGTCTGTGGTCAATGGGGTGCATCTCGTAGATACACTATTAGCTTTAAAGCTCAATGTTATCAAAGTATTTGCGCCAGAGCATGGTTTTAGAGGCGATGCCGATGCAGGTCAGCACATTGGGCACAGCACCGACGACAAAACCGGATTGCCTTTGGTTTCACTCTACGGATCAAATAAAAAACCTTCTCAACAGCAATTGGACGATATCGATATTGTTATTTACGATATTCAAGACGTAGGAGTTCGCTTTTATACTTTCATCTCCACCCTACATTATGTCATGGAAGCTTGTGCTGAAAACAATAAACAGTTAGTTGTTTTGGATCGGCCCAATCCAAATGGACACTACATCGATGGTCCGGTGCTAGAAGCACCATTCAAGTCATTTGTTGGCATGCACCCAGTTCCAATTGTATATGGCATGACCATCGGCGAATACGCCATGATGATCAACGGAGAAGGTTGGCTTTCGGATAGTAAACGCTGTCAGCTATGGGTTATCCCTTGTAAAAATTACAAACACAAAATCCCTTATAGCCTCCCCGTTTCTCCCTCTCCAAATCTGAGAACAAATGCGGCTATTGCTTTATATCCTAGCCTATGTTTATTTGAGGCTACCACGGTAAGTGTAGGGCGCGGAACAGATAAACCATTTGAAATATACGGCCACCCAAAATTTCCTCAAGGCAACTATCAATTCGTGCCTGTTCCGACAATAGGAGCCAAAAATCCATTGCACATGAACAAATTATGTCAAGGAATTGAACTCAACTTAAGTACAGCCAAGAGACCCTATCAAATCAATCTCCATTACCTCATCAACGCCAAAGAATTACTTGGAGACTCCATTGCGTTTATCGACCAACCAAGCTTCTTTAATAGATTGGCTGGCACTGCAACATTAAAAGAACAGCTAGATAAAGGTTGGTCTGCCAAAGAAATTAGAGCAACCTGGAAGCCCGGCCTCGACGCGTTTATCCAAACGCGAAGCAAATACCTGCTTTACGAATAAGAACGACTCAAAACATCATTACAATATATGATTTTGACTAAAGCTTAGCGTCTTGCACTTGCTGAGCCATATCTGCCATATAGGCATCTAGTTTGGCCTGAAGCTGTGCATCAAAAGCACCAAGAATACGCGCAGCCAATAAGCCCGCATTTTTTGCCCCGTTGAGTGCAACGGTTGCCACGGGAATACCATTCGGCATTTGAAGAATGGAAAGGATGGAGTCCCAGCCATCTATGGAGTTAGAAGACTTAATTGGAACGCCGATAACAGGTAAGGTTGTCATGGAGGCGGTCATGCCGGGTAAATGCGCTGCGCCACCTGCTCCGGCAATAATCACTTTAATACCTCTTGAAGCCGCAGATTTGGCGTAAGCATACATCTTTTCTGGTGTGCGGTGTGCAGAAACGACCTCAGCTTCAGCCTCTATTCCAAGCTGAATAAGAATTTGTTGAGCTTCTTGCATAATTGGCCAGTCTGACTTGCTGCCCATAATAATACCTACTTGAATCATGCGTCTGGGTTTGTTTGGGGTTCCTCAATTGGGTTTCCGGCAGTAACTTGTTGTTTGACTTGCTTTGGCATGCTGCCGTAGTGAATGGTGTTGTCGATGTCGGTAGTCATTTGATCTATTGGTTGAACAAGAGCCTCTTCCGTTTCTTTGAGTACGGAGTCTAGGTTGAGGTCGGATTTCATTTCTTGTCCTGACTTGCGGATTTCTTGTTGGAGATCGTTGGTGGCATTACGTATTTGATACATTGCCTGACCTAGCGTCTTGGCAATACCTGGCACACTTTTGGAACCAAAAAATAACAAAACCACCAGTACAATGACAATTACTTCAGAGCCAGCGACGTCGCTCAAAAAAAGTGGAATGATCAGCATAAGACAAAGCTACAAAGAAAACTTTTAGGATTGCTGCATTTTAGCGATGATTGAAGCGGTCATTTTTTGCGGTAAAAAAGGCATCAGCGCTTTGATCAAGAGCGTGAATTTAAACTCAGAGATGCAAATGACCTTGCCCTGCTCCATAGCGCGGTACCCTATTTGAGCAGTTTTTGCGGCACTTGAAGCGCCCTCAAACATTTTGGAACTGCCAAAGCCAGCAACCTCTGCAAATTCGGTTGCTACCGGGCCTGGGCAGAGCGCAGTAACGCTCACACCCGTGCCTTTGAGTTCATGTGCTAGCCCTTTTGTGTGCGATACCACAAAGGCTTTGGTAGCAAAATAGGTATTTTGATATGGGCCAGGTAAGAAACCTGCAGTGCTAGCGGTTTGTAAAATTTTTCCTTTTCCCTTAGCCTTCATGTCTTTTCCGAATAGATGCGTCAATTTCAATAAAGCCATGACATTCAAGCGCACCATTTCGACATCGTTTTCAAGGTTGCGCTCTAAAAATGCACCCTTTCCGCCAAAACCTGCGTTGTTAAAAAGGTATTCGACCTCCCAACCATTTTGCACGACTTCATCATATAATTCTTGTGAAGACCCAACCACACTGAGGTCTTTCGGAATGACCTGAACTTCTACTTTGTATTTTTGAATCAATTCTTGCTGAAGCGCTTTCAAGAGGTCCAGACGTCTGGCCACTAAAATGAGGTCACGGCCTTTGGCAGCGTGAATTTTGGCGAGTTCTTTGCCGATCCCGGAAGAAGCGCCGGTAATGAGTGCTGTGTTTTTCATAACTGCTAAACGTTGGGCTGGGTGGTTTGTTGGTAAATATGATTAAAGTGTTTTGCATCTAAAACTTCAAAAGGCACTTGACATGAAAGCATATCTTGCAAGCGCAATAAGTCGGGGAATTGTTGTAGTTCAAAAGTGTATACAAACCAATTGGAGCCGATTTGCTGCAGTTCAATGAATTGATCAGGGGCAGTGATTTTGTAGAGTGACCTCCCATTCTCGAGTTTTCTAAACTGCGGAAATTCCATTTTGGTTGTATCTTCGTACAAAGTTAGCAGAACAATGAAAGATTTAGCCGCCAGCGATAAAGAATTATTAGCGCTCGCCCAAACGAACTTCAAGGTGAATCAACAAAAACTGCGCAAGTGGAACAAGCAAAAGCCCAAAGATTTAGACCAGCGCTTTAATAATGCCCACCAAACAGAATTTGCCAAGCGCGACTGCCTGAGCTGTGCCAATTGTTGCAAGACAACAAGTCCTATTTTTCGACAAGCCGACATTCGTCGGATGGCCAAGGCCTTGCGCATCAAAGAAAACCAATTGGTAGCGCAGTATTTGAAACTCGACGAAGACGACGATTACGTACTCCAAACGTCTCCTTGCTTCAACTTATTACCAGACAACACTTGCGCTGTTTATGAAGACCGCCCTCTCGCCTGCCGTGAATATCCGCACACAGACCGCAAAAACATGTATCAAATCATGGACTTAACGGCCCAAAACACACTGATTTGCCCTGCCGTAGCGAGCATCGTGGAGAAAATCGTGAATAGTTGAAGTTGCTGAAAAAAACCTAAATTTGCCCATCAATCAATAGCCCCTATGGAACAGGTTCAACCTTATATCCCACAACATAAAATCCGCATTGTAACCGCTGCGGCGCTTTTCGACGGTCATGATGCCGCCATTAACATTATGCGTCGCATCATTCAGGCCACCGGCTGTGAAGTAATTCACCTAGGCCATGACCGCTCTGTAGAAGAGGTGGTCAACTGTGCAATTCAAGAGGATGCGCAAGCCATTGCCATGACCTCTTACCAAGGCGGCCACATGGAATACTTCAAATACATGCACGACCTATTGCAAGAAAAAGGCGCACCCCATATCAAAATTTTTGGCGGTGGCGGCGGTACTATTTTGCCTTCGGAAATTGCAGAACTACAAGGCTACGGTGTTACGCGCATTTATCACCCCGACGACGGCCGCTCTATGGGTCTGCAAGGCATGATCAACGACCTCATTCAAAAGTGTGATTTTGCTGTAGGTAAAGCCAAAGCTGAAAGCGTGCTAGAAACCCTCGCACAAATCGAAAATAAAAACATACCTGCTATTGCCCATTGCATTAGTGCAGCCGAAAACTTCCCCGAAGAAAACACGGCGCTCTTAAATGCACTACGCGACGCCGGAACTAAAAATGCCATCCCGGTTCTAGGTATTACAGGTACGGGTGGTTCCGGAAAATCTTCTTTAGTCGATGAGCTCGTGCGCCGCTTCTTAATTGACTTTCCAGACAAAGAGCTCGCGGTGGTTTCTGTAGACCCATCCAAAAGAAAGACTGGTGGGGCACTCCTCGGAGACCGCATCCGGATGAACGCCATTAAGAGCCCACGTATTTACATGCGTTCTTTGGCCACACGCCAGTCCAATTTGGCGCTCTCCAAACATGTGGCTGAGGCTATTTCCATCTTGAAAGCAGCTAAATACGACCTTATTATCTTAGAAACCTCTGGTATTGGCCAATCGGATACCGAAATTCTAGACCATTCCGATGTTTCTTTGTATGTCATGACGCCCGAGTATGGCGCCGCAACGCAGCTAGAAAAAATTGATATGCTAGACTTCGCCGACGTCATAGCCCTTAATAAATTTGACAAACGCGGAGCCCTAGACGCGCTCAGAGACGTCCGCAAGCAATATCAACGCAACCACAACCTCTGGGACAGCCAAGTCGATGATATGCCTGTATACGGCACCATCGCCTCGCAGTTCAATGATCCAGGCATGAACACCCTCTATAAAGTGATCATGGACCACATCGTTCAAAAAACGAGCGGAAACCTCCAATCTACATTTACAATTACCCGCGAGATGTCTCAAAAAGTGTTCGTGATTCCGCCTGAACGCACGCGCTACCTTTCTGAAATTTCTGAAAGCAACCGCTCCTACGACAAGTGGGTAGACCATCAGGTAGCCGTCGCAGAAAAACTCTATGGTTACCACCTTTCTATGGATGCCCTTCAAACGTCAGCACTAGAAGACAAAGACCGCCTCATCAAATCATTACAAGAAGCATTTGAAGCAGAAAAACTCAATTTTGACCCAAAAAATTGGGAAATCCTTCAAAATTGGGTCGCAAAAAAGAAAGCCTATAAAAATCCGACTTACGAATTCAAGGTTCGAGATAAAGTGCTGAGCATCCAGACCCACACCGAGTCTTTATCGCATTTACAAATCCCTAAAGTAGCTACGCCAAAATACCAAAGTTGGGGAGACATCTTGCGCTGGGTTTTGCAAGAAAATGTACCTGGAGAATTTCCATATACCGCTGGCCTCTTCCCTTTCAAACGCGAAGGCGAAGATCCAACGCGTATGTTTGCCGGAGAAGGTGGCCCAGAGCGCACCAACAAGCGTTTCCATTATGTTTCTTTAGGCATGCCCGCCAAACGCCTTTCTACGGCATTTGACTCCGTCACACTCTATGGCAACGACCCCGACTTGCGCCCAGACATCTACGGCAAAATCGGGAACTCCGGCGTTTCTATTTGTTGCCTTGATGACGCCAAAAAACTCTACTCTGGTTTTGACCTCAGCCATCCGGCTACCTCCGTATCCATGACCATCAATGGACCGGCACCTATGCTTTTGGCTTATTTTATGAATGCGGCTATTGACCAAAATTGTGAAAAATACATCAAGGCAAACGGACTTGAAGCTGAAGTAGAGGCTAAAATTGCAGCCATTTACAAAGCAAAAGGAACTGCTCGCCCAGCCTACCAAGGCGAACTTCCTGAAGGCAACGATGGCCTTGGCCTCCTACTTTTGGGTGTCACCGGTGACCAAGTGCTGCCAGCAGAAGTGTATGCACAAATCAAAGCCGATACGCTCAAGCAAGTCAGAGGCACTGTTCAAGCCGATATTTTAAAAGAAGATCAAGCACAAAACACCTGTATCTTCTCTACAGAATTTGCCTTGCGCCTCATGGGTGACGTTCAAGAATATTTCATTACCAATGGCGTGCGCAATTTCTATTCCGTCTCCATTTCTGGTTACCACATTGCCGAAGCAGGCGCCAACCCTATCACCCAATTGGCCTTTACCCTTGCCAACGGCTTTACTTACGTAGAGTATTACCTCAGCCGAGGTATGGATATCAATGAATTTGGCCCTAACCTATCTTTCTTTTTCTCGAATGGCATTGACCCAGAATATGCGGTCATTGGCCGAGTAGCACGCCGCATTTGGGCCAAAGCCTTGGCAAAGAAATATGGTGCCAATGCACGAGCACAAATGTTGAAATACCACATTCAAACGTCGGGCCGTTCCTTACATGCCCAAGAAATAGACTTCAACGATATCCGCACTACCCTTCAAGCACTCTACGCCATCTACGACAACTGTAATT
Source organism: Crocinitomicaceae bacterium (assembly GCA_023268965.1). Taxonomy (GTDB): domain Bacteria; phylum Bacteroidota; class Bacteroidia; order Flavobacteriales_D; family Crocinitomicaceae; genus UBA952. The sequence goes on from JALRJE010000066.1 coordinate 15,495, forward strand.
CATTGCATACCAACGCCTACGATGAAGCCATTACCACACCAACCGAAGAATCTGTGCGCAGGGCCATGGCCATTCAGCTGATCATTAACCGCGAGCTCGGCTTGGCTAAAAATGAAAACCCAATACAAGGAGCATTCATCATAGAAGAGCTCACCGATTTGGTAGAAGAAGCCGTACTGACTGAATTTGACCGCATCACCGAACGGGGCGGCGTATTGGGAGCCATGGAAACCATGTATCAGCGTTCTAAAATTCAAGAAGAGTCTTTGTATTACGAAACACTCAAGCATACGGGCGAATTCCCGATCATTGGGGTCAATACCTTTTTGAGTTCTAAAGGATCACCAACGATCTTACCAAAAGAAGTCATTAGAGCAACCGAAGAGGAAAAAGCATACCAAATTGGCATGCTTTCTAACCTGCACGAAGCACAAAGAGAAGCAGCAAGCAACGGTATTGTTAAAGTACAAGAAGCAGCAGTGCTCAACAAGAATATTTTTGCAGAACTAATGGAAACGTGTAAGGTCGCATCTCTTGGTCAGGTTACCAATGCTTTGTTTGAAGTAGGCGGACAGTACCGACGCAATATGTAAGCATGGACAAGCAGCTCCTTTTACAGTTTGAACAACAAATTGCCCTCAAAAAGCAAAGTTATGCTGCTGCCCAGCGGGAGCTCCTCACGAAAGTCCTGCATCAAAAATATAAAAGCCTTACGGTTTCAGAAAAGTTAAAAAGCAACTTAACCCGTTTAGCAGATTCCAACACTTATACCATCACTACAGGCCATCAACTATGTTTAATGACGGGCCCCTTGTATTTCATTTACAAGATTTTGCACGTCATCAAACTAGCTGAAGAACTCAAGCTCGCATTTCCCGAGCAACATTTCGTGCCCATTTACTGGATGGCTTCCGAAGACCACGACTTCGAGGAAATCCGGAGTTTTTTACTATTTGGTCAAAAATGGACTTGGGAAAGCAGCCAAAAAGGTGCGGTGGGCCAATTTAACACCAACGATTTGCAACCTTTGCTTCAAGCCCTCGCCGAAAAGTTTCAAAACCCACCAGATGGTGAGATTCATCGTTTATTAGAAAAACTCAAGAACCCAAACTATGGTATAGGCTTTTTTGAATTCGTGCATGAACTCTTCTCCGTTTACGGCCTCGTTATCATCGATGCTGACAACACACCATTGAAAGAGAGCGCATGGCAAATTTGGGAAAAAGATTTGTGCACCAATGACATCCATCATGCCGTCATAAAGCAATCTAAAGCACTTGAAGAACAAGGGCTAAGTACACCAATTGAAAGTAAAGCATCAAATCTTTTTTTACTCGATAACGAGAAAAGAGAGAGGATAGAGAAACCCACACAGTTTCCATTCCATAAAGAAAATAGTGCGCAACTATCTCCAAATGTAGTACTCAGACCACTTTACCAAGAATGGATTTTACCCAACTTGGCGTACATTGGCGGGCCAAGTGAAATTGCCTACTGGCAGCAACTCCCATTGGCCTTTGCAACACTTGACCTTCCTTTTCCGTTAACCGTTAGACGTGCCGGCGGCTTTTTACTTCAAGAAAAAGACTTAGAACTCATCCAAAAACTTGGCTTTGAAAAACAAGATTTTCTTTCCGATAAGACAAGCCTTAAAGAACAGTACCTCAAACAAGTAGGCGATCAAACACCCGATTATAATAAGCTACAACAATCCTGGATCCATTATAAAAATAACTTTTCTGAACTGGTCCATCTTGAACTTCCTCAGGAGAAAAAAATGATAGCGGCTGAACTCACCCGCATTCAAAAACAAATTGAAGCACTTGAAGAAAAATTTGAAAAAGCGCGCAAAGCCAAATTTGACAAAGCACTCAAACAAATTGATCAACTCGTAGATAAAATACAACCTAAAGGCCAACAACAAGAAAGAACCCTCAACATCTTGCAATTTTGTCCAGATGGTCAATTGAGCCCCAAAATTGCTGCTGTTTACGAGCAAATGCAACTAGATTCCGAAGAAAAACAATGGTTTGTGTTGCCATAATCTAAAAATCACGACCTTTGTGTCAAATTGACAATATGGCTCAAAACGATATCCGAAACGTACTTGCCCAGCATCTGACCATTCCAGTAGTGACCTTCAACAGTACAGAAGAAGTCGTACCTAAAATGGATGCGCTTATTGCACGTGGTATTTTTTGCATAGAAATTACCTTGCGAACAGCCGCAGCCTATGATTGCATTGCCTTGGCTAAAAAACTATACGGTGACCGCTGTTCCATTGGTATGGGAACGGTCGTCAAAGTGGAGCAAATTGAAAAAGCGATCGAACTCGGCGTTGATTTCATGGTAAGCCCTGGCCTCAATGCCACCTTGGCGCCA
>JALRJE010000025.1 GCA_023268965.1 Crocinitomicaceae bacterium
ATGGCTTATATCCAGTTGAAGAAACATGGAGAGTAAATTTATCTTTTGTACTTTTGCCCTTTGCCATCATTGGTTTCTTTTCAGAAACTTTGAGTAGACTAATTACCGCGTTCTAGTTGCTCCAAACGCTGTTGGCGTTGCATTGGGTTCTCTTTCTTTTGCTCTTGCTTGTAGAGTTGGTAACGCGTTGGCGTCATGACGCGCGGCCAAGAATTGTTATCGAGGTCGGTATCGGCTGTTTCTAAAAAAGGATCTAAACGAAAAGCTACTACCGGTTGGTCATAAACAAAAACTTTACTCACTTTTAATTCTTCGATGCGCCAGATTTCTGCTGGAATACGTTCTACTTTAGAGCTTCCGTCGGCAAACGTTGCTTCGATGATCAGGGGCATTACCAAACCACCCAGGTTTTCAAAGGTGAGTTCATACAGCTGCTTACCTGCATTCAAATACGCGAGGTCTTCTGCATTGGTCTTGGCTACAAAATTCTCGTAGTCTTTACGGTCAAGGGCGTCTACGGCGTAAATATTGCGCTTCGCATAGAAGTCGTCAATTTGGTCATCGCGTTCATTTACAGTTTGCTTGATAGCGCTTACATTTCTTGTAACGCCGATAAATTCATCTTTTTGTGCATTTTTTTGTTCTAAAAAAGCTTTTTCAAGCTCGGGATTTTGCGTATTGAGCTCGTACCACTTCACATCGCTTAGCGCAATATCGACGTGGTCAGTAGAATAAAACCAGCCGCGCCAAAACCAGTCGAGGTCTACCGCAGAGGCGTCTTCCATGGTGCGGAAGAAATCGGCAGGGGTTGGGTGTTTTAAGGCCCAGCGCTCACAATAGGTCTTAAAAGCGTAGTCGAAGAGTTCTCTTCCCATGACTGTTTCTCTTAAGATATTTAGTGCCGTGGCAGGCTTGCCATAGGCGTTATTGCCAAATTGTTTGATAGACTCCGAGTTGGTCATGATTGGCGAAATACCGCTCACGTCGCCACGCATGTAATCTGCTATCATGTATGCTGGCCCGCGGCGGCTTGGGTAGTTTCGTTCCCATTCTTGTTCGGTGAGGTATTGAACAAAAGTATTGAGTCCTTCGTCCATCCAGGTCCATTGGCGCTCGTCTGAATTAATGATCATTGGGAAGAAATTGTGGCCAACCTCATGGATAATAACTCCCCACATCCCGTATTTCTCTCCTTCGGAATACGTGCCGTCGGCTTCTGGGCGGCCTCCATTAAAGCATATCATTGGGTACTCCATTCCGATCCATTTAGAATGTACCGAAATGGCTACAGGGTACATATAATCAACGGTGTATTTGGAGTACGTTTTAATGGTGTGCGCGACTAATTTCGTGGAGTAGCGCTCCCATAAAGGGTTGCCTTCTTTCGGATAATAACTCATGCACAAAACGTCTTTGTTGCCAACGGTTTGCTTTTGTGCATCCCATATGAACTTGCGAGAGCTCGCAAAGGCGAAGTCTCTAACGTTCGTTGCTTTATACACCCAAGTTTTTGTTTTTTGCGCCTTGTCTTTTTCAGCAGCTTCAGCCTCAGCTTGCGTTACGATAACCACTGGGCTATCAGATTTTTTGGCTAATTCATAGCGTTTGCGCTGTTCAGCAGTGAGGATACCCGCATAGTTCTGACATTCTCCGGTAGCAGCTACAATGTGATCTGCAGGAACAGTAATGCTCACCTCGTAATCGCCAAATGGAAGAGTGAATTCACCACGACCTAAAAACTGTTTGTTTTGCCAGCCTGTAACGTCGTTATAGACGCACATTCTCGGAAAAAATTGGGCAATTGTGTATAAGTAGTTTTGGTCGGTCTCAAAATATTCGTAGCCAGAACGCCCACCCACTTGCATGCGGTCATTGACGTTGTACCACCATTTGATTTGAAAAGAAATATTTTGACCTGGCATTAATGGCTTTGTCAAATCAATGCGCATCATGGTTTTATTGATGAAATATTGCATTGGCTGGCCGCTCATATTGGTGATTTTTTCAATTTTGAAACCGCCGTCGTAGTAAAAATCTCGTTTGCGCAAATCTGAAACACTTTTAAAGTTTTCCATTTTTTCCACTTCGATAAGCTTGGTCTCTGAATGCTGATCGTAGATATTTTGATCGAGTTGCAACCATAAATAAGCCAATGGGTCTGGCGAATTATTGGTGTAGGTGATGGTTTCGGTGCCGTCTAAACGTTGTTTATTGTCATCGAGGACAAGCGTCATTTTGTAGTCTGCTTTTTGTTGGTAGTAGGCGTGTCCTGGTGCGCCAGAAGCAGCACGGTAGCTATTGGCTGTCGGTAAAAGTTGGTCTAGTTGTGCAAATTTGGTTTGGGCCAAAAGACCTGCGCTTGAAAGCATTATAAAAGCAAGAATTAGGTTTTTCATGGCTTGAGGGTCAAATATTTAGATGAGTCGTTAAGTAAAAAGGAAAGCGTTTCTTTTTGTTGTCTGTAGATAAAAGTCAGTTTGTTTTGTTGCCCTGGAAATTGTTCCATTAATGCATCAAACTTAATTTGAATGGGGTTGTAAAGGGCGGGAATGGAGGATGAAATATAACATTCAATGGTACCGTTGAGTTGAGTGACAACACCTTCTAGCAAAAATTGGCTAATGCAAATAACATCAGGTGCAAGAGAATCTAAAGCGCAACCGTAAATGATTTGAAAATGTTGATTTATATAGTTTTCAATGCGTTTTAACTCAGCGGATGTTTTATCCAATTTTTCAAATTTTCCGATGAGGGTGCCCTTTGGTGCGATTGAGCGCTCGAGGTCATGGGTTGTAAAAATGAGGGTACCTTCTAATTTTTGCTGCAATTCGTTGTAAGAGATTTCAGCGTAAGCAAAATAATACTCGTGGGCAAAGGAAGTGGAAATGGCACTTAGATGAACAAGAATAGCGAACAGCAATTTCGGCATAGCTACGAAGATACAAAAAGCAAATGAAATGTTTAACTTTAGCCCATGAAACTACTGATCTTCCTTTTCCTAAGCTTCATTGCTTTTTCGAGTTGTACTGCTGCTGACCCTGACGCATGCACATGCGGAAAAGAACTTTCCAAATCTACTTTAGATCAAGATCAGGACGTCATGGATGCTTGCGCTCAAAAAGGCGCGGCTATGGATGACAAAGAAAAAGTGCGTTGGTTCGAAGACATCATGGCCTGCGTAGACTAAACTTTACCCTTGAATAAATGAAAAAAGAAAGTCCCGCCGTGGCGAGACTTTCAAACAAACAACAAACAATTCCTGCATGCACCATGTCGCATTTAAAGCAGGAATACTTTTAAGTCCGTTGTCCGGATTTATCTTGTATGAAAGTGCTAAACGCAAAGCAGGTAAAAATGGTTACATAATCGTTTTTTTATGTTAGTGAAGTAGCTTAAATCGGAATTTTTGTCAGTTCGTTAACTTGAAAAATAGTCGAAATCGGAATTTTTGTCTGCATTTTTTTAGTTGGTGTAGCATTTGAGCATACCGTAACAAATAATACAGATTGTTATGGATTTTGAAAAATTCACCCACCGTGCACAAGAAATGCTTCAAAAGAGCCAGTCTTTGGCATTAACTTATAGCCAACAAGCCCTAGAGCCAGGGCATTTATTATTATCACTACTTGAAAATGACCCGGATGTCATTGGATTTTTACTCAAAAAGAATCAATTGCAACTCGCAGAAGTGCAAAAAGGCGCTCGTGCAATTGTAGCTTCATACCCAAAAGTAACAGGGGCTTCTCAGCCTTATGCAAGTGCTGATTTTCAAGCACTCTTGCAACGTGTGGTACAAATCCAAGCCGAGCTCAAGGACAGTTTTGTAGCTATAGAGGTGCTGTTTTTAGCACTTCTGGATGGCAAAGATGCGGCAGCTCGCTACTTAAAAGATTTAAAATTAAAAAGTTCAACACTCAAATCACAAATCATGGAACTTAGAAACGGTGCCAATGTCAATGACGCCAATCAAGACACTACTTATCAGTCATTAGAAAAATACGCCAAAAACCTCAATAAACTTGCTCAAGAAGCTAGGCTAGACCCCGTTATAGGGCGTGATGAAGAAATCAGACGCGTACTACAAATACTGACGAGACGCACTAAAAACAACCCAATACTAATAGGCGAGCCTGGTGTTGGAAAAACAGCTATTGCAGAAGGTTTAGCCCATCGCATCATTGCAGGTGACGTTCCTGAAAACCTCAAGACAAAAACGGTTTATTCCTTAGATATGGGGTCTTTGGTGGCTGGTGCCAAGTACAAAGGCGAATTCGAGGAGCGCCTCAAGGCTGTAGTGAAAGAAGTCATTAGAGCCGAAGGCGAAATCGTCCTATTTATCGATGAAATTCATACGTTGATAGGTGCAGGTGGAGGCGAAGGAGCAATGGATGCCGCCAATATTTTAAAGCCAGCTTTGGCAAGAGGAGAATTACGTGCTGTGGGCGCTACTACTTTAAATGAATATCAAAAGTATTTTGAAAAAGACAAAGCGCTTGTGCGACGTTTTCAGACGGTACTTATCGACGAACCCAGCACAGAAGATGCGATTTCCATTCTACGCGGTATCAAGGAAAAATATGAAAATCACCACAAAGTGCTCATCAAAGATGCTGCGATTATTTCGGCCGTTGAACTGTCTCAGCGCTATATCACCGATCGCCATTTGCCAGACAAAGCTATAGATTTAATCGATGAAGCTGCAGCAAAGCTCCGAATGGAAATCAATTCGAAGCCTGAAGAACTCGACGAGGTTGAGCGTAAAATCATGCAACTAGAAATAGAGAAAGCAGCTATTTTGCGCGAAAATGACCAAAAACGTTTGCAACAAGTTGAAGAAGAGCTTTTCAAGTTGCAAGAACAACGCATGAGTTTGCAAAGCCGTTGGCAAGCTGAGAAAGACCTCATTGAAGGCATACAGCGCGCCAAAGAAGAAATTGAAGCGCTCAAATTTGAAGCTGATGCAGCAGAGCGCATGGGCGATTACGCCAAGGTAGCCGAGTTACGCTACGGTAAAATCAAAGAGGCAGAGACTGCGCTCGACCAAATGAAAGAGAAACAACAAGTGTTAGAAACGCAAGTAAAACTCATCAAGGAAGTGGTAGATATTGCTGAAATTGCTGAGGTCGTCTCCAAATGGACCGGTATTCCTGTTGGTAAAATGCTCGAAAGTGAACTTGGTAAATTGTTGCGCCTTGAGGAAGAACTTCACAAGCGTGTGGTGGGGCAAGAAGAAGCCATAACCGCCCTTTCTGACGCCATTCGACGCAGTAGAGCAGGCCTGCAAGATGCCAAACGACCAATTGGATCCTTTATATTTTTAGGTACCACAGGTGTTGGTAAAACTGAACTCGCAAAAGCCCTTGCTGCGTATTTATTCAATGATGAGCAAGCTATGACGCGCATTGATATGAGTGAATATCAGGAGAAGCATACAGTGAGTAGGTTGGTTGGCGCACCTCCAGGTTATGTGGGTTATGAAGAAGGAGGACAACTCACGGAAGCGGTGCGTAGGAAACCTTATTCGATTGTCTTGCTCGATGAAATAGAAAAAGCGCATCCGGATGTCTTTAATATTTTGCTACAAGTGCTTGACGACGGTAGGCTGACCGACAACAAGGGTCGTTTGGTGAATTTTAAGAATACACTTATCATCATGACCTCGAATCTAGGTTCCCAGCTTATTCATGAGCGCTTCGAAAAAGTCAAGGAAGAAGCTTACCCTGAAGTTGCTGAAAAAACAAGAGTTGAGGTGCATGAGTTACTTCGTCAAACCATCAGACCAGAATTCTTGAACCGTATTGATGAAAGTATCTTATTTTTGCCGCTCACGAAAAAAGAGGTGGCGCAAATTGTGCAAATGCAACTTCACGAGCTCAAGTCGAAATTAAGAGATACGGATATTCATTTGGTGGTTACGCCAGATGCGTTTGAGCATATTCTTACGCTTGGCTACGATCCATTCTTTGGTGCAAGGCCAGTGAAGCGAGTCATTCAAAAACAAGTACTCAATGCGTTGTCCAAAGCGATTTTAGCGCAAAAAGTGGATAAAACACAGAATGTTGTCATGGATATGTTTGACGGACAAATTGTCTTTAGAAAACCGATTCATGCACATGAGGAGCAATTGGCAGTGGAAAGTTTATAATACTTAAATACGAAACTTCTTAAAAAAGGCGTCCCAATTCCAGACGAAATTAGCCATGACTTCATCCATTCGCTTTAAAAATAATGGGTTTGGAGCTTGCATGCGCTTGAAGTAATCGTCTTGAAATTCGTACAGACCGTATTTGTGGAATACCGCTTTTGACATGCCGTAAATCCAGTTTTTGGACGGGTGATTAACGCGCATAATGAAACTTTGGTAGTCTCGGATCATGTTTTGAAAGTCGCCAATACTCATTTCATAGATGCGAGAGAGCTTCTCAAAAATAATTTGTTCGACTCTTTCGGCTTGGTCTGGTTCGAAAGTGCTTTCTAAGAAAGATAAGTTACCGACGATCACAATTAAGCCAAATTGACCGGAGTCAGAGGTAGAGATGTTCGGCCTGTTGACAAATGCGCTGTCTTCGTTGATCATCTCGGCAACTTCTGCAAAGCCGTTGTCAACGCTATCAAAAATACCATTGATAAACACATTGGCCACTTGGTTGTCGGATAATTTTTTTTTGGTGAAGGAGCTAAACATTTTAAGTTGGAATTTGCTTCAATACAAATTTAACATTCGGTTCATCTGTTCTAACCCAATAGAAAAGTGCTTTATCAACGGAGTTTTCAACAAATTAGTACCTAAAATAGCTGTAATTTTGTAACAAAATTTAAATATGAAGGCAATTATTTCTACAAACAAAGGCGACATGCATCTTCAATTTTTTGCAGATGACGCGCCAAACACTGTTGCAAATTTTATCAAATTAGCTAAGGAAGGCTATTACAATGGTCTCAAATGGCACCGTGTGATTCCAAATTTTGTAATTCAAGGCGGTTGCCCGAACACGAGAGAGGGCGCTGTTGGCCATCCAGGAACAGGCGGTCCCGGTTATTCGATTGATTGTGAACTTACCGGTGAAAACCAATACCACGACCGTGGTGTATTGTCAATGGCTCATGCTGGGCGCAATACAGGAGGTTCGCAGTTTTTTGTTTGCCATTCGCGCACTCAGACGGCTCACCTTGATGGTGTGCATACAGTTTTTGGTAAAGTATCAGAAGGTTTAGAGGTGATCGACGCTATTCGCGAAGGAGACAGCATTGACCGCATTGAAATTATAGAAGAAGCTTAACATTGATACCAATAAGAGCAGAAAGCTTAGGCTTTCTGCTCCTTGGCAAATGCGATGATCAGCTCGGCGAGTTCTTCACCGATGCGGTCCTGGGCTTCCAAGGTTGCCGCACCGATATGGGGTGTACAGGCAATTCTAGGGTGGGCTAATAAGGCTTTTAGCGGAGTGGGTTCGTTCTCGTAAACATCTAGCGCAGCCGCTGCAACCGTTCCATTGTCCAAGGCTTCTAATAGCGCTGTTTCTTCAATAACACCTCCGCGCGCTGTGTTAACGAGTCTCACTCCTTTTTTCATGAGCTTGAATTCAGCGGCACCAATTACCGAAGCACCGTCTGGCTGTTTAGGAACATGAATAGAGATGTAGTCGAGTTGAGCAATTATGTCTGCTAAATTGGCGACCACTTTAACAGGAACCTCAATAGATTGACCGGCAATCTTGAGGGTAATGGGCTGAATGCGCGCTTTTCTTTCTATGGCAATTACTTTCATGCCTACGCCCAATGCATAAGCAGCTAAGCTTTGGCCTATGCGTCCAAAACCAATGATGCCAAGTGTTTTTCCGCGGAGTTCAACACCTTTTGCGAAGTTCTTTTTTAAGGTGGAGAAGTCGCTGGTTTCTATGTTTTTGAAAGAATCGTTTAAAAATCTCGAAATGGAAAGCATTTGCCCCATAACGAGTTCTGCAACAGATTGTGACGAGGACGCCGGTGTGTTGATTACGGTGAGTCCTTTTTCACGGGCATAACTTACATCGATGTTGTCCATGCCGACACCGCCACGTCCAATGAGTTTTAAACCTGGGCAGGCATCTATGACTTCTTTGCGAACGGTGGTTGCACTGCGCACCAGTACAGCGTCAAATCCTTGTTCGTTTAGAGTCTTGGCGAGTTCTTCTTGGGTCACTTTAGCCGTGCTGATTTCGTGGCCGGCTGCTTCTATGAGCGATTTACCTAAATCTGAAATGCCGTCGTTCGCTAAAATTTTCATATTACGCTTTTCTATTGAATTCTTTCATTACGTCGACCAGTACTTGAACGCTTTCGATGGGCAAGGAGTTGTACATGGAAGCACGGTAACCACCCACTGAGCGGTGACCCGGGAGGCCAACAATCCCTGCATCTTTCCACATGGTGTCGAATTCGGCACTTCTTTCTTCGTTGGTGAGTAGAAATGTTGCATTCATGTGTGAGCGGTCTTTGGTCGAAACAGCACCTTTGAACGAAGGATTGTTATCGATTTCGGAATACAGTAGGTTGGCTTTAGCTTCATTGCGCTTTTGCTGTTCAGGCACTCCTCCATTTGCTAATAAATGACGCAGGTTAAGCATGGCTACATACACACTGAAAACAGGTGGGGTGTTCAGCATCGATTCTTTGTCAATTTGTTGTTTGAGGTCGAGGTAGGTGGGCATAAATTTGGCAGTACTTTTACCTAATGCATCGTCTTTAACAATGTAGAGGGTTGCCCCTGCAGGGCCAAGATTTTTTTGTGCACCAGCATAAATGAAGTCAAAATCAGCAACGTTGATTGTTTTGGAGAAGATATCCGAAGACATATCGCAGACCAAGGGTAAAGTAGTTTTTGGAACATCCTTGAATTGGGTACCAAAAATAGTGTTGTTGCTCGTGAAGTGTAGGTAGTCAAGACCGGTCGGAACAACATAATCTTTTGGTATATAGCTAAAGTTTTGGTCTTCCGATGAGGCAAGTACTTCGACTCCTAATCCCATCTTTTGAGCTTCTTTAATAGCGCCACTGGCCCAAGTTCCTGTATTGATATATCCTGCTCTTTGGTGTTCGCGTTGCATGTTGAGTGCAGCAATTGTAAAACCTAAAGTGGCACCACCTTGTAAAAAAGCCACAGAATAGCCTTTTGGAACATTCAAAGCTTGTTTGACTAGATCTAATGCTTCGTTCATGACGGCCACAAAATCTTTGTGGCGGTGCGAGACCTCTAAAATAGATAAACCATTAAAGTCTAGTACTGCTGCAGAAGCCTCCTTGAATACTTCTTGCGGTAAAATACATGGGCCCGCGCCAAAATTATGTTTCATAAAAATTAATTAATTGTTGCTATGCGTTGCAAAGTTGCAAAAAAAAAGAGCTGCGAAAGCAGCTCTTTGTATCATTCAGATTTTTTTGTGGTCGTTTTTTTTGCGGCCGGTTTCTTTGCGGCCGGTTTCTTTGCGGCAGTAGTTGCCTTGGCTTTTGGCTCAGCCTTGACCGGTTTTGCTTTCTTTTCCTTTTTGACGATGATGACAGGTGCATCTTCTTTTCGTTTACGAGTCTTGCCGTAAGAACCCATGGCGCGTTTGCCTTTAGCCGTTTTTTTATCTCCTCTTCCCATAAGTGTTTGTTTGTGATACGAATACATTCAAAGTTATCAAACTTTTTGATATTCTTCACGAAATTTTTGTGCAAGTTGCGGGCCACCATTCAAAATGCGCGTACACCATGAAATTTTTAGTTGTGTTTGTTCTGTTGTAGTTAATAACCAATCGATATTACTTGCCGCTAGTCTTGTCCTTAATGCATTCAAAACCAATGCAGCCGACACGGATAAATTATAGCTCTCTGTAAAACCATGCATGGGTATGTGTAAAAATGAATCGGCATTTGCCTCCAATTCTGCAGAGATACCGTGTTTCTCTGCCCCAAAAAAGAGGGCAATTGGTTGTTCTAAATCGATATCTTGAGGTGTATGGGCTCTACGGTGAGGGGAAGTAGCGACAATGCGGTAACCTTTTGCTTTTAATGTGTTGATGGCATCTAATATGGGTTCAGGTTCTTGTTGGTGTTGTACCACCTCTAGCCAGCGCGCTGCCCCAAGTGCGATATCGCGCTGAAATTGATACTTATTGTTTTTTTCAATGAGATGTAGTTCTTGAAAGCCGAGGCAGTCCATTGTGCGCATGATAGCAGAGGCGTTGTGGTCTTGTTGAATATTTTCAAGCCCAACAATCAAATGACGACTTCGCTGCGGTGCAATTTTTTCAAAAAGCCCTACCTTATTTGGCGTAATGATTTTGTAGAATTCTTGTAATACGTAGGCGTCTTCGGTCATGCATTAGATCAATTTGTGCATCAAAAAGTGTTGGATTTCACCAAATAGGAGGTGAGATGGATTGTCGAGGTGATAACCCAATTTTTGGTAAAAAGGCAGTGCCACCTCACGTGCATGCAAAATGATTTGTTGTATGCCTTTCTGTTTGGCCTCAGTTTCCATAAAATGAATAAGGCATTTACCAATACCCTTGCTTTGTTGAGGTGCATCAACGGCCATAAAGCGAATTTGTGCGTTGTGTGCATCGATTTGATCGAGTCTGCCCACGCCAATGATTTGGTTGTCGTCATTGAAAAAAGCAAAATGTTGGTGCAGCGCTTCATCGGGCGTTTGTTCGCTTCCTTTGGCTTGCCCCCAAGGAGCGCGCAGGACCTCATAGCGGAGCGCGTAGTAAGCTTGCCATTCAGTTTCATTTTGTGGGCTGCGGATCATGCTTCAAATTTAAAAGCAATTTGCGAAACGCGCCGGGTATTTTGCCCATTGATATGCTCTTCTTTAACGAGGCTAAGGGCTTTCGTATCTGCAAAAACTTCGTTTAAGGTTTTAATTTTAGCAACCGGAACGTTCAGTTCGAAGAGCGCAGCAGTGATTTGAGCACAAGTTCTTATTGAAATGGTACTTGCTAGGTACTTAAAAAGCACCTCTCGGTTTTTTACCCTTTCGATATTCGAGCCAAAACGAGGGTCCTGGGAAAGTTCAGGCTGATCGAGGTACGAAACAAGTTTTTCGAAATGTTGGTCAGAGCCAATGGCGAAGGTGAGTAATTGCCCATCTAGTGTCTCGAATATTTCGCCGTATGGTGCAATGTTGGGATGTAAACTGCCTATGCGTTGAGGTACTTGTTTTACCATTAAATAGTTGGCTGCCTGATTGGCTAAACTGCAGATGGCGGCTTCGTAAAGTGAAACGCTCACCACCTGACCTTTGCTTGGTTGCCGTTTCAAAAGTGCCAAAAGCAAGCCTTCTTTGAGTTGGTGGGCGGCTAGGATATCGATGAGGGCAACCGGCATTTTGACTGGGCCGCTTTCAGGCGTGCCGTTCATCGACATAAAACCAGTTTCGGCTTGTAAAATGAGGTCGTAGGCAATGCGGTCGTTGTCTGAGCCAAAGCCGGTGATTTTTCCAATGAGTAAGCTCGGATTGATTCTCCAGAGGTCAGAGGGTGTTACTTTCAACTTTTGATCGTCTCCTTTCTTGAAATTCATGATAAGGATATCTGCATTTAAGAGGTAATCCTCAAAAAGTGTATAGTGCTCAGGGTTTGTTAAATCTAGCGCTAGGGTTTCTTTTAAGTAATTGACACTAGCATAATAAGCACTTTGTTGGTTTGGTTGTGCTTCAGAAGCCAAACGCCAAGTATTGGTTACGTCTCCATGAACAGGGTGTTCAATTTTGATCACACGCGCGCCCAGTTCCGCAAAAAAAGTACCAACAGAAGGGCCAGCAAGTACGGTAGAAAGATCGATGACGGTCAGGTCTTGAAATGGAAGTTTGCTCATTTGTGAGATATGGTGTCTATGATTTTGAGCTCAACTTGTGCCAAGCCGTCGCGCACAAAATTAAGTTTTTTAGCTGCAGCCCAACTTACGTCGATAATCCGGCTATTGGATGCCGCCATTCTATCAATGATGCGGAGTACAAGAGTTGAATCATTTTTAAGATTTCGTACTTCAACCATTGTTCCAAATGGCAAGCGGGCATGTGCCGCGGTGAGAATGTCTGAAAAGTAGCGCTCGCCTGACGCTGTGCGTCTTCCATTCATGGAGGCCGCGTAATAAGATGCTTTTCCCCGTTGATAGATATCGATAGAGGGGAAGAATAAGCATAAAAACAGTAGTTGAAAAATCCAATTCATGGCTTCTTTAAGTTAGGAAAGATACAACCTTAGGGGTAAAAGCGCCAAATTTTTGCAGTGTAAATAGTTTTAAATCCGTAAATTTGGAGCGCATTAAAAATCACAATTTCGCACTATGAAAGTTTTTGACCTCGACATGATTCAACGCGTATATGAGCGTTACCCTGCTCGTATTGCTGCTGCTCGTAAAGTAGTGGGCCGTCCGCTTACTTTATCCGAAAAAATTCTTTACGCCCACCTCTGGGATGGAGAAGCAACCGTTGCTGCTGAACGCGGAAAGTCATACGTCGATTTTGCACCAGACCGCGTTGCGATGCAAGACGCAACTGCTCAAATGGCGCTTTTGCAATTTATGCAAGCGGGCAAAAAGCGCGTTGCGGTGCCTTCTACGGTACACGCCGATCACCTCATTCAAGCAAAAGTAGGTGCAAGCAAAGACTTACAAGAATCACTCAACCAAAACAACGAAGTATTCAACTTCTTGTCTTCAATTTCAAATAAATATGGCATTGGCTTTTGGAAGCCAGGTGCTGGAATTATACACCAGGTAGTATTAGAAAACTACGCATTTCCCGGCGGCATGATGATCGGAACCGATTCTCACACTGTAAACGCAGGTGGCCTCGGAATGGTCGCTATCGGTGTTGGTGGAGCCGACGCTGTAGATGTGATGGCCGGTATGGCTTGGGAGCTCAAGTTTCCAAAACTCATTGGGGTCAAACTTACTGGTACGCTCAACGGCTGGACCTCCGCTAAAGATGTCATTTTAAAAGTTGCCGATATTTTGACCGTGAAAGGTGGAACAGGCGCCATTGTAGAATATTTTGGTGAAGGTGCCATTTCTTTGTCTTGTACGGGTAAAGGTACCATTTGTAACATGGGTGCAGAAATTGGCGCCACAACCTCAACCTTCGGTTACGACGATTCCATGCGCCGCTACCTCAATGCAACAGGCCGTGAAGAAGTTGTGAAGGCTGCCGACGCCATTGCAGAGCACCTCACTGGTGACGCCGAAGTATATGCAGAACCAGAAAAATACTTCGACCAACTTATCGAAATCAATCTAAGCGAACTCGAGCCGCACGTTAATGGTCCGTTTACCCCAGACCGCGGTACTCCTGTATCTAAAATGCGCGCAGAGGCAACAGCAAATGGCTGGCCTTTGCAAGTTGAATGGGGCTTAATTGGGTCCTGTACCAACTCATCTTACGAAGATTTAGCACGTGCAGCTTCTATCGTGAAGCAAGCAGTTGCACATGGTATTAGCCCAAAAGCAGAATTCGGTATCAACCCAGGTTCTGAGCAAGTACGTTTCACTGCTGAGCGCGATGGCATTTTAGCTGACTTTGAAAAAATGGGCACAAAGGTTTTCACCAACGCTTGCGGGCCATGTATCGGCCAATGGGCTCGCGAGGGCGCTGAAAAACAAGAGAAAAATACGATTGTTCACTCTTTCAATCGCAATTTTTCTAAGCGAGCTGACGGCAATCCAAATACCCACGCTTTTGTAACCAGCCCAGAAATGGTTGCTGCATTGGCCATTGCTGGTGACCTCGGTTTTAATCCAATCACCGACACCCTCACCAATGACAAAGGAGAGCAAGTGAAACTTACTGCTCCTGTTGGCGACGAATTGCCAACGCGTGGTTTTGCAGTTGAAGACAACGGTTATCAAGCACCTGCAGAAGACGGTAGTCATGTTGAAATCGCCGTAGCTCCAGATTCTCAGCGCTTACAACTTTTAGAAAACTTCCCAATTTGGGATGGTCAGAACATTCTGGGTGCGCGTTTGCTCATTAAAGCAAAGGGTAAGTGTACCACAGACCATATTTCTATGGCGGGCCCATGGTTGCGCTACCGCGGTCACCTAGACAACATCTCTAACAACATGCTCATCGGTGCCGAAAACGCTTTCAATGGCGAAGCCAATAAAGTGAAGAACCAACTAACTGGTGAATACGGAGAGGTGCCCGCAGTTCAGCGCGCTTACAAAGCAGCAGGTATTCCGTCAATTGTAGTCGGAGATCACAACTACGGAGAAGGCTCTTCTCGCGAGCATGCCGCTATGGAACCTCGTCATTTGGGTGTGCGTGCGGTGCTTGTCAAATCTTTTGCCCGTATCCACGAAACCAATCTCAAAAAACAAGGGATGCTTGGTCTTACCTTTGCCAACGAGGCAGACTACGACAAAATCCAAGAAGACGACACCTTCGACTTCATCGATTTACAAGATTTCGCTCCTGAAAAACAACTGACTTTACTGATTAAGCATAGCAATGGTTCGTCAGAGCAAATTATGGTCAATCATACCTACAACGCCTCTCAAATCGAATGGTTTAAGGCTGGATCTGCTTTAAACCTGATCAAGTTAATGGAGTCTTAATTGAAGAACATGAAATTTACTTTTGCACTTTTCTTGAGCTTGTTCTGTTTGTCAGGGCAAGCTCAAGGTGTTTTTAGGGGAAATGTCCTATTGAATGCCTACGCAGGATACCCCAATTTCATGCGCTTTAATATGAATTTTTCAGAAAATATTCCTGAAGGTACTGTTGCCCAATATGTGGGTCTTGCGCCCTCTGGTTTACGCCTTATGTATATGGTTTCCGATGATGTGAGTGTAGGTGTTGATCTCATGTACGGAATGGCAAGCGTGCGGTATGACCGTATTGATACGCTCTTCTTTGACGGGCAATGGAACTATTTGACCAATTCTTATTTTATTCAAAAGCAACGCTTTAGGCCGCAGTTTCGCATCGACATGCATTTGGGTGCGCACGACCCTAATTTGGATCAGTACATAGGCCTCGCCGTTGGCGGGAACATGCGCACAAGAAAAGTTTATCAGAATGAAGTCTTAGTAGACAGCACTCCTAACGATATCGATTTAGTCATTCCTGTATCTTTTAGAGCGTGCTACGGATTTCGCTATTTTATAGACTACAACTTTTCTGTTGGAGGAGAGCTTGGGCTTGGCGGGCCGCTATTGCAATTTGCGCTTACTTATCGAATGTAGATCATAAAAATTACAGACTATAAAAAAGGCGAGCCAATGGGCTCGCCTTTTTTGTGATTTGGTATTTTTTAGTAACGGTAATGTTCTGGTTTGAACGGCCCTTGAACAGCAACGCCAATGTAGTCGGCTTGGTCTGTAGAAAGGGTTTCGAGTTCTACACCAATTTTGGCCAAATGCAAACGCGCTACTTTTTCGTCGAGGTGTTTTGGAAGCGTATAGACATCGTTGTCGTAGTTAGCGCTGTTTTTCCAGAGTTCGAGTTGAGCGAGCGTTTGATTAGTAAAGCTATTCGACATCACAAAAGAGGGGTGACCAGTTGCACAGCCAAGGTTGACCAAACGACCTTCGGCAAGTACAATGATATCATTGCCATTTACGTTGTAAAGATCAACTTGTGGTTTGATCTCCATTTTGCTTGATCCGTGGTTGCTATTGAGCCAAGCCATATCGATTTCGTTGTCGAAGTGTCCGATATTACAAACAATAGATTTGTCTTTCATGGCCTCGAAATGGCGACCTACAACAATGTTTTTGTTACCGGTTGCCGTCACGATGATGTCCGCTAAGCCGATTACTTTGTCTAGGGGTTTTACTTCGAAACCGTCCATAGCGGCCTGTAGTGCACAAATTGGGTCAATTTCAGTGACAATCACACGTGCGCCTGCTCCTTGTAAAGATGCAGCTGAGCCCTTCCCGACATCGCCATAACCACAAACAACGGCTACTTTACCCGCCATCATGACGTCTGTAGCACGGCGAATAGCATCTACAAGAGATTCTTTACAGCCGTATTTGTTGTCGAATTTTGATTTGGTAACAGAGTCATTGACGTTAATTGCAGGCATAACGAGTGTGCCATTTTTCTTGCGCTCGTAGAGTCTATGAACACCTGTGGTGGTTTCTTCGGACAAGCCTTTGATATCTTTGGTGAGTTCAGGGAAACGATCGAAGACCATGTTGGTGAGGTCACCGCCGTCGTCGAGAATCATGTTGAGGGCTTTTCCATCTTCAAAAGCAAAAAGTGTTTGCTCGATACACCAATCGAATTCTTCTTCGTTCATACCTTTCCAAGCGTAAACTGGAATACCAGCTGCTGCAATTGCTGCTGCGGCGTGGTCTTGGGTAGAGAAAATGTTGCAAGAAGACCAAGTAACCTCTGCGCCGAGCTCCACGAGTGTTTCGATTAAAACAGCAGTTTGGATGGTCATGTGTAAGCAACCCGCAATGCGTGCGCCTGCCAAAGGCTTAGTGTCGCCGTATTCTTCGCGAAGGGCCATGAGACCCGGCATTTCGGCTTCGGCCAATTTGATTTCTTTACGACCCCAATCTGCAAGACTGATGTCTTTCACCTTGTAAGTGAGTTTTTCTGTTTGATTCATATAGGATTTCTTCAAATAAGTTGCAAATGTACGTTGATTCTAATTGAATATCAAGAATTAAGAAAGCTCTTTTTGAATGAGTTGCTTGAGGCCCTGAACAAAAAGAGGGTGGGTGTTGGAGCTTGGTACGAGTTGTACTTTTTCTCCGCCGAATTCTTCGAAGATTTCTTGGTATTCGTCGCCGATTTCAATGAGGGTTTCTAGGCAATCTGCTACGAAAGCTGGACTAAAAACAAGCAGGTTTTTGGCTCCCTTTTTGCCCCATTCTTCCACTACCTTATCAGAGAACGGCGTGAGCCATTTTTTATCGAGGCGCGATTGAAAACAAACCGTGTAATCGCTTTCTTTTAAACCCAGTCGTTCGGCAATGAGTCGGGTGGTAGCGTAGCAGGTGGCTTTGTAGCAAAATTTGTTGCGATCGTTGATTTCGAGCTCGCAAGGTTGGTCTTGGCAGAGGTCTGATCCGTCGTAGACTTTATCGACTTGGCGCTCCGGGAGGCCGTGATAAGAAAATAGAATGTGGTCGTAGTTGGTAAAGTCAAATTTTTTGGCGTTGTCAACGACAGAATCGATGTAGCCGTCGTTGTCGTAAAATTGGCTAATGACTTTGATTTCTGGTATAACCCACCATTTGCGAATGATGTTCATCGCTTTTTCAATGGCTGAACCAGAAGATGCCGATGCAAATTGCGGAAAAAGCGGAAGAATGACGATGCGGTCGTAGTTAGCCAAACGCATGCGCTCTAAAACGATATCGAGCGAAGGATTTTTGTAGCGCATGGCTAATTCAAAGGTTACGTTTTCACCCTCAAATTGTGCTTGTAGCAATTCTTTTAATTGCCGACTATGCGTCAGCAGGGGAGACTCGCCATTGCCTAGCGTCCAGAGTTCTTTGTAAACTTTGGCAGATTTTGGTGCCCTAAAGGGAACAATAACACCATTGACGAGGATCTTTCTCAAAAGATAGGGAAGATCAATAACTCTAGGGTCATTGAGAAATTCAGAGAGGTAGCTGCGCACATCAGAAACACTTGGAGAATCTGGGGTGCCGAGCTGAATAAGGAGAACGCCGGTTTTTTTCATGTTAATTGGTCCAACAACTTGGAAATTTCTTTGTTCAAAATTACCGATTTATTCGCCATACCAACCCTTGAAAAGCTAACTTTGTATCGTGGATCCATTTGAATTTCTCGAGCAAATCAATGCAAGTAATTTTGAAGCGGAGGCTTTGGCTACCTTTGAACGCCAATATAACAACATTCCGGTTTACCGTCAATATGCAGACTTAATTGGTAAACAACATCCGCAAAGCCTATCTGAAATTCCATTTTTGCCCATCGATTTTTTCAAAAATCAAAAGGTAACGCTGCACAAAACGCCAGTCATCAAAACCTTTCAATCGAGTGGTACAACGCAGCAAAATAGAAGCCAGCATCACCTTACGGACCTGCGCTGGTACGATGCCGCATTGAACTTGGGGTTTACGCGCGTTTTTGGTCAAGTAACAGATTATGTATTTATTGCTTTATTGCCCTCTTATTTAGAAAATGGAGATTCCAGTCTTATTTATATGGTAGATCAGCTCATTCAAAAGAGCAATTCACCGCTTTCTGGCTATTATTTGGGTCAAGTACAAGAAGTAGCGTTCATTTATGAACAAGCACTGGCATTGGGCAAAAAACCATTTGTATTTGGCGTTTCCTATGCTTTACTCGACCTAATGGAAGCAGGGTGTAAACTTCCTCAAGCATCCATTTTGGAGACCGGCGGCATGAAAGGACGTCGCCAAGAACTTACCAAGTTAACATTGCATCAATTGCTCAATGACGGTTTTGGTGTGGCGCAAATCCTTTCCGAATATGGCATGACTGAATTGCTTTCGCAAGCTTATTGTACTTCCGACCAAAACTTTCAGTGCCCGCCCTGGATGCAAATCCGAATTCGCGATGCCTATGATCCGTTCACAGAAGTGTCTTTTGGTCAAAAAGGAGGAATCAACGTGATTGATTTGGCAAATCAAAATAGTTGTGCGTTTATTCAGACCGATGACCTCGGAAGGTTGGTGCCCGATGGTTTTTTGCTAGAAGGACGCATGACGGCGGCCGATATCCGAGGTTGTAACTTACTACTTGACTAAAACCCGAGAAAACTTACTAAATTTGTTAGAGATGTCCATACAAACCATCCTTTTACTCACCGTTATAGGCTTAGCTGCTGGTATACTCAGTGGTATGGTCGGAATTGGCGGTGGTGTTGTGCTGGTGCCGGCTCTTGTTTTTTTATTAGGCTTGAACCAACATCAAGCGCAAGGAACTTCTCTATTCATTTTGTCTTTACCTGTTCTTGTGTTAGCCGTATTTAATTACTGGAAAACGGGCAACGTCAATTGGCGTTTTGGATTGGTTATTGCCAGCACGTTTGTGATTGGTGCTTTGCTTGGCTCCAAACTTACATTACGCCTTCCCGAAGCATGGGTAAAGTTGATTTTTGGATTACTCATGGCCTATGTTTCTATTCAATTGATACTCGCAGGCTATCACGGAATCAAACAAGATGAACTCTAACCTAAAGCGCAATGATTTAACTTCCCTGCTCGTACAGGTAAAGTTGTGGAGACGCCATTTACACATGCATCCTGAGCCTTCATTCAAAGAATACGCCACAATGGAATTCGTTTGTGAGGTGCTCGCCCAAAATGGTATTTCTTTTCAAAAAGGAGTTGCAAATACCGGGGTTGTGGCACTTATTAGCGCAGCGCATCATGCAGAAAACCAAGCCTGTTTAGCCTTGCGTGCAGACCTCGACGCACTCCCTATTCAAGAAGCCAATGAGGTTTCTTACAAGAGTCAGGTACCGGGCTGGATGCACGCCTGTGGGCACGATGTCCATACAAGTATTTTATTAGGTACTGCCGTGTTGTTGCAACAACACCGCGAGCAACTTCCTAGGCCCATTAAACTTATTTTTCAGCCGGGCGAAGAACAAAATCCAGGCGGTGCAAGCCTTATGATCAAAGCTGGCGTCCTCGAGAATCCTAAAGTGGAGGAGTTAGTGGCCTTACATGTGTATCCAGAAATGGAAGTAGGAAAGGTGGGCCTGCGTTCGGGTTTGTATATGGCTTCTAGCGATGAAATTCATGTCGAAATAATTGGTGTAGGAGGCCACGGTGCCTTGCCTGACCGCTTTATCAACCCAATCGATGTCGGTATGGCCTGGATGCAAAGTTGTAAGCAGCTTTTCGAGGAGCAGTGCCCCTCTGCAGTGCCACAAGTACTTACCTTTGGTCGTTTTGAGGCCTTGGGCAGTACAAATGTGGTTAGTTCAATGGCCACCATTAAAGGAACCTTCCGCACCATGGACGAAACCTGGCGCTCCCAAGCCAAGGCAATTCTCCAAGCCCAAGCTATGGATCTTTCAAAAAAAATGAATGCGCAAATCAATTTAACGATTGGTGAGGGGTATCCTTATTTAAAGAATGATGTCGAGCTTACTCAAAAGGTGCAGGCTATCCTTGGAAAAGAATTAGGCAACTCGAATGTGGAAGAATTAGCGCTGCGCATGACCGCCGAAGATTTTGCTTTTTATAGCCATCATAGGCCGGTTTGTTTTTTCAGATTAGGAACTGGCAACAGCAGTAAAGGACTCACCAATGCGGTGCATCACCCGCAATTTGACATCGATGAAAACGCCCTTGAAGTGGGCATAAGAAGTATGTTCGCGATTGCTGTATCATGAAAAAAATCTTTCTGATTTTCTTACTGACCTCCATATTTGCTTGTTCCAAATATCGATACAACGAAAAGCGATTACCTGGTTTATGGACGGTCCAAACAGTGCGTATAGAAGACGGCGAAGGCTTTGTCTTTTTTGATAGTTTAGCTACGGGCAGTTTTTTAATAGATGCCGCAAAAATAAGCGGGCAGGCAAATTATACGTATTCGTATTTTGGGCAATATGATGTCTCAGATGCTGTAGTTTTTGATCAAAGTGCCTGTTCTTTGAGCTCAGGGGGAGATTACTTATTGATCGAAAGAGCGACCGATACTCTACAAGCAAAAATCATTGTGCTTAGCTCAAAGCACCTCACATTTGAGTACTACGATTACTTACAGTATCGCTTGAAAAGATTTAGTTGCGCTAGAAATTAGTGCGAGCTAATTAAGCACCTATAAAAATCCTAGCTCTAGTTTGGCTTCTTCACTCATCATGTCTTTGTCCCAGGGTGGGTCAAAGACGATATTTACCTTAGCGCTTTGAACACCTTCTACACTCGCCACTTTTTCTTCGACATCCTTGGGTAATGATTCAGCTACAGGGCAATTGGGTGAGGTGAGGGTCATGTTGATGAAAACGTGGTTATCTGCTTCTATTTTGACTTCATAAATGAGGCCAAGTTCGAAAATATCGACAGGAATTTCAGGATCGTAAATGGTTTTGAGCATCTCGACGATGCGGTCTTCTAATTCGTTCATTTGGATAGGCTGTGAAGTGCTTCGGTTTTCATGCGCTTGACCATGCTCAAAAGGCCGTTGGCTCGGGTAGGCGAGAGGTGTTCGGCGAGCCCGATTTGAGAGATAAAAAATAAGTCTGATTGAACAACGGTTTCTGGGCTTTCGTTGTTGTAGACGTGAATAAGCAGGCCAATGATGCCTTTGGTGATAATAGCGTCGGAGTCAGCACTGAAGTGCATTTTACCATCTTTGATTTCGGTAGCGAGCCAAACATTAGATTGGCAGCCTTCGATAAGGCGTTCTTTGGTTTTGAGCTCAGGAGCCAAGGTGGGTACACTTTTGCCGAGCTCGATGATGTATTCGTATTTGTCCATCCAGTCGTCGTAGATGGCAAATTCGTCGATGATTTCTTGTTGTTTTTCTTGAATGCTCATGAGCCTAAAATTTGCATGCTACGCTCCAGGGCAGCAACAAAGGTGTCAATTTCTTCTTTCGTGTTGTAAAACGCAAATGACGCTCGAACAGTGCCCGGTATTTGATAGAAATCCATAAGCGGTTGCGTACAATGATGACCGGTGCGTACTGCAATGCCTTGTTTGTCTAAAAGAGTACCGATATCGAACGGATGCATTTGGTCAATTGTAAACGAAACTACACTGGTTTTGTTCTTGGCTTCACCGATGATATGCAGCCCCTCAAAGGTATCTAAAATACCCTGGGCATATTTGGTGAGCTCGAGTTCGTGGGCAGCGGCCGCTTGCATATCGATGCTTTGCAGAAACGAGATGGCACTACCAAGGCCAATTGCGCCGGCAATATGGGGTGTTCCGGCTTCAAATTTGAGCGGAAGACTATTGTAGGTACTGCGTTCAAACGTGACTTTAGCGATCATGTCACCGCCGCCTTGATAGGGCGGCATGGTTTCTAGGAGCTCTTCTTTGCCGTACAAGACGCCTATGCCGGTTGGGCCATAGACTTTATGTCCAGAAAAAGTGTAGAAATCGCAGTTGAGGTCTTTGACATCGATTGCTAAATGCTGAATACTTTGGGCGCCGTCTAAAAGTACTTTTGCGCCTACTTTGTGTGCTTTGGCAATGAGTTCTTTGACGGGGTTGATGGTGCCTAGCGTATTGGAAATATGAATAATAGACAACAGTTTGGTGCGTTCTGAAAGCATTTGTTCAAAGGCCTCTAAATCGAGTTCACCTTTTTTAGAAATAGGGATAACACGCAATACACAGCCTTTTCGTTCGCACAAAAGTTGCCAGGGCACGATGTTGGAATGGTGCTCCATGGCAGAAATGAGAATTTCATCTCCAGGTTTGAGGCGCTCACCAAAAGAGAAGGCGACCAGATTGATGCTGTCGGTAGCACCTTTGGTAAAAATAATTTCTTCGGGGCCTTTCGCGCCAATGTATTGTTGAATGGTCCGACGCGCAGCTTCATAGGCTGAAGTTGCTTGTTGGCTCAGATAGTGCACGCCTCTGTGAATATTCGCGTTTTCGATCGCGTAATATTTTGCGAGGGTATCGAGCACCACTTGAGGCTTTTGGGAGGTGGCGCCATTGTCAAAATAAATGAGCGGTTTCCCGTAAACTTTTTGTTGGAGCGCGGGGAAGTGCTCACGGATAGCTGAAACGGAAAACGGAGTGTGCTCCATACTTTTATTTTTTTTTTACAAAAGTACGGAATTTTGTTATTTTGAATGGTTCTAAAGAAGCAAAATAAAATAAAAACTTTTTGTGGCTAACCTAGGTTTTATTTGGCTTTTAGAACGACGTACGGAATGAGGATTTCCTCGAGAGATATGCCGCCGTGCTGAAAGGTTTGACCATAATAATGAACAAAATGATTATAGTTGTTCGGATACACAAAGAAGTCTTGTTCGCGGGCAAAAACAAATTCGGCAGAAAGCTTCAGTTTCGGAAGTTGGGCATCTTGCGGGTTTTTGACTACGAATACATCTTTAGCCTCATAACTAAGCCCACGACCTGCTTTGTAACGTAAGTTCGTATTGGTATTGCGCTCACCGACGATGCGCACCGGTTTGGTTACTTTGATGGTGCCGTGGTCGGTAGTAATGATGAGCCTTTGCCCTGCCTCGGCAATTTTCTTTAAGATGTCGAGCAGCGGCGAGTGTTCGAGCCAGCTTGTGGTAATAGAGCGGTAAGCAGCTTCGTTATCTGCGAGTTCTCGTATGACTTCCATTTCTGTTCGGGCATGCGAGAGCATATCGACAAAATTGTAAACGATAAAATTAACGTCGTTGTCTTTCCATTGATGGAATTGGTCGGAAAGTTTTTTGCCTGCCTCGACGTTGGTAATTTTGTTATAAGACCACTTTACGTTCTTACCCAGCCGTTTGAGCTGCGCTTCTAGAAAGTCTTTTTCATGCATATTTTTGCCGCCTTCATCGTCTTCGTTTTTCCAAAGTGTGGGAAAGCGTCTTTCAATTTCTGCTGGCAGTAAACCGGCAAAAAATGCATTTCTTGCATAGTGCGTAGCGGTCGGTAAAATCGAAAAAACAATATCTTCTTCTTCCTTTTGAAAATAACGACCCAAAATACCTTCGATGGTTTTCCATTGGTCGTAACGCAGGTTATCAATAACCAACACTGCGAGTTTTTCTTTGCCAATAAAGGGTGCAATGCGGTCTTTGATTAGGGTGTGGATCATCGTAGGGGCATCGGGATTGCCGCTCGTCCAGTCCAGGTAGTTGTCTTCAATAAAGTCGCAAAAAAGTTTGTTGGCTTCTTTTTTCTGCATTTCGAAGATTTCGCGCATGCCTGTATCTTCGATGTTGTCTAATTGGAGTTCCCAAAATACCAATTTGGTGTAGAGTTCTTTCCAGTCATCGGCATCCAGACGCCCCATGAGTTGCATGCCGAGTTGGCGAAATTCTTGTTGGTAGCTCGCGTTGGTTTTTTGACTGATGAGTTTGCTATGGTCCAGGTTTTTTTTAATGCTGAGCAAAATTTGATTGGGGTTGACCGGCTTGATGAGGTAATCGGCAATTTTAGAGCCAATGGCTTCTTCCATGATGTGTTCTTCTTCACTTTTAGTGATCATAACAATCGGAACCAAAGCTTTTTGTTCTTTGATATGGGCGAGTGTTTCAAGGCCGCTAAGGCCAGGCATGTTTTCATCTAAAAAGATGATGTCAAAATGCTGGCTCATGGCTTTTTCGATGGCGTCTTGACCGTTTGTAGCTGTTTCTACCTGATAACCTTTTGATTCTAAAAAGAGAACGTGGGGTTTGAGTAATTCGATTTCGTCGTCGGCCCAAAGAATTTTACCTTGCATATGTCTTATTTTTAATAGCTTTGATTGAATTTTTAAAGTTAGCAACTTGCCAGCGAACACCGCCCCTAATAACAAGAAGAAAATTATAAACGACCCAGTTTACGGTTTTATTTCTTTGCCACACGAAATTATTTTCGATATTCTCGAGCACCCTTACCTTCAGCGCTTGCGTCGCATTCAGCAATTGGGCTTAAGTTACCTCGTTTACCCGGGCGCCAATCATACGCGTTTTCATCATGTTTTGGGTGCTATGCACCTCATGACCCAATCCGTTACGAGCATACGCCGCAAGGGTCACGACATCAGTTTAGAAGAAGAGCGCGCCGTTTGCCTGGCCATTCTGTTGCACGATATCGGCCACGGGCCGTTTAGCCATGCACTAGAATACGATATCGTCTGCGGCGTGAGTCACGAACAAATTTCTGCTTATTTCATTGCAGAACTTTCCGTTGAGTACGGTCAAGATTTAGCGCTAGCGCTCGAAATCTTTAAAAATGACTACCACAAGCCTTTTTTACACGAATTGGTATCGAGTCAGCTCGATATGGATAGACTTGACTACCTCAACCGCGACAGCTTTTATTCTGGTGTATCCGAGGGGGTCATTGGCAGCGAGAGGCTCATCGAGATGCTCAATGTTCACGAGGGGCACTTGGTACTCGAAGAGAAAGGTATTTATTCGGTAGAAAAATTTTTGGTGGCTCGACGCCTCATGTATTGGCAGGTTTATCTGCATAAAACAGTGGTCGCTGCTGAATTCATGCTGATCCATGCGCTGCGCCGCGCCAAAGAACTCACCTTAGATGGTTTCGATCTTTTTGCCAGTCCAGCGCTTAAATTTTTTCTAGATCAAGATATTCGAGCCGAACATTTTGAGTCTGACCCAATGGTGCTGACTCATTTTGCACGCCTCGACGACTACGATATCTGGGGTGCAATCAAAGTTTGGCAATTTGCACCCGACTACATTTTAGCGACCTTATGTTCTGGGCTCGTCAACCGTCAGCTTTTTAAAATAGAGATTTCCAAAACACCTTTTAGCGCAGCGCGCTTGAAAGAGGTTCAACAGCGCATAAAGGGAGAGCATGGCCTCAGCGAGCAAGAGCTACCTTATTTTGTGTATTCAGATATCCTGAGCAACAAAGCGTACAACGAGCAAAAGCACAACATCAATTTACTGCTCAAAAACGGCAGCATTATGGAGCTTTCCAAAGCCTCTGATAACTTGAATATCTCTGCACTTTCGACGCCGGTCGAAAAGTACTTTTTGTGCTACCCTCGATGAGCGTTTTTTTGAGATTTAATGATTACGGTTTTATTTAAAACGGCCGAAGTAGGAATCGTAATCAAAAAGCCTTCCGAAGATTTGATGTACATGAAAAAGAAGCTCAGGTCAATGAGTTCTCCTTCAATATCAAACTCTTTATCATAGATGCGCAGCGTTTCGCCAATATTGAGCGGATGATTGAAGTATAAAATCAAGCTTGCGGTGATATTCGATAAAATGGACCAATTTGCAAAAAATGCAATACCAATGACGGTAATTGTAGAGGTAAAAAAAACAATGAGGTCTTTGGTCTCGATGTTCCAAATTGCGGCAAATATCAGGATAAAGAAAATCGATAAAAAGAGGTTGATGATGCGAATAGATACTCTTTTTCTTTTGATGTCGCCTTCAAACTTGGATAGAAAGCGCCCTACAGCTTTGCCCGCTAAAAAGCGAATCAGTAATGTGACCATTAATAAAATGAGCGTCTTGATCGCATATTGATAAAAAGCATCCATGAGTTTTGATTTAAAGCGTATCGGTTTTAATGTCATTAAGTTTGGCGCGTTCCCAGTAGCTGTCTAAATTTGCTAGCGATTGGTCTTGGGCGAGTAAGCCGTCGGCTTCCAAAAGCTTTTCCATTTGCTGAAAGCGCCTAATGAATTTTTGATTGGTTTGAGCCAGGGCATTTTCTGGCGATATATTTAAAAAGCGTGCGTAGTTCACTAGTGAAAACAGCACATCGCCAAATTCAGCTTCTATTTGATCTGAGTGGCTGTCTATTTCCACTTTAAGTTCGGCAATTTCTTCTTGTACTTTTTGCCAGGCGTCATCTGCTTTTTCAAAGTCAAAACCAACGCCTTTGACTTTCTCTTGAATGCGCGTGGCCTTGACCAAAGCAGGAAGGGAAGAAGGAACTCCTTCGAGCACAGATTTTTTTCCTTCCTTGAGTTTGAGTTTTTCCCAATTTGCTTTGACCGTTTCTTCGTCTATGGCTTCGGTATCTCCGTAGATATGCGGATGTCGGTAAATGAGTTTATCGCAGATTTTATGAAGGACGCTTTCGACGTCAAAAAGACCTTGTTCGCTGCCTATTTTACTGTAGAAAATTAAATGTAGAAATAAATCACCGAGCTCTCCCTCTAAACCAGCGTAGTCTTTTTCGGTAATGGCATCGGCCATTTCATACGTTTCTTCTATGGTGAGGTTGCGCAGGGTTTCAAAAGTTTGTTTTTGATCCCAGGGGCAGCGCTCCCGAAGTTCGTCCATGATTTGGAGGAGGCGTGCAAAAGCGATTAAACGAGAGTCCATACGACAAAGTTAGCAGTTGAAACGAGCTTTTGTTTAAATTTGGAGATGCGTCTGCTCAACTTTTTATTATTTTCCCTTTGTTTTGGATCATATTTAAAGGCACAGCCCGGTTTTGAATACCGTCAGAAACTAGGTTTTTTACTTGCGCACCGCGGCCTTATGGTTCATTTGCCTGAGGCGCCCGCGGTAGCTGCTGAATTCTCCTATATCTACCGTGCTCATGATGCAAAATTATGGCATACCGCTTATCGCCAACCCTTAGTAGGAGGCACGTTTTTTATTGGCTCTGTCGGCAACAACCAAATTTTGGGCCGATTTGTCGGCCTTTATGGCTTTGTGGAATTACCAATCGTCAAGCTCAAAAAGTACCGTTTAGATTTCAAGTTCGCAACCGGGTTGGGTTATACCAACCGTCCTTTTGATGCGGTTTTAAATCCAGCAAACGTGGCAATTGGCTCTAGAATGAATGCAATGATGTGTTTTGCACTCAAAAATAGCTGGCGTATGCAAGATTATGGCCTCACATTTGGTTTGGATATGACGCACTTTTCAAATGCCAGTTATCAAATGCCAAACTTAGGCGTTAATGTGCCGTATTTATCGCTCGGCGTTCAAAAGTTTGTTGCACCTGAACAAAAAGAAAATCCAAGACCTGAGCTCAAACGCCCCGACCTACAGTTTGGCCTAACGGGTATTGTCAGCGGCAAAGAGATGAATCCAAAAGGAGTGGGGCGCTTTCCAGTATATGCGGCCTCGCTATTTGCACGCAAATTTTTAGGTCCTAAAGCGGGCCTTGAAGCCTCCATTGACATCATTTACAAAACCAGTTTGCTTTCGCACCCAAGTTATCCGCAAGCTGCAGGCCTAGACCCGCTGCAGATTGGCTTGTTTATTGGTTATGTGCAACCGTTTGATCGCTTGCATTTCATCTACGGTGCAGGGTTTTATTTGCGCGATGTCTTGCGTCCAGATGAATTCGTATACCTCCGTTTGGGAAGCCGCTACGCGCTCAGTACAAAGCTAGATGCCATTGCTACGCTCAAAACGCATTATGCCAAAGCCGACTACATGGAACTTGGCTTGGCTTATCATTTTTAAAAATGAAGTACCTGATCGCGTTCATTTTAATTTTGCTTTTAGTTGCTTGTCAAAAAGCACCTGAACGCACCTGTTGGAAAGCAACTGGCACTATCGAAAACATGATTGCGCCACTTTCTTCTTTTCAATACTTGTATATCCATCCGCACATTGAAGTGGCGCTTTTGCAAGACTCCCTTAATTACGTCGAGTGGCAGGCTGGAAGCAACTTATTGTCTTTTTTGTCAGCTGAAATACAAGCCGATACCTTAAAGCTCTATAATCAAAACAGCTGCCGTTTTCTCAGGTATCAAAAAGGCAAAGTAAAAGCAGTGGTACATTTTACATCATTAAAAGAGTTGCATTTGGCAAATAGTGAGGCAGTCCGAACTGTCCATACGTGGCTTGCCGAAGACTTACTTGTTTATCTCAAAGAAGGTGTTGGCGCCGTTGATTTGAACATCAGTGCGCATAAAGTAAGCGTTCGCAACAATTACGGCTGGCAAACACTACAACTAACAGGTACTGTGGGTTCCTTATTTGTTGACCTAGATGGTTCTTCATCGCTGCAAGCGGCTGGTTTACTCGCAACGGACTCCATTTCGTTCAGAAGTATTTCGCCAAAGGCAAGTTACATTGCTGCAGATCAGTTATTGCTGAAAGCGCAACTCTATGGCGCCGGAAATTTATATTATCATGGCCAGCCAAGTCAGATTTTAAAAACCGAGTACGGCTCTGGTCGGGTACTAGCGCAATGAACACCTAGTGCCGAAATTTTAGTATTTTTGAGGCTAAACTTTCGTCATGAAAATCCTTTCATTTAATGTAAATGGCATTAGGGCTGTAGTCGGCAAAACCTTCATTGAAGACATGCAAGCTCAAGCTCCAGATGTCATTTGTTTGCAAGAAACCAAAGCCACGCCAGACCAAGTTGCCGAGGCAGTGGCTCCGTTGTCTGGCTACCAAGTATTTGCCAATTCAGCTGAAAGGAAAGGGTATTCTGGAACCGCAATTTTAACTAAAGTGGCGCCAATTTCGGTTTCTTATGGTATTGGCCTGCCCGACCACGACACCGAAGGCCGTGTTATTTGCGCAGAATTTGACAGTTTTTTTCTGGTAACCGTATACGTACCCAACTCTGGTAGTGAGCTTTTGCGCTTAGCTTATCGCCAAACTTGGGATGCTGCGTTTTTAGCCTACTTGAAGAATTTAGAAGCTAGCAAACCGGTAGTGGTTTGTGGCGACTTCAATGTGGCGCATCAATCCATCGATCTGGCACGTCCTAAAGAGAATTACAACAAAGCGGCTGGCTACATGCAAGAAGAAATCAACGGTATGAATGCCTTTGTTGGTGCAGGCTTATTGGATAGTTTTCGGGTCTTGCATCCTGAATCCATTAAGTACTCATGGTGGAGCTACCGCGCCGGGGCTCGCCAGAAGAATGTGGGCTGGCGCATTGATTACTTCTTACTGAGTGAAGCCTTTACGCCAAAGCTTAAAGAAGCCTTTATCTTGAACGAAGTATTAGGATCCGATCATTGCCCTGTTGGCGTGATATTGGCTATATAAAGATAATGGAGCACCTTAAAGATACTTTCAAGCACAAGGGCCGTAGGCGTCAGCTCATCCAAGAATTAGCCGAAATGGGCATTCAAGATGAACGCATTTTAAATGCCTTTGAGGCCATTCCACGCCATTATTTTCTAGACCTCGCTTTTGACGAACAAGCCTATACCAATATGGCTTTTCAAATTGGTTCTGGGCAAACCATTTCCCACCCTTATACCGTTGCTTTTCAGACCGAGCTCTTGCAGCTCGAAAAGGGCTTACGCGTCTTAGAAATTGGTACAGGTTCTGGTTTTCAGACCTGCATTCTTTGTGCGCTAGGCGCCAAAGTTTTTTCCATTGAGCGGCATCAACCTTTACACACCAAGGCCAAGCGCATGATCGAGTTTTTTGGCTTTAATGCCAGTCTTTTTTTTGGCGATGGCTACAAAGGAAACCGCGTCTATGCACCCTTTGACCGCATCTTGGTTACCTGTGGTGCACCAGATATTCCTACAGTACTCCTTGAGCAATTAAAGGTCGGTGGCCTTATGGTGATTCCAGTGGGTGAAGGAGCGGAACAAAAAATGCTACGCATACACAAAAGCTCAGATACCGAATACAGTACCGAAGAATTTGGTACTTTTAAGTTTGTACCTATGTTAGAACGTACCGTAAAATAAAATGATGCAAGTACTCCTCATCGACGATGAACGCGCGATACGCCGAGCGCTGCGCGAAATACTAGAATTTGAAGGCTGTGTAGTAGAAGAGGCCGAAAATGGTGCGCAAGCCCTAGAAAAGCTCAAGACGCATACCTATGAGCTCATCTTTTCTGATATCAAAATGCCGCAAATGGACGGTTTGGAATTACTCGATCAAATTCTAGCACTAGGTATCGAATCACCTGTGATCATGATATCTGGTCATGGCACGGTTGAAACAGCGGTTGGCGCCATTAAAAAAGGTGCTTTTGATTTCATTGAAAAGCCGTTAGACCTCAACCGTATTTTAGTATTGTTGCGCCAGGTCAAAGACCGCAATCTGCTTGTACAAGAAACCAAACAACTCAAGCAAGTCGTTAAGAAAATAAAAGGCTCAGCAATTATAGGCGAAAGTCCTGAAATTGAAGCCATCAAAACCATGATTGAAAAAGTAGCGCCTTCAGATGCGCGCGTGCTCATCACTGGCGGCAACGGGACAGGTAAAGAACTGGTAGCTCGTTCCTTGCATGAGCTTTCAACGCGGGTTAAAATGCCATTTATAGAAGTCAATTGCGCAGCCATTCCAGCCGAACTTATCGAAAGCGAGTTGTTTGGACATGAAAAAGGTGCCTTTACCTCCGCCATCAAAGACCGCAAAGGAAAGTTTGAGTTGGCTTCTGGCGGAACTCTTTTTTTAGATGAAATTGGCGATATGTCTCTTACTGCTCAGGCCAAAGTTTTGCGTGCGTTGCAAGAGAACGTCATTCAACGGGTAGGAGGGGAGAAAGACCTCAAAGTAGATTGCAGGGTGTTGGCCGCCACCAACAAAGATCTCCGTTCGGAAATCAATGCGGGTCGTTTTAGAGAAGATCTTTTTCATCGTTTGGCGGTTATTCTCATCCATGTACCTGCCCTCAATGAGCGCCGTTCTGACATTCCTTTACTCGTGAACCACTTTTTGAAATTGGTTTGCCAAGACCACGGTATTGCTCAAAAAACCATCGATATTGCCGCGGTTCAAGCCCTACAAGCGCTCAACTGGACCGGTAATATCCGCGAACTGCGCAATATCATAGAGCGCTTGGTCATTTTGTCAGATCAGTGTATTACTGCAAATGACGTGCAGCGCTATGCGAATCCAAACCATTAATTCGTAAATTCAACCCAAATTTTCAGCATGAAACTGTCTTTTAAATCATTTCTACCACACCTTGTAGCGTTGGTGCTTTTTGTGGTTTTGCCTTCCATTTATTTTTCTCCACTTTTTGACGGTTATGCCCTCAAGCAAAATGATATCCGTCAGTTTCAAGGGATGTCCAAAGAAATGTTCGACTACAAACTCACACACGACCAACAGCAACCCAACTGGACCAACGCCATGTTTTCTGGTATGCCAACCTATCAAATATCCGCCGATCAGCATTCCAATTGGCTAACGTATGTCGATCAACTTCTTAAATTAGGCTTGCCACGTCCAGTGGGCATTTTATTTGTGTCCATGCTTGGTTTTTATATTTTAGGGCTTTGCCTGCGCCTCAATCCTTGGCTTGCCATGATAGGTGCTCTTGGCTATGGTTTCTCCACCATCAATATCTTGTATTTGGGAGCTGGCCATATGTCCAAAGTAAATGCCATTGCCTACATGGCGCCTGCACTCGGGGGTCTTGTATTGGCATTTAGAGGCCGCTGGCTGCTGGGTTCAGCCATTTTTGCTTTGTTCATGGGGCTTAATATTACAGCGAATCACTTGCAAATGACTTATTATTTGGCATTTATTTTAGGAGCAGTTGCTATTGCAGAGGTGATCCGTTTGGCGCTTGCTAAAAAATGGAAGCCCCTTGGTTTAGCAATGGGTGGTCTTGCGCTAGCGAGCATTTTGGCACTGCTTTCCAATGCCAGCTTACTCCTTACAACTCTTGAGTACAGCAAGTACACCACAAGAGGAACCTCTGAATTAACCATTAAGGCCAAAAACGGTTCTCAGCAAGCCAAAGAAGGCTTAACCACAGATTACATCCTCGAGTACAACTATGGTGCGCGTGAACTACTCTCCCTATATGCACCTAATGCCAAAGGTGGTAAAGGCGACCTGATTGCCAATGACCCCGATGCGCTTACTGATACCGATCCTACTTACATAGAACAAGTTGGTCAAATGAATCATTATTGGGGTGGGCAGCGCATGAGTGGTGGCGCCTTTTATTTTGGTGTGGTGCTACTCGTCTTTTTTATTCTAGGCCTCCTTTTTGTTAAGGATACGCTGCGCTGGCCATTCTTGATATTAAGTGTATTAGTGCTCTTTTTGGCCTCCAATCAAATGAACTTCTTCAATGATTTCTTTATCCATCAATTTCCGATGTATAATAAGTTCAGAGACTCCAAAATGCTTTTGGTGTTATTGCAGATTATGGTGCCCACCATGGGCCTTCTGTTTTTGGATAAACTTATTAAAAATGAAGGGCTCTGGGGGCAAAAGAAATATTGGTATGGCGCTATGGGAATTGTGCTGCTTTTTGCCATTGTACTCGTGCTGAGCCCGAGTCTATCCGGGACCTTTATGACCAAAGAAGAAGTGCAACAATTCACCGAAGCAACCAAGCAGGCCAAAGATCAGAGCCAAACGGCGTTTTATCAGGGCTTGCGCCAGTCCTTAATCGATGCCCGTATCGCTATTTATAAAGCCGACATGCAGCGCTCTTTGTTTTTAGTCATTTTAGCATTGGGTGTAGTGGTCCTTTTGTTGCGTACGCAATTCAATAGGCTGTTGGTTATTGCCATTGTTGGTGTGCTGGTCTTGGCCGATCAAATGAGCGTGGCCAAGCGCTATCTCAATAACGATGACAGCACTGGTGTACTAGAAGCCTACCAGTCTTTAGACGAAGCAAGTATCCCTTATCCGGTATCACCAGCCGATATCAGCATAATACAGCAAGAAAAACCCAATCCAGCACTCGCACAGCAATTAGAGGCGGCGTACGCCGACTTTATTTATTACAAAGATCTTTCCGACCAAAGCGTGCTGAGTACCTACGCCGCTTTTGGTGCCTTGAATTTGTCGAGCAACTACCGCGTACTGAACCTCAACGGCACCATGGCCGAGACAAACACCAGTTTTTTTCATAAAAGTATAGGTGGGTATCACGGTGCTAAGTTAAAGAGATACCAAGAGTTTGTGGATTTTCATTTTTCGCCGGCAGTTCAGGCGCTCAGCACAGCGGTGAACGAGGCCAAAAATAACAAATTGCGCACGCTTGCCCTTCCTGTAGGCGTTACTCAGGAGCAACTCCAGCAAATTTACGACACCCTCAGCATTGAAAGTTTGGCTTTAGTTGGCCAGGCAGAATACTTGAACATGCTCAATACCAAATACATCATCCTCAAGCCCAATCAGCCTGCCGTGCGCAACACCAATGCTAACGGCCCTGCTTGGTTTGTTTCAGAAGTAAAAGTGGTACCCAATGCCAACCAAGAAATGTTGGCTAGTGGATCAAAAGTACTGACCAACAGCAAAACACAAGCCGTAGTTCATCGAGAATTCAAGTCGCAGGTAGTAGGCCTCGGCCAAGATTCTACCTCCCAAATTCAGCTCTTGAACTATGATCCATCTCAATTGCGCTACCGTTCTAATGCGAAAGCAAAGCAATTGGCTGTCTTTAGTGAGATCTATTATCCTGCAGGCTGGAATTGCTACATTGATGGCAAAGCAGTTGCCAATCTTCGTGTCAACTATTTGCTAAGAGGTGTTGTGGTACCCGCTGGCAAGCATGAAATTACTTGGAAATTCGAACCGCTTACTGTGCAAACAGGTTCAACACTGGCAAGTATCGGGTCAGTTTTATTGCTTTTGGGCTTCTTGTTAGCGCTGTGGTTTACCTATAAGCACGCAACTCGTCTAGCGCAAGCACCCCAAAAGTAGTATTGTGCCAAGCACGCTTCAAGCGCTTATTGTCAAAAAGTAAATAACTCGGAAACACACCTTCTGCAGCTAACATCCAAAGTGCGGCATCATTGGTATAGCGAATCTCGATGCGTCGGTCTAATTTTTTACGAAAGGTTTGCAGTGCATCGGGGTCTTCGGATACGAGGCAATAGACAATCTTTAGCTTTTTATTTTGTTTGGCCAACCGATTCATGATCTCGGTAGTTTGCATGCAATAAGGGCAACCTGGCAAAACAACAACGGCCAGTGTTGTTCCTTTTGGCGGATGGTTTATAACGGTCTTTGGTAGGTAGGTTTGGTTCTGAAGATCGGGTTGGTAAATAGGATAAAAGAAGAAGTAAGTTGCAAAAGGCAGGCAAAAAACAAGTGCTAGCAATGGAAACAAGACCCATTTATTCATCCGGAACTTTTGTACGGTCCTAAAAAGTAGCCATCCGGTCAAGAGGGCGAGCAAAAAAGGAACATACTTGGCTAGCGTCCAAGAAAAACCAAGATCTAGTAAAAACGTTTCGATGGCGTTGTTCATGAGATTATACCAATGATTGATGAATGAAAGAAACCTCTTCTGAGGAGAGACTGCATCCAAAAGGAACATAACCTTTTAGCTTCAAGTAAGCTGCACTTTTTTGAGATAAATGTGGATGTGTGTCTTTGAACATGCGGTCGTGGAACTCCACCAAGAGCTGATCAATTTGTACTTCAGAATCCTCGAATAGGGTCTCGAGCACCTCATATTCTGCGCCCTCAATATCCATTTTGAAAATGGAAATATGTTTGGATGGAAGTGTTTTGAGAAGTTCTTTAAATGTGCGCATCTGGACTTTGATGGCTTCATTTTCATTCATAACTGCAGAAATTTTGCTGCTGGCAGAAACGGCACGTTCATCTTTGGGTAAGTAAAAAGTGACTTCGCCATCAATAGTAGCATGGAGACCAAAATCAAAATACTGAAATGTAGCTGGTAATTGTTGTGTTTGGAGCCAATTTAATGATTTGGGCGTGGGGTCGTAGGCATACACTTGGAGCTTATATTTTTCAATGAGGGCAAGGTCAAAACTGATATCCTTTCCAATGCCTACCGATACCACAAGTTGATCTGGTTGCAGTAGCGGTGGATGTACATAAAACCCACCATAGATACTTCCAAGCCACTTTTTTTGGATGCCGATGCTCGGCTTTAGAAAGGGTAGGAGCTGCCAATTGTGTGCTATAAACATCCGGAATTTATGGCGAATAGCTCGGTAACTTGATAAAAGGGAGAGTAAGAAAATCTTCATGAGTTAACCAAAAAAATGAATGTAGCGCCTGACAAGGCGATGTCCAAAATAAGAGGTAAGAAAGAAAAACCAATTTTTAGGGAATAGACCTGATTTTAATAGCAAATGACGCGATTTGGGTAATTGGTTGATCAAATAATAATAGCGCGCTAGGGTGCCGTGAAATTTCTGAATACCAATCCTACTTTCTTTTGGGTAGCGCAGTTGATATTGTTCAAGTAACGAAATACCAGCCTTATGATCTGAAACTCTATATTTTTCATTAAAGGATAAGTTCTTGCCTTCTACATATCTCGTAAAAAGTAGATTTGGTAATTCGATACTTGTTTGGTTTTCAAAAAGCCGAACCAGCCAATCGTAGTCTAGAAAGCCAAATTGTTCTTCGAATTCAATGTGTTTGAGTTCGGCGGAAAAAAGCAAGCCAGAAAGGTAAATCACTTGCCCCTTGTAACTGCGCTGCAGCAATTGAAGAAAGGTCTCGTTTTTATTAAATAAAAGCGGGCTGCTGATCTTGTTGCCTCTGCGTAGGTTGCGTTTATTTTGGGTGTCGATAATTTGATACGCGCCGCTGATAATTGGTGCTTGTTTGCAAACCGCTAACTGATTTTTTAACTTGCTTGGCTCCCAGTGGTCATCGTGATCACAAAGACATATATATGTTCCGGTTGCCATACGCAAGCCTACATTGCGTCCTTTGTTAGGCCCTCCCGAATTGCACTCATTTTGTAAAAATAGGACTGGAAATTGTGCGCAAAGCGCTTTGGTTTGATCGGTAGATTGATCGTCAATAACGAGCACCTCTAGTTCAAATTCTCGACCTAAACCCTCTTGCTTGAAAACGCAACCCAAGGTTTTCTCGATCACCTTTGCCGAATTATAGGTGCATATGATGACGCTAACCTTTGTCATTGGATAGAAGTTCTTTGAGGAGTTGATCTATTTTTTCAGCAAGCGCTTTTCGAGAATACGGCAATAAGGCTTCTTTGCGTTGCGGTTTAACGGCACACATTGCTATGATTTGAGGCCAATGAATCTCGTCCTGAAAACCAACAATGTGGGTGCCTGCTTGCTTGCGTAAAATGGTTGCAGCGTCGCCTTCCAACGGCCCGACGGCTAAAATAGGTTGTTCGCTTGCGAGGTATTCAAAAATCTTACCCGGGATGATACCCATTTGGTTTTTGACATTATTGATTGGCAATAAAAGTAGGCTGCAAGCAGAAAGTTCTTCAATAACGCGCGCATGCGGTACAAATTGCTCTAAATGGGCATACGGCATGAGGCCAGCTTCTTCTATGTCAGCGCGTACACGTGCGTCGAGCGCGCCAATGAGTCGGATTCGAAGTTTGGCAGCAAATTCAGGGTTGTTTTGGGCAAAATGACCCAAGCTTTTCCATAGGGCACTTGGGTTGCGGTCTTTGTTAATTGAACCCGTATGTAAAATGGTGAAGTGGGGGTCTGGTTGCTGCTGAAAAGCTGCAAAATCTTCAGGGGCAAAACCGTTTGTAACTAGCGCTACATCTCGCCCGCAAAGGGCTTGCGTTTGTTGTTGCCAGTTGCTGCTGACAATAGTGAGTAGGTCTGCTTCTAAGAGCACGCTTTTTTCGAGGGCTTGGTGCTTGGCTAGGCCCAACCGATTGAGTGGAAGCTGCTCAAACCAATCGATTTGAGTCCAGGGATCGCGGAAATCGGCTAGCCATGGTAGTTTGGTAGCGCGCTTGACATTGCGTGCAATAAGATGCATGGTATGCGGCGGACCAGTTGAGATAAGAGCTGCTACTTCATTGGAATGGAGGTAGTCGATGAGGTAACGGCTTGCAGGCTTGATCCAAGCCATTTTGGCATCTGGAATAAAAAGATTAGCCCGGATGTACAGTGCAACGCGTTGTAAAAGGCCTGGCTTCTTTTTGCCTTCTTGCATAAAACCTGTTTGCAGTTGCTTTCCTTTATTGCCGCTGAGACGCATGTAGAGTTGCGTGGGCTCCCAGATCGGAAGTTTGAGTACCTCAATGCCCTCCGGGATTTGAGCGAGTAGTTTTGAATCTTGTACAGGCGCCTCGGGGTTGCTTGGTGTAAAAATAATGGGGTCCCAGCCTAATTCTTTCAAATAACGGGTAAAATGCAGCCAGCGTTGAACGCCAGTGCCGCCGCTAGGTGGCCAGTAGTAGGTCAGGATCAGTATTTTTTTATTGGCCACTCAGTTTATTTTGTAGTGCTTGGAGCGCTGCTGCGAGGCCCGTAGGGTTTTTGCCTCCAGCCGTTGCAAAGGCTGCTTGGCCGCCTCCACCACCCTGAATAAGTGCAGCAACCTCACGGATCCATTGTGCGGCGTTCCATTGTTTTTCTGCGGCAAGTGCTTCATCTATAATGACCGTTAGCCCACATTTATCTGCCTCGCGGTGTGCAAGCACGCCCACAAAAGGGCTGAATTCTTGACGCAATTGAAAGAGGATATCTTTGGCGCTTGCGGCGTCGGTTTGGATTTCTTTGAACAAGAAGTGCAGGCCATTTTGCATTTGCACTTCATTTTTGAGTTCATTCTTGAGGGCTTGCGCTTGAAGTTTGGCAAATTTTTCGATCTCTTTACCCAGGGCAGTGTTTTTGTGCTGCAACTCCTCAATGGCCTTCACGATGTCAGCTGGTTTTTTGAGCAAGGCCTCTATTTGCTCGAGTTGAACGGCTTTGTCTTTGTAATACTGCATGGCGGCATCGCCGGTGATGGCTTCTATGCGGCGAATACCAGCGGCGACTGCGCTTTCGGCAACAAGTTTAAACACCCCGATTTGGTTCGTGTTGGAAACATGAATGCCACCGCACAATTCGATGGACTCACCAAATTCAATAACGCGAACGGTGTCGCCGTATTTTTCTCCGAATAAGGCCATAGCGCCTTTTTGCTTGGCACTTTCGATATCGAGTGCGCGGTTTTCTTGTAAGGGTTGTGCGGCTTGTATGGCTGTGTTCACCGCTGCTTCAATTTCAGAAAGTTGTTGGTCAGTGACCTTCGCAAAATGAGAGAAGTCAAAGCGCAGGCCTTTTTCTGAGACCAAAGAGCCTTTTTGCGCTACGTGCGTGCCCAAAATACTGCGCAAGGCATGATGGAGTAGGTGGGTGGCACTGTGGTTTTTGGCGGTGTGTTGTTGTTTGGCTAAATCGATGCGGGCCTCAAAAGGTGCATCGAGTTGGCTGGGTAATTCGGTGCTGAGGTGCACAATGAGGTTGTTCTCTTTTTTGGTATCAAAAATTTTGATGCTTTCTGTACCGTAAAGCAATACACCGCTGTCTCCAATTTGACCACCGCCTTCTGGGTAGAAAGGCGTTTGATCCAAAACGAGTTGATAAAACGTCTTGCCTTTTTGACTCACTTTGCGGTACTTGATGATTTGAACGGATGCCGTTTTGTCGTCGTAACCAATAAATTGTGTAGTGGTGTCTGGCTGTACCTGTTGCCAGTCGTCAGTTTCTATAGTAGTGGCTGCTCTAGAGCGGTCTTTTTGTATTTGGAGTTCTTGTTGGAATCCTACTTCATCTACCTCGAGTTCGTTTTCTCTGGCAATCAAAGAGGTGAGGTCTAGCGGGAAGCCGTAAGTGTCGTAAAGTTCAAAAACAGCTTTACCATCGAGTTGTTTGGCGCCTTTTGCTTTGACGTTTACGATGAGATCGTCTATGCGCTTGATGCCGAGTTCGAGTGTTCTAAAGAAACTCAATTCTTCTTCTTTGATGACTTTGTAAATCAGCTCTTTTTGGTTGATGAGTTCTACGTAGGGATGGCCCATGAGGTCGGTGAGGACTACGGAGAGGTCGCAGAGAAAGGGTTCTTTGAGACCTAGTGTTTGATAGCCATAGCGAACAGCTCTGCGCAAAATGCGGCGGATGACATAACCCGCACCGTTGTTGGCAGGAAGTTGGCCGTCGGCAATTGAAAAGGCAATGGCTCGGATGTGATCAGAGATGACGCGCAGCGCGATATCGGTTTCTTCAGCTCTTCCGTAAGGAATATTGGCTTGCTTTGAGATAAACTGAATAAGTGATTGAAAGAGGTCGGTGTCGTAGTTGGATTGCTTGCCTTGCAGGGCCATTGCCAAGCGCTCAAGGCCCAATCCGGTGTCGACATGCTTGGAAGGAAGCGGTTCAAGGCTGCCATCGGCTTTACGGTTGAACTCCATGAATACGTTATTCCAAATTTCGATCACTTGGGGGTGGTCTGCATTGACTAACGATTTGCCATCGCCTTTGGCGCGTTCATCTTGGCTGCGGAGATCGATGTGAATTTCAGTACAAGGACCGCAG
Source organism: Crocinitomicaceae bacterium (assembly GCA_023268965.1). Classification (GTDB taxonomy): domain Bacteria; phylum Bacteroidota; class Bacteroidia; order Flavobacteriales_D; family Crocinitomicaceae; genus UBA952. Next base: position 39,752 of record JALRJE010000025.1, read on the forward strand.
GGGCCAGTGTCGCCCATCTCCCAAAAGTTGTCTTTTTTTGAGGCGAGAATGATGCGCTCTTCTGCGATGTATTTTTTCCAGATTTGGATGCTTTCACTGTCTTGAGGCACGCCGTCTTTGGCATCGCCCTCAAAAACGGTAATGTAGAGTTGATCAACAGGAATTTTATAGACGGTGGTGAGTAGCTCCCATGCCCAGCCAATGGCTTCTTCTTTGAAGTAATCGCCAAAAGACCAATTGCCCAACATTTCGAACATGGTGTGGTGGTAGGTGTCTACACCCACTTCTTCGAGATCGTTGTGTTTGCCCGAAACGCGCAAGCATTTTTGCGAGTTGGCGACACGTCGGTTGGCAGGAACTTGGTAACCCAAGAAAAAATCCTTGAATTGGTTCATGCCGGCGTTGGTGAACATCAGGGTAGGGTCGTTCTTGACCACCATTGGAGCTGAGGATACAATTTGATGTCCTTTACTTTGAAAAAAGTCGAAAAATTGTTGGCGAATTGCGGAAACGGTCATGTGTAATTGCTGAATTTACAAATTTATGAAAATGCGCCGAGCTTCGTGTATCTTTGTGTAAATACAAACACAAATGGATTTCATTTCTTCTGAATTACAAGCTTATGTGAGCGCACACAGTTCTGAGGCTTCGGCATTGCTCACAAAAATAGACCGTGAAACACACCTAGAAGTACTGCAGCCCCGCATGCTCAGTGGGCATTTTCAAGGTCGTGTTTTGAGCATGATTGCCAAGTTGCTGCGCCCTCAAACCATTCTAGAAATTGGGACTTACACGGGCTATTCTGCCTTGTGTTTAGCTGAGGGTTTGGCTTCTGACGGAAAATTGCTAACCATTGATGTCAATGAAGAGTTGGAACAACGCGTGCGGTCGTATTTTGCTGCTTCAGCATTTTCCAAACAAATTGAGTACAAAATTGGCAACGCCGCTCAAATCATTCCTTTACTCGATAGGATGTTTGATTTGATTTTTATCGATGCTGACAAACAACAGTATCCACTTTATTACGAACAAGCCCTTGAAAAACTGAATCCGGGTGGATTTATTTTGATCGATAACGTTTTGTGGTCGGGGAAGGTGCTCGACGCTACCCATCAAGACAAAGACACTGCGTTGCTTCGCGCGCTCAATCAGAAAATATGCCAAGACACAAGAGTTGAAAAGGTGTTGTTGCCCATTAGAGACGGCTTGTATTTGATCCGCAAAAAATGAAAAGAGAACTGCGCTTGACTGCCGATGGTTCGCCCACTTTGTATGTGCCCGAGCTCGACGAAACGTATCATTCCATGCACGGTAGTCTGCAAGAAGCAAATCATGTATTTATTCAAAATGGCCTGGCGTTCTCGAGCGCTGATTCGAAGAAAATAAGAATTCTTGAAGTTGGTTTTGGCACAGGCCTCAATGCGTTACTCAGCGCTCAGTTTGCACTGGAAAATCAAATAAATATTGAGTATGTAGGTCTGGAGGCTTATCCGGTTGAGGAGGAGATTTGGAAAGAAATGAACTATCAAGACGATGCTGAGGTAAAAGTATTTTATACCGATATGATGGCGCTCCCTTTTGGAGAAACGCATGCATTTGACACTCACTTTACTTTATACAAAGCCTCATTTCACATTCAAGAATGGTCTTCTTCTAAAAAGTTTGATCTCATTTATTACGATGCCTTTGGCCCAAGGGTTCAAGCCGAAATGTGGCATAAGTCCATTTTTGAAAAGCTCTATGGGGTTTTGAATGAAGGTGGGGTGCTCGTAACTTATTGCGCACAAGGTCAATTTAAACGCGATTTAAAAGCACTCGGATTTACCGTCGACTCCCTACCTGGCCCTCCCGGTAAACGCGAAATGACAAGAGCAATTAAAATTTAACAAATATTTTACATTGGAATCTTTGCAGATCCAAAATACTGCCGTAAATTTGCCCCAAGATTACAGTTCATAGTTGTAGTTTTAGTTTTATAGTTTTAGCATGGTTTAGCAAAAAGAGGAACAAATAGCGTTTGTTCCTCTTTTTGTTTTTTAGGCGTTTTATGTTCATTGTTAAAATTCCTTCAGTAGCAACTTAAGCTCATTCAAAATGAGTGCTGTTGCCCCCCAAACAATTTTTTCTTGTAGTACAAAACAAGGATGGTCTTTCAAAATCACGCCTCCCGGAATATGGATATCTTTTTGAATACAACTTTCTTGCTTTAATAGCTCTGAAATTGCGATACTAAAGATTTGCTGAACCTCTCTGGGGTCGGGTTGGAGGCGGGGTACACCTTCGTGCAGAAATACAAAAGGGCTGACTTCAAAACCCGAAACGGGGATCCATACGTTCGAAAGGGTTTTGATATGCTGTCCGAAGTAGAGCGGAATTCCGATTTCTTCAAAGGACTCTCTTCTGGCGGTGAATTCGAGATGTAGATCTGTTGGGTCTGGTTTCCCACCTGGAAAGGCCATTTGGCCGCTGTGTTGCCCGTTGTAGGTACTGCGTTCGATCAAAATGAAATACCAATTAGTGTCTTTTTGATAGAAATGAATGGCTACTGCTGCGGGGCGTCTTTGTTGTACGGCATAAATTTGTTCAAATTCTTGTCGGTAACGCATGTAAGGGGCATGGGCTGCTTCACCTGGAAGTTCTTTTTCAAAACAACGGAGCAACCGATCTCTATTCATTTTACAAAGTTCGTAATTCTTTATGTATTCCTTTAAATTTCATTATTTTTTAATTTAATGTTAAAAAAGAGGGGGGTAATGTTGAAAAAAGTTCTAAATATTCAGCCAGACCCCCTAAAAAATACATATCTTTGTCAAAAATTAATAAAAATGGCAACAAAAAGACTAAGAGCGTATCAAGATGTATTGCACCGTGAACCCAAGCACATTGATTACAATGGCAAACTTTCGGATCTTTTCGGTCAAAATGTATTTCACCAAGATATCATGCGGGAGTACCTTCCTTCAGACACCTACAAGTTCATGACAGAAGCCATTCAGAATGGTACCCGCTTAGATCGTAAATACGCAGACCAAGTGGCTAGCGCCATGAAAGACTGGGCCATTTCTAAAGGTGCAACGCACTACACCCACTGGTTTCAACCACTTACTGGAACAACTGCAGAAAAGCACGACGCTTTTTTAAAGCCAATTGGCCCAGGTAAAGCCATTGAGCGTTTTGACGGCGATATGCTCGTTCAACAAGAACCAGATGCCTCCTCTTTCCCGAATGGCGGTATCCGCAATACTTTTGAAGCCCGTGGTTACACGGCTTGGGACCCCTCTTCACCTGCTTTTGTCATTGGCAAAACACTTTGTATCCCGACCATTTTTATTTCTTATACAGGTGAGTCTTTAGATTATAAAATGCCTTTACTCAAGGCCTTGAATGCCGTAGACCACGCAGCGGTTGAAGTATGTCAGTACTTTGATAAAAACGTCAACAAAGTAAATGCCACGCTTGGTTGGGAACAAGAATATTTCTTAATTGACTCTGCGTTGTTCAATGCGCGCCCTGACCTTATGCTCACAGGTCGTGCACTTTTTGGCCACGCTCCGGCCAAAGGTCAGCAGCTAGAAGACCACTATTTTGGATCTATTCCTGAGCGTGTCAATGCATTTATGCGTGAGTTTGAGGTGGAATCTTTATTATTAGGAATTCCAGTAACCACCCGCCACAATGAAGTAGCGCCTAATCAGTTTGAGTGCGCGCCAATCTTTGAAGAGTGTAATTTAGCCAATGACCACAACCTCTTGTTAATGGACCTCATGGAAAAAATTGCACGCAAGCATAACTTCCGTGTGTTGTTGCACGAGAAGCCATTTGCTGGCGTGAACGGTTCAGGTAAACACAACAACTGGTCTTTGAGCACCAACACAGGTGTCAATCTTTTAGCTCCGGGTAAAAACCCAAAATCTAATTTGCAGTTTTTGACATTTTTTGTCAACACCATTATGGCTATCCATGACAACGCCGATTTACTCCGCGCTGCCATCGCCTCTGCAGGTAATGACCACCGCTTAGGTGCCAACGAAGCGCCTCCAGCGATTATTTCAGCGTTTATCGGGACGCAGCTTTCTGGCCTCCTTGACGACCTCGAAAAGAACATCAAGGCCGGCAAAATGACACCCCAAGACAAAACCGAGCTCAAACTCAACATTGGCAAAATACCGCAAATCTTACTCGACAACACTGACCGTAACCGCACCTCTCCATTTGCATTTACAGGTAATAAATTTGAGTTCCGCGCGGTTGGATCTTCTGCCAATTGTGCTTCGGCAATGATCGTTTTGAACACCATTATGGCCAAGCAACTGCGCGCCTTCAAAATTTCAGTAGATGCACGCATCGAAAAAGGAGAGTCCAAAGACGAAGCCATTCTTAAAGAATTGCAAGTGCTCATTAAAGCCTCTAAGAAAATCCGTTTCGAGGGTAATGGCTACGGAGACAAATGGGTTAAAGATGCCGAAAAACGCGGCTTGTCTAATTTAAAAGATACTCCTCGTGCACTGCAAGTGTGGCACGATAAAAAAGTCGTTCAATTATTCAATGACCTAGAAATACTCACCCCGCGTGAGCTCGAGGCACGCGCAGAAATTGAATTTGAAAATTACATCTTAAAAATTCAAATTGAATCTCGCTTGATGGGCGACCTCGTTCAGAATTATTTTATTCCAGCCGCTGTCACTTACCAAAACAAATTGATTGAAAACGTGCAAGGCTTGATGAGTGTGTTCGGTGAAAAAGCAGGAAAAGCTACTGCCAAAGCACAACTCGAATTGCTCGAGAAAGTGTCTTTACACATCAACAAAATGAAAGAGGCCTCAGACACCATGTTAGCCGCCCGCAAAGTGGCCAATAAAATCGAAGGTTCAGAGCAAAAAGCCTTGGCATACTGTGATGAAGTCAAAACACATTTTGATGAAATTCGCTACCATGCCGATAAACTTGAGCTCTTGGTAGAAGACGAACTCTGGCCATTGCCTAAATTCAGAGAATTACTTTTTATCCGCTAAAATAGATAGGTTTAGTTTTAGAGTGGAAAAAAAGCCCCGTTGTTCGCAACGGGGTTTTTTGTTATTCAATAACCTTGCCCAGCAATTTCAGAAACT
>JALRJE010000088.1 GCA_023268965.1 Crocinitomicaceae bacterium
ATTTATTTTATTTAATTTATTTTTTATGTGAAAATTCTTTAGCTTACAAACTCCAAGCCAGTTGTATGCTTCACCGTTTTTGGGGTCTACACTTAACCAAATACCTAATGCTTTTATTGCTTCTCCATATTCTTGATTAGATATATGTATTTTAGATTTCAATTCCAAATAGTATGGATTTTTTGGATCTAACTTTATAGCGCTTTCTAGGTAATTTAATGCTTTTTGCTTTCTTAATTTATCATTTGTCGCTTTCATTTCATTATTTGCATAATCATATAACTCAGCTTTGAAGGCTAAGTAATAAGCAAAATCATTGTTTTTTATCGACGTTAGATACTCATTCAGTAAACTTCTAACTTGATTTGCTTCTTTGTTAAATTGATATAGGTAAAGAAATTGAGCTTTAAATAGTTTATATTCTAGATTAGAATTATCCAACTTAAGAGCACTTTCAATATCATTGAAAGAGCTTGACTCTTCACCAATGATTAAAAACTCAACAGATCTATTATAATAATCATCGGAAGTCATTTCACCGTTGGCTTCTTTTTGTAATAAATCCTTAATTGTTTGATTACTTTCTGCTATTTCGTTAATATCCAAATCTTTTACACATCTGCAACTGAAATAATTGTGAATCCCTAATTTATCTCTTATTACTCCACCGTCAAAATCGGCACCTAATACTCTTACAATCGCATTTACTTCATCCATTTTTGTTCGAGTCCAAAAAAAGGCTCGCTTTCCTACTTCCATACTTTGACTTTGCTTATAATTCACTGATAAATTTCCTGAATACTTTGCTAAAAAGCCCAACGAAATATCTGATGTCAACATATCAATGATATTCTTTTCACCTTTACCATCGCCTCTAGAAAAATCACTTCCTAAGTAATCCAACCATTCATCAGATACACCAACATATTTTTCTAACTTCTTCCATTCAGCATCAGAAGGTAAGTGCCAACCTTTTGGGCAAGCAGAAACCGCTTGAAAATAGTTGTAATAAATTTCATTATTCGTTTTGAACGGATCGTGGTTATCTTTTTCACCAATTTCAGAAGTTTGGCACTTTAAATTTTCAGTCATCCAAACTTGGTTACCTATCTTAGACCATTTGTAATAAGCTCCATCTCTATCATCAACAAATACACCTATTTCCTTATTTTCAATTTTATCCATGAACTTCTTTAAATCATCTAACAGGATTAAACCATGAAAGTAAACTTCTGCTTCTTTTTGCTTTGCCTCTATAACAATAGCTGGGCCATTATCGGTTTGAAAATCATAAATCGTATTCAAAATATAATTATTATTTAGTTCCACATTATACATTACATTATCCTTGATAGTCCCAAATGGTCTATTATCCAAATAATACATTTCGTAATTCCATAAAGGGTATTGCCCAACAAATCTTAATGGCAGTAAGTTACTTACGACGTACTTTTCTAATTCAGCTATTTTAGTTGAATATACTTTTGAGGTACCGATAAATTTTATTTTAATTAAATCGTTATATTTTACAGTAGTTTGTAATCTTGAATGAAGAATGTCTTTTGTTTGTTTGTCTTCTTTAGATAGTTTAATTTCTTGCGCATTTAGTCGTAACGTAGAAAAGAATCCAAAAAATAAGATCATAAAAGCAACCATTGAATTCATAAGACCTTGTTTAAGTTCTACATTATGTATAATAGCTTCAATTGAAACACACATCTTTTTCATAATAATATGTTTAGATTTAGTATTTCCAATAATAAGAATCCTAATGCTAAATCCTAAGGTTCTTTTGGGTTCATATTTTATATGAACATTTCATTTTACCTATATTAGGATTTATTTTAGTTTCGATGGAATATATTTCCGAATTAATTGTACGTATAGAAACAACTTTTGGGAAATCGATTCGGACAAAAAAAGATTGCTTGCTACTCCGAGATGACATTCTATTGAAAACAAAAGAACCTATAAGTGAGAGTACTATCAGGAGATTTTTTAAACTGATTCCTAGCACAAAAACGTCCATTACCACACTTGATATTTTCTCAAACTACATTGGTCATTCTAGCTTTAAAGAATTCGAAGCATACTGCAATGAGAGATTTGCATCTTTAGTGAATTCCAATCACTCTTTTTATTCAATCATTTCTGAGTTAGAGGAAAAAGAGTACTTAAGCCTAATGGATATTCAGTTGCTTTCCTATCATATTAAACATTTGATACAATATGAACCCATTCAAAATTCTATTCCATTCTTCCAAAGCTCTACGGTTTACAAATTAATTCAACAGAATATTAATGCGCAGGACTATTTTGCTCAAATAATTGGGTCGACAATAATACAATTAGATGCAGTTGAAGCTATTTATCCACTTTTAACAACGAGATATTTTAAATCCTTAGTACTTTTTAGATTTATCGACATAGGCAATGATAAATTAGAATTCCTAATTCGAGAAGCAATAAAGCTCACCAATAACATCAAGGAGAAAAATCTTTATTACTCTATTTTATCATTGAATAATGCCTACAAAAATGACATCGCTGGTGTCAGTTATTATTTCAAATTAATTAATGTCGATTTCCATTTAGAAAGCCCAGAATACCAGGGGCGAATTTCTTTACTTGAATGGCTTATAGAATCCAATTTTGATAAACTTATAGATACTGGAAAAAAGTGGAGCAAACAAATTCATTTATTTTCAATAGATATAGTACAATATTTACTTCTAAATGACAAAATGGCGCTAATTGATTTATGGATTTCTACTTTTCCAAATATAAAAGACAGTAAACGGTGGATTTCATCCGATTTAAATACGTTATATCAAATTGCAATAGAAAGTTCAAAACAAAAAAAGGCTTCAATAACGGAAATATCTATTTCAAATATTCCCATTGCAAAGTCTAAACTGAATACCACTTATAATCGAATTGTTGGTAAGCTTACAAATAAATGATTTTATTATTTCTTAGTGTCGTTTTTTTTTCAATCAACAATATACTATGGTCATACTTCGTGACTTTTAATAACCCCTTACTATTAATTTCACGCAGAGCGATTTTTACAACCCTTTTTTATACCCTTGTTTGTTCGGTAACCCTTGGAGGTAGGTTGCAAATCAACCCTTTCGAAATTCTAAAGATTCTATCTATATGCATTCTTGGGTTCAGTGGATTAGTGCTACTCGTTAAGGGATTTTCAAAAGGGAATATTTTCGAATATTCCATTTATAGTTTATTGTTAACCTATTTTTTTGCCTTCTATCAGTCTAAAAACGCTAATAGTTTATTTTGGATTTCTTTAATATTAATTTCTTGTGGCTTTTTATATTTCTTTTGGACCCAAACGGCTGTTTCGAAGTCAAAAGGCAAACAACTTAGCGGACATTTGTATTTTTTATCAGCTCATATTTGTTTCGGAGCAGCGACAATTTTTCAATTTCAAATACTTCGACTCAATCATTATCCTAGCCTCTTCATTGCTGGTATTCAAGAAGTCTGCATTTTAATTTTAGCTAATATAATTGTACTTTTTTTGAGTCAACATAAAGAAATTAAGATTGAAAATAATTTGAAGACTTGGCATTATTTTGTTTTTGCACTACCTATTTGTTTTGCAATATTCTTTGGATTCGAAGGATTAAAAAAAACAAGCCCTTTTGACGGATCATTAATCGGATTGTATACTCCAATAGTGACAGTTATTATTGGTTCACTATTCAAAGTAAATCAATTTGACCTTAAATCATTTGTTGGTTTAGTAATAATGACCATCGGTATCCTACTTTTGTATTTGTAAAAACAAAAAAAGAGCGCTTTTCAGCGCTCTTTTTTATTCTACTATTTAAATATTTTCTAGCCATTCAATGCTTCTGCACCACCAACAATCTCGAGGATTTCATTGGTAATGGCTGCCTGACGCGCTTTGTTGTAGCTCAATTTGAGGCTTTTCTGAAGTTCTTTAGCGTTATCTGTGGCTTTGTGCATAGCTGTCATGCGCGCACCGTGCTCTGCTGCAAAGGAATCTCTAATCGCTTTGTACAATTGAAGCTTCATAGATTTCGGTAGCAAATCTTTGACGATGTCCATTTTAGAAGGCTCAAAAATATAGTCTCCGGATTCAGAATTGCTCGCGGTCGGAACTATGGGTAAAAATTGTTCTGTCTCAATATTTTGAGTGGCGGCATTCACAAAACGGTTGTACACCAATACCACTTTATCAAAAGACTTATTGAGAAATTGCGCCATGATTTCATCGGCCATTTCTGCAACGACATCAAAACGTAGGTCGGCATAGACATCTTCCATGCTTTCTAGTTTGTCATTGGTATAGAAATTCGGGGTGCGCTTGTAAAAATCTTTGATTTTCTTACCTACACAAAACACTGATACCTCTTTGCCTGCGTAATCGTCGGCGATGAGTACACCAACTCTTTTGATGATATTGTTATTGAAACCACCGCACAAACCTCTGTTAGAAGTAATCCCGATAAGCAGAATTTTGTTTTCCTCGCGTTGTTCGGCATATGCATTTTCAGAGAGGTCTAGGCTAGCACTTAGGTTTTCGAGGATTTCGCGCAATTTACCCGCATAAGGACGCATTTGCGTTACGGCATCTTGAGCGCGTTTCAATTTGGCAGCAGACACCATCTTCATGGCAGAGGTGATCTGCATGGTGGAGCCAACTGAACTGATGCGGTTACGTATTTCTTTTAGATTCGCCATTATAATCCTAAATTAAGGCTTTAATTATGCAAATTTAGCAGCGACTTCTTTGGCTGTTTTTGTCAAAACAGCCTCGATTTCGTCTGTATACTTTCCTGCTTTAAGCGCAACAAGTGTATCTGCGTGGTTGGCCTCAAGTACAGTAAGGTAATCTTTCTCGAATTCTTTGATTTTAGCTACCGGAACTGGTTGCATAAGACCTTTCACACCTGCGTAAATGATGGCAATTTGCTTCTCTACCGGATACGGGTCACCTTCGCGTTGCTTCAAGATTTCCACGTTGCGGGCGCCTTTGTCAAGTACTGCTTTGGTTGCTGCATCTAAGTCAGAACCAAATTTGGAAAAGGCTTCGAGCTCGCGGTACTGTGCTTGATCTAACTTTAAAGTACCTGCCACTTTCTTCATAGATTTAATTTGAGCTGATCCACCAACGCGCGATACAGAAATACCTACGTTGATCGCAGGGCGTATACCAGCATTGAATAAATCAGATTCCAAGAAGATCTGGCCATCGGTAATAGAAATTACGTTGGTTGGAATGTAGGCAGAAACGTCTCCTGCTTGCGTTTCAATAATAGGAAGCGCAGTGAGTGAACCACCACCACGAACTTTGTCTTTTAAAGAAGCAGGTAGGTCGTTCATTTGCTTAGCGATGTTGTCATCGGCAATTACTTTAGCTGCACGCTCGAGCAAACGAGAGTGAAGGTAAAATACATCACCTGGGTAAGCCTCGCGTCCTGGCGGACGACGTAAGAGTAGAGATACCTCGCGGTAAGCAACTGCTTGCTTCGAAAGGTCATCATAAACAATAAGTGCAGGCTTTCCTAAATCGCGGAAGTATTCTCCGACAGCAGCACCGGTCATTGGTGCATAGAACTGCATTGGAGCTGGATCAGAGGCGTTGGCCGCTACAACAGTTGTGTAGGCCATTGCACCTGCATCTTCTAATTTCTTTACAATACCTGCAACGGTAGAACCTTTTTGGCCAATTGCAACGTAAATACAGTATACAGGCTCACCGCGATCGTAAAATTCGCGTTGATTGATGATCGCATCGATAGCAACCGTTGTTTTACCGGTTTGGCGGTCACCAATAATGAGCTCGCGCTGACCTCGACCGATAGGAATCATGGCATCAACTGCTTTGATACCCGTTTGAAGTGGCTCATTTACAGGCTGACGAAAGATAACTCCTGGTGCTTTACGCTCGATTGGCATTTCGAAAAGTTCGCCTTGAATTGGACCTTTACCGTCGATGGGTTGTCCGAGTGTATCAACAACGCGGCCCACCATACCGTCACCCACTTTAACAGAGGCAATTTTACCTAAACGACGCACGGTATCACCTTCTCTAACACTTGAAGAACGACCGAGTAATACTGCTCCGACGTTGTCTTCTTCAAGGTTAAGCGCAATACCTTGCATTCCGCCATCAAACTCGATGAGTTCGCCGTATTGAACGCCGTTCATGCCGTAAATGCGTGCAATACCATCTCCTACCTGAAGTACCGTTCCTACTTCTTGCAATTCAGCTTCTGAGCGGAAACCTGAGAGTTGTTCTCTCAATATTGCGGAAACTTCTGCTGGTTTAATATCTGCCATGTGTACTTATTTTTTTGTCTTTTGACGATTATACGAATTGTTGTTTGAGTCGCTGAAGTTGACTTGCAACCGACGCGTCTATTTGGTGATCGCCCATGCGAACAATAAAGCCCCCGATAAGAGTGGCATCAATTTCTTCTGTGATTTCGGGTGTGCCTGTAATTGAACCTGAAATTTTAGAAAGAATGGATTGTTTAGTGCTATCTTCTAATTGTTGGGCACTGATGATGGTGATGGGTACAATACCCCTATGCGACTTCAATTGAACGATGAATTGTTTAGCCATGTCGATCATGACGGACTCACGGCCGTTGTTGGTTACCAAAGCTAAGAAATCAGCAGTGGTTTGATTGAAATCGGGGAAGATCTGCTTCACCACTGCAATCTTTTTGTCTATGTTGATAAGCGGAGAATTCAAGAAAACTTGAAAATCGTGGGTTTCATGCGCAACCTTCAAAAGCTGAAGGATGTCAGCTTCAATGAGCTCCACTTTATTGTGCTCAAGCGCCAACTCCAAAAGAGCTTTTGCATAACGAACAGCAGATTTATTGGACTTCATGGATTAGTTCATTTTGATTTCGCCAGCAAGCTGCGTTGCAAGTGCTTTTTGCTTATCGTCGGAACTTAATTCTTGACGAACTACTTTTTCGGCAATTTCGAGCGACAGATTAGCAACATGGTTTTTGATTTCTGCCATTGCTGCTGCTTTTTCGCTGTTGATGTTTTGGCGTGCTGACTCTACAATTTTGCCAGCTTCATCTTTTGCTTTGCTTTTCGCGTCTTCGATCATGCTGTTAGCAGCTTCCTTCGCCTCTTTCAAAATTTGATCTCGCTCTGCACGAGCTGTTTTCAAAATTTGATCGTTCTCGGCTTTGAGTGCTTGCATTTCTGTTTTGGTTTTCTCAGCAAGTTCTAGTGCCTCAGTAATTTTTTGCTCACGGGTGTTTACCGCATTTAAAATTGGCTTCCAAGCAAATTTGGCTAATAAGAATAGTAAAAGGCTAAATACTAGACCTGTCCAAACTAATAAACCAAAATCAGGTAATATCAAATCCATTTTTGTGTGTTTTAAAATTTAAAAAAAGGAAACAACAACCAACCGTTGCTGTTTCCTTTTGAATTGAATTACGCTTTTGCTCCTAGAAGACCAACTACGACTCCAAACAATGCAACACCTTCGATAAGGGCTGCTGCGATGATCATCGCGGTTTGAATTTTACCAGCTGCTTCTGGGTTGCGCGCAATACCTTCTACTGCAGAACCACCGATACGACCAATTCCTAGACCTGCGCCTAAAACTGCTAATCCAGCTCCGATTGCTGCAATACTACCAAACATTCCTGTCATTGTATATAATTTAAAAGGTTACTAATTAATGATGTGCCTCTTCTACTGCCGCTCCTATGAACAATGCAGAAAGCATTGCAAAGAGAAAGCCTTGTAAGAAAGCTACAAGGATTTCTAACACCGATATAAACAAGGCCATCGGGACAGATAAACCAGCCCATGCGATATTTTTGTTGATAAAGATGATGGAAATCAAAGCTAATACGATGATATGCCCTGCAGTGATGTTCGCAAATAAACGAATCATGAGTGCAAAAGGCTTGGTCAGAATACCTATAAGTTCTATAGGAATCATGAATATTTTCATGGGTACAGGAATGCCCGGCATCCAAAAAATATGACCCCAATAGTTTTTGTTACCTGAAAAAACAGTGACCAATAAAGTGCAGAAAGCCAAGAAAAGTGTAATGGTGATGTTTCCGGTAAGATTTGCTCCGCCTGGAATGATTGGAATGAGGCCCAACATATTATTAATCCAAATAAAAAAGAAAATGGTCAATAAATAAGGTACGTATTTGTGGTATTTGTGTTGGTCGATATTCGCTTTAGCGATGTCGTCACGAACCATTATGATAATGGGCTCTAAGAACTTGGCGAGGCCTTTGGGTGCAACTGCGCCGTTTTTGCGATAAAAGCTTGCTACGGAAAGCATAATGACGAGTATCAATAAAGAACCGAACAACAAAGAGGCCACATTTTTGGTAATAGATAGGTCGGTTGGTGAAGCATTGCGCGGATGCTCACCGTGGAATTTTAATACGTAGACGGGTTGGCCGTTTGAAGTGCCGATATTGTCTAGTTTGTAAATTTCTTCGTGGTAAAGTGCGTATCCTTTTGCAGGTCCAACTCCTTCCATGTAATGATAAGTGGTGCTGTCGTTTGCTTTGACTGCAACTTCTTTACCGTGGTAAAAATGCTTTGAGCTAAAAATTTTGAAGCCGTTGTCGTGAAGAATGATGGGTAAGTATAGGCTCGTGCCGCCGTGTTCAGGGCCTGTGATATGCCACTCATGCGCATCTTTGATATGGTGCATGATCATTTCGCCAACGTTGAAGTTTTCTTCTTCAGATGCGTTTGCAAAAGGCTGAAATATAAAGAAGGACAATGCTAAAACGAAGAGTTGCAAAAGTGAAGAAAACTTGCTTGCCTGCTGCATTAGTATGTGTGTTTGCGTGGTTGCGAAAAAATTTTTGCAAATGTAGTCAAACTTTCTAAAGAAACAATTTAATTTTTGAACAATTCAGCCCTAAGTTTTGCGCAATTTTTTATACAATTTGATACCCAACATCAATAGAATCCCCACGCCAAAAAAGCCAATAGTTCCGGAGATCCATCCGAGCTGACCCTTTAAAACGACGATAAATACAATACTGACCAAAAACAAGGTGGCTACTTCATTCCAAAGGCGCAGTTGGCCTGAACTCCAGCGCAAAGTGTCTTTTTCACAATTACGAAGTAATTTTTGCGAATAAAAATGGTAAACTAATAAGAGTACAACAAAACTCAATTTAAGATGCATCCAAGGAGCCTTCAATAGATAACTCGGGTTCAACGCGATCATCCAGATGCCAAAAAGCACTGTTAGGACCATGGCAGGTGTGGTAATGATCCACCAAAGGCGTTGCATCATGATGATAAATTGTCGCTGCAAAATTTCTTTTTCAGGGGAGCTTTTATCTGTCGCTTCTCTGAAGTATATAAAAAGCCGAACCATATAAAAAAGGCCTGCAAACCAACTTACCACAAAGATAAGATGCAGTGCTTTTATGAAGTCATAGTTTGCATTCAACATTGTACAAATTTAAACGAAAGCATTTGAATCATGTTATATTTGTACAAAAAGCTTTTTATGCTGGCTAGGGTACTTTTTTTGATTTTGATCACCAATATAACGGCTGGTTTTGGGCAAGTTCAATTGCTTTCACTCGAAGGTACTTACCAAGAAAAAAACTTGATTGTCAATAATCCACCAATGCCCGATGGATTCGGCTTTTGTATCAGTAAAGTACTCGTCAACGGTGAAATTCTCCCCGCTGTTATTCAAACTTCTCATTTTGAAATTGATTTTCAATTGTTTCACCTCAAAAAAGGAGACGACATCTTTGTCGTGCTTGAACATGCGGTTGGTTGCGAACCTCGATTTCTAAACCCAAGTATTTTACTGCCAAAAAGTACCTTTGAGTGTACACAAATTAGCGTCGAGAAAGATGGAAAACTCAGTTGGACTTGCATAAAGGAACAAGAAGTCCTCGACTACAGTATAGAACAATATAAATGGGGGCGCTGGGTAGAAATTGGCCAAGTAAAAGGAAAAGGAAGCCTCGGAAGCAATACATATCAATTTCAACTCACCCCGCATTCTGGCAAAAACGTAGTAAGAGTCAGCCAAACAGATAGTTCGGGTAAGCCTCGGGTTTCCAAAAGTGCCAGTTTTACGTCTGCAGTAGAGCCCGTGAGTTTTAGCCCTACAAAAGTACATTCAACGCTGGCTTTTAGCGCTAAAGGAAAGGCTGTCCAGACTAAATATGAAATCTATGATGCCTACGGTAATTTGCTGAAAACAGGATTTGGCTCCACTGTAAATTGTCAAAATATTGTCAGTGGTGTATACTTTATCAACTACGATAATAAATCAGAAAAATTCATCAAAATTGACCACTAAATGAAACGCATAGAACACCTTGGTATCGCCGTCGAAAGTTTAGAACTAGCCATTCCCTTGTACGAAGCTTTGCTTAATGTGACTTGTTACAAACAAGAATCAGTAGTGTCCGAAGGCGTTAAAACTGCTTTTTTTAAAGTTGGCGAATCAAAAATCGAATTATTAGAGGCTAGTTTACCCGACTCTCCTATTGCCAAGTTTATCGCTAAAAATGGACCAGGTTTTCATCATGTAGCTTTCGAAGTAGATGATATTGAAGCTGAGCTTGAACGCTTACAAAAAGCAGGTTTTCAGCTTATTCATGAGCGCTTTAAAGACGGTGCCGACAACAAAAAAATTGCCTTTTTGCACCCAAAAGCAACCAAAGGGATGCTCGTAGAACTTTGTCAGGAAAAAAGTGCATAAAATTCAGCAGGACTTTGATAATAATGTACCTGTAAGCCCGCTAAAGCTGCCCCCTCAATATGCTGTGGGCTGTCGTCTATAAATAATACCTTAGCCGGATCAAAACCCATTTGTTGGCATACCCATATAAAAGTCTCAGGGTGCGGTTTTCTTTTTCCTATGACATGTGAAAGATAAATATCTTCGAAAAAATCTGTCATCGGTTGGGTAGAAACACTGCTCCACGCCCTTTGCACCCCCGACCAATGCAATGCATTGGTATTGCTAAGCATAAATAAGGGTGTGGTGGCCGATAACGCCTTTAAAAGTGATATTTTCTCGAGTGGAAAAGTACCTAACATCGCAGACCATGCCGCTACAATCTGATTAGCTGTGGTTCCAAGCTGCGTATGAGGCAACAATAAATTGATAAAGTGTTGAGCCGAAATTTCACCACATTCAAAACGGTCAAAAAGCGCATTTTGAGCGAATTGCGTATAGCGTTCTTGGAAGTCTAAAACACCTAATTTTTTAAATTCAATTTCAGTGGCCGAATAGTCGATATCGATGAGTACACCACCGAGGTCAAACAAAACTGCGTCATAGGATTTTTGCATCTTTCAAAGGTAGCGCAATTCAACTATTTGTACCCATTCTAAATTAGTAATAATGACAATTCAATGACAATTCCGGGGGGTTTTGCACTTAATTTTGCAGCATAGATCGAGCGCCTTGTTGCAACAACTCCATATTATCGCTTTTACGCACCGACAACTAGATGTCAGTAAAATTGGTTTGTTGCATATCGAAAAAGAAGCGCAAATCGAGGTCCTGTCTCAACTCAAAGCGCTTTTAGACCTCAAAGAACTCATGTTCTTGACAACCTGCAACCGGGTAGAAATAACTTTTGTGAATGCGCAAGAACTCGATACGCCATTTCTAACCCGATTATTACAAACACTTTACCCCAAACTCGTCCCCATTCAATTAGAAGAATTTGTGCGCAAAGCAGAAATTTACACCGGAAGTGCAGCCGTACAACATGCCTTATCTGTGGCCTCTTCTATTGACTCCATGATTATTGGTGAGCGCGAAATCATTACCCAAGTTCGTTTGGCCTACGAATACTGCCACGAGCTCAACCTTACCGGAGATCTACTGCGCTTACTCATGAAAAAAGTAATCGAAACAGCCAAAGAAGTTTATACAGAAACCAGTATATCTACCAAGCCAGTTTCCGTTGTTTCTTTAGCATACCAATACCTCAAACAACTCAATATACCTTTAGAAGCGCGTGTTCTGATTGTGGGGGCTGGAGTCACCAACACCACAATGGCGCGTTTCCTTAAAAAGCATGGTTTCAAAAATTTTCAGGTTTTCAACAGATCTTTGGAAAACAGCCAAAAATTAGCAGCAGAAATCAATGGGAATGCATCTACTCTTGATAAATTGGCTTCATACAATGAAGGGTTTGACGTACTCATCACCTGCACCGCCGCCGACGGCGTTATGATTACACCCGAACTCTATAGCAATTTACTCAACGGAGACGTCCAAGAAAAAATTGTTATTGACCTTGCCATTCCCCAAGATTTAGACCAAACTATTATCGATACCCATTCAGTTAAATACCTTTCTATCGAATACCTTCAGCGCATTTCTAACGAAAACGTAAAGGAGCGTTCCAAAGAACTTCAACAAGTAGAAGAAATTATTGCCAATGCACGCTATGAGTTTCAGCATATGCTTCGCGAACGAAAGGTAGAAATAGCCATGCGCGAAGTACCTGCGCAAGTCAAAGAACTTCGTGCCACGGCCTACACTGAAATCTTTAAAGAAGACTTAGACAATTTAGACCCGCAGGCAAAAGAAGTCCTGGACAAAGTCGTGAGTTATCTCGAAAAAAAGTATATCAGTGGCCCCATGAAGCTGGCCAAAGAAATCATCCTTAATCATGCCGACTAAACCGCTCATCCGCATTGGCACACGCGGCAGCGACCTCGCCCTATGGCAAGCTCATTTTGTCAAGGCAAAAATAGAAGCGCTCGGCTGCGAGGTGCAACTCCAAATCATCGTTACGCAAGGTGACCGCATCCAAGATCTTAGTTTTGACAAACTAGAAGGCAAAGGCTTTTTCACGAAAGAGATTGAAGCGGCACTCCTCAACAACGATATCGACCTCGCTGTACACTCGCACAAAGATCTTGAAACCACTCAGCCAGCAGGGCTATGTATTGGTGCGGTGTCTTATCGCGAAGACCCCTCTGAACTTTTACTCATGCGCAAAACCGCACAAGATAAAAATCAGCATTGGGGCCTTAAAGCTGGTGCAATCATCGGCACCTCTTCAGCGCGTAGAAAATCGATTGTCAAAGCCCTACGACCAGATCTTCAAATCCACGATCTCCGGGGAAATGTACCCACCCGAATAGACAAACTTCGCAGTGGCTCATACGACGCCATCTTACTGGCTTATGCAGGTGTTAGCCGTTTGCAACTCGCATTAGCTGATTTACACACCCTCGTGCTCGATCCAACAGAATTTATTCCAGCACCAGCACAAGGGGTATTGGGCTTACAAATTCGCCAAAATGATATGCAAACCCAACAAATTGTTGCCCAGCTCAATCATCCAGAAGTAGCTGCACAAATAGCCATTGAACGCGGCGTTTTACAGGCTTTGCAAGGTGGATGCCAATTGCCTTTAGGTGTCTATTATGGCCCCAATAAAATATATGCAGCACATGCTACCTCAGCACACCTTGCTGCACAATTTTATCAGTTTGACCTTAGTGCAAGCGTTTCAGAAATTACAGCTAGCCTCCAAGCTACATGAGTACAATTTTTATTTCTAAAGACCCACAAGACCTCAACCTGGAGCTCCAACAACTCGTTCAAAAAGGCGTGCTCGAAGCGCAGTCACTTATTGCGTTTAGTGCCCAGCCTTTTTTGTGCCCTCAAGATTATGACATCTTATTTATCGCAAGTATTCGAGCGGCTGATTTCTTTTTTGCTCAGTGTCAGACAAATGCGCAAATTGCTTGTGCTGGCCTAGAGACCGCCAAAAAAGTAATCGAATCCTTTCAAAAAGAAGTGCACTTTGTAGCACAACAATCAGATCATCCCCAACTAGAAGCCCAACAATTCAATGCATGGAGAAATGGTCGGAAGGTTTGCTTTCCAAGTAGCCAACTTTCGGTCGGTACCTATTCCTCTTTGATTCCTGAAAAAGAAAAAATCATCTTACCCATTTATAATACCCATTTTAAAAATTTGCAGATTAGCGCAAAAGACATCTATATTTTTTCTTCGCCAAGCAATGTGCGTGCTTTTCTAACGAACAACACCATTGCAGCAAATGCACAAGTTGTTGCATGGGGAGACACAACTGCCCAGGAATTGACCCTAAACCAAATAAGCGTAACCAAAATACTCAACGGACAACAACAAGTCGATTTACTCAATTGGCTCAATGTAGTGCGCTAAATTTTATCAGCTGTCATGAAATTTGAGCAATCCGACCATATCAGTACCGATTTAATTCATTTATTTGAAAATACTGTATTAGGTACAAACGGTGCCAAATACAAGCACCTTGATGTTGCTCAAAGTGTGGCGCATACCGATAATCCTTTGAGTTTTTCATTGCGAAGGCGCGAACAACTCATTGCCAATATTACTTTTTGCAAGCGCCCTTTTGGTTTGTATTTGCGCTATTTTGCTTTTGAGCAAGGCTTTCAATCTAAAGGAAAAGCGCGCGCCAATCCAAAGTCTAAAATCAAACAAGAAATAGCAACTGTTTTTGATGAGATTATTGCAAAATATCCCGGTTCAGATGATTATTGTTACGCTTACATTGATGCCAAAAATATCCGCAGTAAATGGATGAGTGAAACATTTGGCTTTCGAACCAAAGGCTACCTCGCCACTCAAAGTTTTAGTCGTATTTGGCCAAAAGCCGACCCATTGCTTAAGGAAGAGCGCATGAGCTCTGAACTTTTTGAAACCATCGAAAAAAACTACCGCCATTACACCGCCTATTTTACCCATTTCTTTGAAGATGGACGCATTTACAGTTTATTTGATTCAAATGGAAAGCGCTTAGCGTTTGCTCAATTTCATAAAGTACGCTGGGAAATACAACGGCTTCCGGGTAAACTTGGAGGGCTTAGCGTCAAGCTATTGCCTTTTATCCCCCTTCTAAATCAATTGATTCAACCCAAAGAACACACCTTCTTGGTTCCTGATGTTGTTTGCAATCCGTCCGGGAATATCAAAGATGTGGAACGCCTTTTTGAGGCGGTTTTAGCCAAAGAGAGCCTGCATTCTTTATTGTGGTGGAATGATACCCGCGATCTTCTTTATCGAGAAGCAAAACAAAAACTTTCTTGGGGCTTATTGCATCGAATTATTGGAGTTGCTGAGGTTGACGTTGTAGTGAGGGGTGATTTCGAGCCTAAAAATCCCTTTTTTATTGCCGCGTTTGATATGGTCTAAGCGCTATATTCATAAGAAAGCAAGCGGGTCAATAATAACGCTTTAATGCGTTTGTCTAGAGCTGCCTTTTCTTCTAAATAATATTGAAATTCAAGCGATGTCAGAAGCCCAACGATCATTCCGACTAATCTTTGTAAAAAAGGGGGGTGCTTAGAAAAAAGCAGGGCCAAAAGCTTGCGGCGCTCTTCTATTGTGTCTGCTTTTTTGATGGGCAGAAAAAGTGGATTTTCTTGCCACTCATGGAGGAAAAGATCGTGTTGTAATTTCAATATCGGCCGCAATACTTCATTTTGAAAAAGTTCTTCTTTGGTATGCTCTGTGCTTTGTTTTTGAACAGTTGGTCTGAGTGCAACTATGCTATCGTTTCGATTCATGCTTCTTCAGACAAATCTAGTAAGCGAATGTTCGGATAAAACTCCTCGAGGTAGTCTACCATTCGCTCTTCGTCGGGGTTGGCGGTAAAAAACAAGGCCTTACATTTGGGCAGGCTCTCCGTTAATCGAACGATATAGCCCTTGTGCCCAGCGCGCATTTGTTCTTCCAGACCCAAAATGATAAACAGCTTTAGTTTCTTGATATTAAAGCCGTTTTGAAAATACATCTCGGCCATGCGTCGTGTAGTACCCACAATGATTTCAGTACCATCAAAAAGGTCGTTGCGTTGTTGGAGCTTATTGCCTTTCTCTACGACTAAATCTACGGTAAGGTCTTTAGGTTTGGCGAGTTGAACAAATTCGGCATGGATGGCTCTTGCTTGTGCATCATTTGTACATAAGATAATGGCTCTTGGTGAGCCCTCTTCTGGCTTGGCAATAGCTTCATCGATAAAGGGCCACAGCTTCATTTCGTATTGCTCAGGTAGAGCAGAAACAAGCAGATACTGGGAAGGCTGCAATGCTTTTTGAATTCTTTCCATGGTTAGGCTTGTAGTTTTGGATTGTCACGGTGACGGGTGGCGTCGCGCTCGGTTTTTTTAGCCAAATTTTTTTCCAACGCTGCATCGAGGTCAATACCAGTTTGGTTGGCCAAACAACAAAGTACAAAAAGGATATCGGCCATTTCGTCGCCGAGGTCTTTATTTTTGTCGCTTTCTTTTTCAGATTGTTCGCCATAACGCCTCGCCATTATGCGCGCGAGTTCACCAACTTCTTCCATTAAGACGGCCATATTTGTCAGTTCATTGAAGTAGCGAACTCCTATGGTTTGAATCCAGTGATCTACTTTTGCTTGCGCTTCTTTGATTTCCATGCTACAAAGGTATCAAAACCTCTCGTTGATATGCTTACCTTTGTATAGTATGGAAAAATTGAGCAATTTCATCAACGGAGCATATACCCCACCTAAAAATGGGCGCTATATCGATAACTATGAGCCTGCAACCGGCCTAGTATATTCGTTAATCCCAGATTCTGATGCGCAAGACGTTGAAGCTGCAGTTCAAGCTGCTGAAGCGGCCTTCCCCATTTGGTCGTCAATGGGCATAGAAGGTCGTGCGGAAATATTAAGGAAACTTTCCGAGGGTATCGAGACCAACATGGCTGCTTTTGTAGCCGCTGAGTCCAAAGACAACGGGAAGCCGATTAGTCTTGCAGAACATGTTGACATCCCTAGGGCGGTTTCAAACTTTCACTTTTTTGCAACCGCAATTGAGCACTTTGCCTCTGAATCACATCAGATGGAAGGTGTAGGCTTGAATTATACGACCCGCAAACCTATTGGGGTAGTAGGCTGTATTTCTCCTTGGAATTTACC
>JALRJE010000044.1 GCA_023268965.1 Crocinitomicaceae bacterium
AGAACAGGGTTGCCAAGAAGGTATCGACATCTACTTCGGCACCTTTGCAAAATCATTTTCACTCATTGGTGGGTTTATTTCCTCAGACGAACAAGTCGTTGAATACCTTCGCTACAACATGCGCTCGCAAATTTTTGCGAAGGCCATGCCTGTAGCACTAGTTCTTGGTTTGCTCAAGCGACTTGAATTAATGAGAAATCATCCCGAGCTCAAAGACAAACTTTGGGAAAACACACACGCCCTACAGAGCGGCTTAAAAGCTGCTGGCTTTGAAATCGGTCCAACGGACAGTTGCGTTACACCAGTTTACCTCAGTGGTTCTATTCCAGAAGCAACGAACCTCATTTTTGATCTCCGAGAAAACTACAATGTATTTTGTTCAATGGTAGTGTATCCTGTTGTACCAAAAGGCATGATCATTTTACGACTCATACCTACTGCAGCTCACACCCTTGAAGATGTCAAATATACCATCGAATGCTTCTCTAAAATTGTCGATAAACTAAAAGCTGGCGAATATATGTCAGACAAGATTGCCGCAATTTAATTGGGCTTCAAACAAGAAAAAAATACGGGTTATTCGACCCGTATTTTTTTTGCTATTAGTTTTTCAATTGCTTTGAAATATTTATGATCTTCTGGCTCACAGAAAATCACCGAGCGGCCCTCTCTACCTGCTCTACCTGTGCGGCCAATACGGTGCACATAGGTTTCAGCAACGGTCGGGACATCCGTATTAATGACCAGATCTAGTCCAGAGATATCGATGCCGCGGGCAGCAATATCAGTAGCTACCAAAATTCGGATTTTACCTTCTTTGAAATGATTGAGTGCCATTTGGCGCGCATTTTGGGATTTATTGCCGTGGATAGCCATGGCCTCCAACTTGTTTTTAGCAAGCATTTTTACCAATTTGTCTGCGCCATGCTTCGTTCTGGAGAAAACCAACACGCTTTCTGCTTTGTCTTTTTTGAGTAAGTCTACCAAAGATGTTTCTTTGTGCTTGCGGTCCGCTACGTGGATCATGCATTGATCGATGCGCTCCACCGTAGAGGAAACAGGCGTAACCGTGACCTCAATTGGATCTTGCAACAGGCTGTTCGCAAGGCTTTTGACCTCATTAGGCATGGTTGCCGAGAACAATAAGGTTTGGCGCTCTTTTGGTAATAACCTGACAATACGCTTGACATCATGGATAAAACCCATATCGAGCATGCGGTCGGCTTCGTCTAATACAAAGATGGATAGCTGCTTGAGATTTACGAATCCTTGTTGATGTAAATCTAGTAAGCGACCCGGAGTTGCAATGAGTATAGCTGGCTTTTGCTTCAAGGTTTGAATTTGAGCATGCGCTTTTACACCACCAAAAACAACCAAAGAACGCAAGCCTAAATGCTTGCCATATTCTTTAAAATTATCTGCAATTTGAATAGCGAGCTCTCTGGTTGGTGTTACAATTAATGCTTGAATGCCGCCATCGAGGGGTTTTTTAGCATGAAGTAGTTCTAAAATTGGAATCGCAAAAGCAGCGGTTTTGCCAGTGCCAGTTTGGGCTAAACCAATAAGGTCTCTTTTATCTAGAATCGGTGGAATTGCTTTTTCTTGGATTGGAGTTGCATTTGTATAGCCTTTTTCAGCGATGGCTTGAAGGAGTTTTTGCTCCAGTGGTAATTCATTGAATAACATGTAATCTTGATTTTCGAACGCGGCAAACAACATTTTTTACCCGTCGAATTACCACAAAGGTAGGTAAATTAAATGGAGTGTTCTTAAATTGCCGCTAAGATGCGCTGCAGCCTGGCTTCGTTCACCTTTAAAATGGTTTCCGAAAAGGCAGAATTTTCATCCAATAATTCTTTTTGGGTTGCTGAAAAATGAATGGCTCTCAGGTCTGGTAATTTGACCAACTTTTGAATATTTCCTGCGTTGACACCTCCACCCGCCATGATTTCAATGCGCTCATTGGCGTAAGCACACATTTGCTCAAGTATGGGAATTCCAAGCTCCACATTTGAGGCAAATCCGGAGGTAAGCACACGTTTGAATCCGAGTTCAATGAGCATATCAAGCGAACGCTTCCAGTCTACACTTTCATCAAAAGCGCGGTGAAAGGTCCAGTCAAGCTCGGGTGCCAATTGCATTAAATCTTCAAGCAAAGATTTGTCTAACTCGAAATTTGCCTTGAGCAAACCGACTACCACTCCTTTTACCCCAACTTCCTGACAAAATTGGATGTCTTGGCGAATGACCTCCATTTCTGCTTGACTATAATGAAAACCTCCAGCTCGAGGCCGAATGAGCACATGGGTTTCCAAACCCAAATTTAAGGCCTGTTGGATAAGACCTGCAGATGGCGTTAAGCCTCCTTGTTCTAGATTTTGGCAGAGTTCAATGCGCTCAAAACGGTGTGTCTTAGCAAGCCAAAGTGCCTCCACTGAGGCTGCGCATAATTCGAGTTGTATTGGTTTCATAAGGGGTAAAATTGCACATTTTAGAACAAAAATCAGGCCCTTTTTACGTATATTTGTGTGCAATCAACAGAAAATGGCCAAAGAAAAAGCGACACCAACGAGCGAGCAACTCGACTTCAATAGTTTCAAGCAACAGGTAATCTTTGATTATCAATTGGCTTGTGAATCCCGAGAAGCCTCTTTATTAGGTCGCAAAGAAGTGCTCACCGGAAAAGCAAAATTTGGCATATTCGGCGACGGAAAAGAGCTTGCCCAAATTGCATTGGCCAAGCAATTTCAAGACGGAGATTTCCGCTCGGGCTATTACCGAGACCAAACACTTATGATGGCGATCTCTGCCCTTACTTTAGAACAATATTTTGCTGGGCTCTACGCCCACACCGATGAAACAATTGAGCCTCAATCTGCAGGCCGTCAAATGGGAGGGCATTACGCCACACGCAACCTTGACGCCAATGGCCAATGGAAAAACCTCATGGCGCAAAAAAATAGCTCCTCCGATATCTCTCCTACTGCTGGGCAAATGCCGCGTTTACTCGGTTTGGCGCAAGCCTCCAAAGTATACCGCGAACACCCAACGTTAAAAGATATAGAAGCGTTCAAAAAATTCAGTGCAGGAGGCAATGAAGTTGCGTTTGGGACCATCGGCGATGCCTCCACTTCTGAAGGCCCTTTCTGGGAAACCATGAATGCAGCGGGCGTGCTTCAAGTGCCGCTCGTGATGTCCGTCTGGGACGACGGCTATGGCATTTCTGTACCGCGTGAACTCCAAACTACCAAAGGCAGCATATCAGATGCACTAGCCGGTTTTCAGCGCAATGCCGATCAAAAAGGCTTTGAAATTCTTATTACCAAAGGCTGGGACTACGCTCACCTTTGCGAAACCTACGAAAAAGCTGTTCAAATTGCACGCGAACAACATGTTCCTGTTTTGGTGCATGTTAAGGAAGTAAATCAACCTCAAGGGCATTCTACTTCCGGGTCACACGAGCGCTACAAATCAGAAGAACGCCTGCAATGGGAATCCGATTTTGATTGTATTGCCAAATTTAAAGAATGGATCCTCTCTTTTGCACAAAAAGGACTTGTCTTAGCTACTGAAGAAGAATTAGAGGGCATTTCAAATGCTGCAAAAGAACGTGTCAAAAACGCTAAAAACAATGCTTGGCAAGCCTTTACTGCAGATATCATTGAAGATAAAAATGACCTTCTGGCCATTCTTTCTAGCTTTGATGCCTCACACCCATTATATGTAAGTGCCAACAACATGCACCAACAGCTCAGCAAAGAAAAAGACAGCATTCGCCGTGACCTCCTAAGCAATGCACGTTTGCTCTTGCGCCAAAGTCTCCAAGATAAAAGTCCTCAACGATCCTCATTAGTTGCATGGGTACAACGCATCCAGCACAAAGCACAAGATCGCTACAGTTCTTATTTATTCTCCAACTCAAATGAGTGCGTTGCAAATATTGAAAAAGTACCGGTTGCTTACACGGCCGAAACACAACTAGAAGACGGTCGTATTATCTTGCGCGAAAACTACCGAAAAATATTAGAAAGCCGCCCTGAAGTACTTGTCTTTGGTGAAGACGCTGGCAGAATTGGTGGTGTTAATCAAAGTCTAGAGGGCTTGCAAGAGCAATTTGGCAATTTGCGGGTCTCAGATACCGGTATCCGCGAATGCACAATTATTGGGCAAGGTATTGGTATGGCTATGCGTGGCTTGCGCCCAATTGCCGAAATCCAATACCTAGATTACCTCCTCTACGGGATTCAAATCTTATCAGATGACCTCGCTACAGTCCAATACCGTACCAAAGGCGGGCAGAAGGCACCCCTCATTATTTCTACGCGTGGGCATCGTTTAGAAGGTATTTGGCACAGCGGCTCACCAATGGGCATGATCATCAATGCGTTAAGAGGAATCCACGTTTGTGTGCCGCGCAACATGACCAAAGCCGCAGCTTTTTATAATACCTTATTAAAAGCCGATGAACCTGCACTCGTTATAGAACCCCTCAATGGCTACCGCACCAAAGAACGCATGCCTATCAATTTTGGGGAATTTACCGAACCGCTGGGCTTTCCTGAAATTGTACGAGAAGGAACCGACCTCACGCTCGTATCTTACGGATCAACATTTAATATTTGCGAACTTGCCGTTCAACAACTTTCTGCAATGGATATTTCCGTAGAACTGATCGATGCGCAAACATTACTGCCATTTGATACCGAGCACCTTATCTCCAAATCTTTGGCCAAAACCAATGCCTTGCTTATCGTAGACGAGGATGTAAGTAGCGGAGCTAGTGCATTCATGCTAGATCAAATTCTAGTGAAGCAAAACGGCTACCAACACCTTGACCTCGCGCCGCAAACCATGGCTGCCAAAGATCACCGCCCTGCCTACGGCTCAGACGGAGACTACTTTAGCAAGCCCAACATCGACGACATCATCGAAAAAGTACTCGACATGATGCACGACCTCGACCCGAAAAGTTTTCCGAAGGTTTATTAAAAAAATACCATAAAAAAAGGGAGGCTTTCGCCTCCCTTTTGATACTTTTAAGTGTAAAGGATTACGCCTTAGAATCAGACTTAGCTAATGAGTAAATAACCAAACCGAAACCGATTTTATTGACGGCATCTCCAATGTTGTAAACAACATCCATCCAAGGGTTTGGATCATCACTACCAAATGCGCCAAATAGACCGCCTGGTGTACCGATAATGTAACCAAGTGGGTAAATTGCCCATCCTACCAATACGAACCATGCTAAAATGCGTGTTGCTTTAGCTACAGC
The DNA here is from genome assembly GCA_023268965.1 of Crocinitomicaceae bacterium. Lineage (GTDB taxonomy): Bacteria > Bacteroidota > Bacteroidia > Flavobacteriales_D > Crocinitomicaceae > UBA952. The sequence goes on from JALRJE010000044.1 coordinate 5,276, forward strand.
CGGACCAGCCGATTCTGCCAATTTGGCCACTTCGCCGAACCATACTAAATAAGCGATGTAGAAGTAAGCTGCTCCTGAAAGAACACCCCATAGAACGCTTTGACCACGATCTACAGCTTCTCCAAAGTAACCAGTAACGAGCATGACTACAGAAGCAAAGATAAGTTTCCATAGTAGGCTTGTTTTAGCACCTGCTTTTTTGGTAATTAAATAGAACTCAACACACATGAGTGGAACTGTAAGCATCCAGTCTACATAACGGAAAAACGTTGGCGATGTAGAAGTTGCTGTGAAGTAATCACGCATGTAATAGTAGTGAACTGCGGCAATGAAGGTGATGAGACCAGAAACTAAAATGGAGGTTCTCCACTTTTCTTCCATGTTGCGCATTTCCATAAAGAAGAATGCAGCTGCAGCCATCATGGCCATTGTTCCAATGAAAAAGGTAAATGCAGTGTAAGTATACACATCTCCTTTTTCGAATAATTCTTGCACTTTGAGTGCGCTAGATAAAGAAAATAACATAAAATAGATAGGTTTAGTTTTTCCTACTCTTTTGTGGCTTTTCGGATACCGCCAATAACTTTTACAATAACAATGATATACAATTATTGTTTAATACTCGATAAAAATTCTTCAACAAAGTGAAAAAAACCAACTATTTTATTGTCAATAATTTAGAAAAAACTAGTAAAATCAACGGATAGAGAACGAAAAAGGCAAGCGCATTTGCAGCCCCTTCATTTTCATAATTTGTGCATATTTTTGATAATAGAGCAGTAATTCTTGTGGAATTTGGGCATTTGATCGACTTTTCTCACCCTCAAGTTCTTCATCTAATAAGGCCAAAATAGTACTAAAAGTATCGTCTTCTTGCTGTGGATAAAAGACGACCTCACTCACTCCGGCCTTTTTTTGCAGCGCTTGAATAGCTGTATGCATACCACCGAGTTCATCGATCAGACCACACTGTTGGGCAGCCTTGCCGGTCCAAACACGACCACGTGCTACTTGTTGTATTTCCGCTTGAGTCATGTGACGGCCATCGCTGACGCGCTCGATGAATTTCAAATAAATCGCATCTACCTCCTCTTGCATAAAATTCAATTCTTCTGGACTCAGCTGTTTGGTCAGGGACAAACTGCCATAGCGATGCGTGCGGACTTCATCGGTAGTTACGCCTAGTTTGTTCTCAAAAAAGTCGCCTGCGTAAGGAACAACACCAAAAACGCCAATAGAACCGGTTATAGTCATGGGGTTTGCAAATATTTTTACTGCTGGCATAGCAATGTAGTAGCCCCCGGAGGCAGCGTAGTCACCCATGGACACATACAGCGTTTTTTTAGCAGCAGTAAGCGCCACCTCTTTCCAGATTTCTTCACTTGCCAAGGCAGATCCGCCCGGACTATTAATACGTAGAATAACCGCTTTTACCTCACTGTTGTCTCTGACTTGACGCAATAATTTTGTCATGCGCTGTGTACTGACTTGGTCACCCTCAGCTTCTACGTCTCCTTCGGCAAGAATGACCGCAATGTGTCGTTCTTGACGCGCCAGCAATTGATGGTCGTGAAAGGTATCTCGGGCATATTTGGCAAAAGCTTGCAAGCGCAATGGCGTATTTTCATCGATGCCCACTTTTTTCTTGAGTAAGGCCAAGACCTCACCTCTATACATTGTTTGATCGAGCAACTTTTGTTGAGCAGCATGATCCAAGTTGCGTACAGCCAAATTATTGACGAGCGAATCGATAGCAACTGTATCCAATTGCCTTGAGGCTGCGATATCATTTCGATTTTGCGCCCACAGATCTTGCAATATCACTTGCATTTGTAAACGACTTGAGTCTGACATTTTGTTGAGAAAGAAAGGTTCGACAGCACTTTTGAAGTCATTTTCTTTTCCGCGAACCACCATGACCCCAATCTGTAACTCATCCAAAAGATTTTTAATGTAGAAACTCTCGGCTTGAAGCCCACTCCATATAAAGGAAGAACCATGCATACCATAGACCTCCTTACATGCACTACTTACGTAATAATCCAATTGACTCACTTGTTCGCCAGTCAGATACGCCACCACAAACTTCCCGGATTTTTGAAAATCGAGTAAAGCCATTCTGAGCTCCTCTGCTGTAGCCATACCCATACTCGGATTGCTCATTTCGAGAAAGATGCCTTTGATTTTTGAATCGCTTGCGGCCTCTTGTAAGCCGATTAATATTTCCGGAAGACCCATTGTGCGGTCCAGACGAAATGAAGTTGGATCGAAGGATTCGTCGGATTCATCTTGAATCTGGCCAGAAAGTTTGAGGTGCAAAACGGTTTTATTCTGTAATGCGAGTGGTTCTGGACCAAAATCTCCAAAAGAGCCAATAATACCCCCTAGGATGAGAAAGAAAAAAACCATGCCCACCAGACCGGCGATGAAAACAGCTAAAAAACTAGGCCAAAAGAGTTTTGCAAATGAAAGGCGATTATCTGACATATTATGAATTTAAAAGTGCGTGTAATCCTAAGCGATTGACCGGATTGATGCGCAAAGTAAAGCGAATGTTTTGAGCGTAGTTTGAAAAGAGATTACCCGCTATGAAATTGCCTTCTTCTGTTGCATTATGACCATAAACCAGCGGAAAATACAATCCAAATACTTTTCCGAAACGAAGCGCAAGACCGGCATTGTAGTAGGTATCTATAGACTTTAACCCCCCGTTTACGAAACCTAAATCTGAAAACACGCCAATAAACTTGGGTTTAATTGGTAGTTGTGCATAAACTGTTGCCGTCGTTAACCATGAGACATTGCTGCCGGCAGAATTACCTGTATGAAATTGACCATGGCGGTCCATGCGCTGCTGAGACCAAAAACCACTTACATCAGAACGACCAAAGTTATAATCTTCCAAGAATAGATCTTGTTGCCCCTGTAAGCCGTTTATTGACCAAAAATAACGGTCCCCACTCAAATTCGAAATTTGATGACCAAGTGTAAAGCCACCAAAAAGATTCAAGGAAATATCGCGCTCTAATTTACCGAGACGGTAGGAGAAGTTCTGATTGAGGTTGGTCCAGACTCTAGAGACAAATTCCTCACCTGTTTTAAAATACTCATAACGATTGGTCCATTGCAACTGATAAACTGGTTTTCTATAATTAGAAGTGTGTTGGACGAAGATACCTTGATCATTGTAAGAAATGTTGTTGCTAAGAATATTTTCTTTGTAAATTCCTTGGATCAATAAATCATGATGAAAGGCATGACGTGCTTTACGCGCACCAAAATTGATAGAGACGTAAGGAGAGAAAGCCACAAAATAGTGCGCTTTATAGTTTGCTAGGTCGTTGCGATGTGTTCCAAAAGATTTAACGGATAAACCCAAACGCATGAGTTCAATCGCTTTGGTGGGTAAAACCTGGTATGAAAACTCAGCAACACCTGCAGGACGCAAGCGCGAGGTACTGAGCATAGGGCTGAGTAGATAAGTGAATTTCTTTGGAGCCAAACCAATGTTATGCAGGGTTACTCCGGCCATGAGGCCATCGTAGGCGTTGCCTGCGATAATAGGAGTCCAGAAAATAGCGGTTTGGTCTTTTTGATGATCGCCAAATAAAAATTCAAATTTGATGGGTTCAAGTCTATGAAATACTTGGTTTTTTACCCATAAATTGTTCTGACGGTTCAATTCAGGAATGTCATTATTGCGGTCCAGTTCAACTTTATTGATAGAAGCGTAAGGCGTTTTGATAGCGATAGATTTTTGACCAGGTTCTGCCCAAACGGTTTCTAATAATTCATTATTACCAAAAATATTGACTTCCACAGGACCTTTAACTTGTCCTTTATTTGCCAACTTGACAACACTACCGGTTTTGGAAATTTGTACCGTTTTAACTTTATAATCGATGTGTTTGGTGGTTTGAATGAGGTCTTCAAATAACCAACTCAAATCTTTACCGGTTTCGGTTTCCAATACTTTGCGTAAATCGGCAGGCTGCGGATGCTTGAATTTCCACTGCTGATAATAGGCGGACATAGCGGCATCAAATTTTTCAGCACCGAGGTAATCCATGAGGTAATAAAAAATGACCCCTGTTTTTTGATACATAATGGCGCCATAATTGAAACTCGAGAAATCATCAGAATGGGTTTCAAGCGGTTGGTCTAGGCCAAAACTCGCTAATGAACGGTACATGATGTCTCCGGAGTCATGGTGATCGAGGTCATTGAGGTGAAAACGCCCACCAGCGACCATATCTGAAAAGCGTGTATTATCAGGGTATTTGGTTTGAACATAACGCATTTCATTGAGCGTATTTAAGCCCTCATCCATCCAACCGTGAACGCGTTCGTTGGAGCCCAATATACCATAAAACCAGTTGTGCCCTACTTCGTGTACAATCACTACTTCGAGTTCTTCCTTATTGCTTGCATTGCCAATAACGGTGATCATTGGGTATTCCATTCCACCACCAGCACTAATAGTTCCATCGATTGCAGTGACGTGTTTGTATGGGTAATCGCCATTCCAGAGTGAATAATAATATGTACCATCGTGTAAGTACTCCAGGGAATTGGCCCAAAGTTTGGCATTTTGAGGGGTAAACATAGCCCAAGTAGTTACAGTGTCATTAGAATGCGGCAGTACGACTTCGCCTTTTAAGACCAAAAAGCGCTTGTCGGCAAACCATGCAAAATCGTGGACGCGGTCTTGCTTAAATTGAATGGTTTTCCATTCTGTAGCCGATTCTGGAAAATTCTTGGAACGGTCTGTTTCTTGTTGAAGGAGCTTCTCTAATTTTTTATTGCTCTCGTTGACTTTGTCTGATAAAAATGCGACTTCACTTGCTGTTTGTAGCTCGCCAGTAGCACCCACTACATAGTTAGCTGGAATCGTGATTTTGACATCAAAACTCCCAAATTCCGAATAAAACTCACCCTGATTCAAATAAGGCATGGCGTTCCAACCGTTTTGGTCGTACACTGCCGGCTTAGGGTACCATTGTGTAATTTGGTACGACTGTCCGATATGGCCTAGCCGAGATATACTACCAGAAGGTATTTTTACCCTAAATGGAGTTGTAATCTCAATGCTTTCTCCGGGCTTCAGACCTTCGGAGAGTTTTAAAACGACAATATCTTGATGCGCTTCGCTGTAATTCCACTTCACCACTTCACCGTTTATCTTGAAATCTAAAGAATCGATAAAGCCCAAATCTTTTTCTTCTGCTTTTGCTATTTTATCGCCGTCGTTGCGTTTGAGCTGCTGCGCCAATGCAGTCTCCTTGTTTTTATAAGCATTTGGCCAAACATGCATGTAAATCTCTTGCAAGGTTTGAGAAGAATTATTTTTGTAGCTCAGCGATTCAAAACCACGCAAAACATGGTTTTTATCATCGAGTTTGACCTCAATTTTATATGAGACATCTTGCTGGAAATATTGACTCAATGCAGCAAATGGGAGCAATAAGAGGAGTAATTTTTTCATTTCAAACTATTTAAAATAAAGGTACAAAGTTTTGGGCATAAAAAAGCCACCCGAAGGTGGCTTCATATCGTAAGACGCTGCAAACTTTGGTTGGTTACAACGTTATATGTTAATAAAAGCAGTTGCCAAAGACAACCGCTTTTTTTCTATGGAGTTCGATCTATTTCACAATTTTAATCGCCTTAGTTGTAGCGTTATTAGAAACTAAAACAGTATAGATTCCTTTTGACCAGCTGGAAGTATTCATTTCCAACTTCGTATCAACGTTTAAATAAGTTGCCAATACTTTACCTTCTAGGTTCAATACTGTCATGTTAAAATGTTGATCAGCTGCTTGAATTGTTAATACATCATTTACTGGGTTTGGATACGCAGAAACTGAGAATGAATTCCCTTCATTCAATCCAATTGTGCTAATTGAAACACATTCAGAAGTATCAGAACAAGCTCCATCTGTTAAAACAACCGCATAATTTCCATTTACAGTTGGTGTAAAAGATTGATTGGTCTCATTCGTGATTACTGCGTAGTTATTATCACAATCTACCCATTGGTAAGTTAATCCAGTTGCATTCGCTTCGATAGTGACATCCGTAGTAGTCGTTGTTGCATCAAGATTACACAATTCCTCTACCGAACAAGGGAAGATTTGGTAACCACTTGCAAAAGGAGAAGAGTTATCAAACTGCCCACCAAGACCTGTAATGTTGAACGCACCTGTAGGAGCCGCAGTATTAGACAAGGGGGATGCACTAACCACTCTAACTGTAAAAATAGAGGTGCCATCAGTTACATCCACATTTCCATTTGTCGGCCAAGTAGTTGTAGGCGTAACAAATGTTAAATTCTCTAAGGCTACTAGTTGACTTTCAGAACCTTCGTCAAGAGCGCTTACAACAACAGGAGAAACTGTTGGGTTTCCTTGGGAAATTACAACAATATCTGCTGCATTAATTTGTAATAAACCATTGAATTGAGAAATGGTGCCAAAAATCTGTAGCGAATCTCCTTCAGTAGATTCATAACCTGCAACTTGATTAAAACTGAATAACTGAATACCATCACCCGCTCCGTCAATTACTGTTACATTGTACCCATTACCTCCTCTAAAATCGATACAATGTACAATACCACGAAGTTCAACCAAATTACCAACTGACTCGCCAACACCATTTGCATCTATAATAGTTGCAGCACCAATGGTAGTTAAATTATAAGCGAGTGTTTCACCAGAAAGCGAGATTGTTTGATCAGCAGCACCTGCAGATGCGACAGTGATGTCACCGACTTGATTGGCATTCCCTGAGGCTCCATTCAAACGAACATAAATAATTGAATTAGCTACAGCTCCATTGTTTGGAGTTAGTGACAAAGAAGCAGCAAAACCAGCTCCGGCTGTTAATGACACTTCATATTCAGCTGGGGCAGTAATTACGATATCATTTGTTAAATAACTACCTGAAACTTCGAATGTCTGCTCCGCTGATGGTGTTCCAACAAAATGAGAAAAACCCGTTAAAGCCGTTTCTGAAACAAAAATTGTTGGGGCAGGATTTAAAATTTGACCCTCCGAAGTAACAATAACATTTGTTGCGCCGGCAGAAGTAAGCGTTACGACTCCGTTCGCAGGAGATGTAGCGGTTGTGCCATTTAAACGCAGATAAATCGTTGTCGGAGTAACTTGTCCACCCATTTGGGTAAGTGTGATTGTGTTACCAAAAATACCCCCCGCTGTTTCAGAAAGCTCATAATCTCCAGATGTTACTGTGAGTGTAATGTCGCCTGTCAATAAAGTACCTGAAACTTGAAATGTTTGCTCTGCAGAAGGTGACCCTACAAATTGTGTAAATCCTGTTAAAGAAGAAGGGGTTGCTGTAATTGTTGGCGAAGTGGGCACAACAGATGGTGTGTAGGTCCCAAGGCCAATAATTGTTTCGAATGGGTTTGCTCCTCCTTGACAAACGCCTAAATTATTCAATGCACCGTTTCCATAAGTCCAGTTCGCAATTACAAAAGGTACTTCAGGACCTGAACCGGAATTTCTTTTGGCGTAACCATCAGTATATTCCCATGCAGTTCCTGTACCGTCTAATCCTTCTTGACCATACTGGTCAATTACAGTTGAAGTAGCGGTTTCAATTATTCGAATACGATCATCGCCATTAAAATTAAGGGAGGCTGCTAGTCCTATTATATTTAATGCACTGGGATATTCAACATTAAAAATTGCTTGGTCTGCTGTTCTGTACAAATAAACAAACCCATTTGTTACTATTCCGAGAGAAGCCAAACTTTCAGCGCTTCCCCATGTGCTATTTGAATTCGATTGAAGCTCAATTGAATAGAGACTAAAATCAACAGTACCTTGTGCGTACAATTCCACAACCTTTGGTGTTCCTCCTGAACAATCACCATCGGAAATCATGGTAATTATTGGCGTCTGTCCATTAACCGAAATAGCTAATATACTCGATAAAAATACTTGATAAATTTTCCTCATGATGATAATTATTTTTTATGCAAATTTAACCTAAAGATAGAATAGATTATCTTAACATTATATTAAAAAAGGCAAATAATATTTGCCTTTTTATTAAATTAATGAAAATTAAGAAGCTAAGATCGAGCTTCCTCTCCTTCTCTAACTGGTCTTTCTAATAGAACTTTGCGAGATAATTTCCATTTTTTAGTTTTTGGATCTTTTCCGATGACTTTGAAAGTAAGCATTTCGCCTTCTTTCACAACATCTTCCATTTTTGCTGTTTTTTCCCAATCAAATTCAGAAA
>JALRJE010000048.1 GCA_023268965.1 Crocinitomicaceae bacterium
AGGAAGCGCAACGCAGGATCATTGTCGAGAAGGACAAGCGCAAGGCTGAACTCATCAAAGAAACGGCAGGCCAAGCATGAAATTCCGCTGCTCATCACTCGGCAAGTTGATGACCGAGCCAAAGTCAAAGACATATTGTAAATTTGGGTCACGGGGTGTATCCCGATATTGATCCAGAAATGGTCAAAGTATTTATAAATACCGTTAAAAACTATGAAATCACCAACCACACCAATTCGTAGCTTATTACTTGCTTGTTCGGTTCTATTGTTCAGTCAAAGCTTTTTTGCTCAAAAGGGCAAAAAAACCAATGAAAAAGAAATTATCAACATTACTTTTGAAGGTGCTGCTGATGATCTTTCTGAACTGAATAGTATAGATGCCGCAGGTTCAGCTATTAGTTCTCCAACAGAAATCAAAGCAGATTTATTCTCCAAATCAGTAAATGGGGATATCGGTATTCCAGCCAATATCTATGGTTATGAAGAGCCTACCACCGAAAACGGAGGAAATGTCTACGCAGGTATTGTAGCATTTAGGCCCGGAAAATTAGCAGGCGAGCGCTCTTACATCACCATTCAACTCATGCAAGGGAAGGAGTCCGTCACCCTTAAAAAAGGCCTCACCTACTGTGTTGAATATTCACTTTCTTTGGCCGAGTCTTCTAAATTTGCATGTAATAACATGGCTGCCTACTTTTCAAAAGACAAGCCTGCCAATGGGGAGGCCGGTGCTATCTACATGAGTGGAGACCACGTCATGAAATCTACAGTCAACAAAGTATACAACGGCTTTTTTAATTGGGAAAAGGTATGTAATATCTATACAGCGAAAGGTGATGAAAAATACCTGACTATTGGCAACTTTGACCTCAACGACAAAACAACATATCAAGCTGTTAAAAAACCAAAAGATGCCGAGGCAGACCCTCTTACGCATGCATACTATTACATTGACAACATTATTGTTCGTCTGGTCGATAACTCAACCGAGTGCGCTTGTTACAACGCTAAACCACCCAAAATTGAAGACTCTTTTTCCGATTTAGTATACGAAAAAACACCGCAAATCGACGACAAAATGTCTATCGATAAAAAAATTGCAGCCCAAACGATTTACTTCCGCCAAGGTAAAGCTTCCCTCACAGAAAACGCTAGAGAAAATTTAGATTTCATTATTGCACAAATGAATGCTGATCAAAAGTTGAAAATAGAAATAATTGGTCATAACAACGCACTTGAAATCAAAGCCGGAGAAGAAAACGAAGTATATCTTGATTTGGATCGCAAAAGAGTTGCAATTGCAGTAAAATACTTCACTAAAAATGGTATCGATGAGTCACGACTGATCAAAACTTTTAGGACAGATACCACACCGAGTATCGAAATTGATGAAGACGACGATCCAGAAGTAAAGGATGCTAAAAACCGACGTATTGAATTTAAGGTTTCGCTCTAAGTATATACAAGCCATCTTATGAACACAACAAAAAAACCGCAGGATTCCTGCGGTTTTTTTGTTTAAAAAAGAACTGTCTTATGCTATGAGGTTCTTTAAAAAAGGGTAGAGCCGTTGGGTAGGTAAGCCCATTACATTGGTATATGAACCTCTGATCTCCACGATTCCAATGTGGCCAATCCAGTCTTGTATGCCATATGAACCGGCCTTATCCATTGCTTGATGCGCTTCGATATAATGAATGATATCTTCTAATTTGAGTTCTTGAAAACGAACAGTGGTGCAATCAACGAGTTGGTGTTCTGCAATACTATCTTTAATGACAACACCCGTATAAACTTCATGTGTTTTTCCGGATAGTAGCTGAAGCATTTCAATAGCATCGGCTTTACTTTGCGGTTTCCCTAAAACCTTCCCATTTAGAAATACAATGGTATCGGCACAAATGAGTTTTTCATTAGCGGCTAATTGTGGCCAAATTGCGGCTATTTTCTTGCGGCAAATCGAGAGAACGATTTCTTCCGGACTTTGTGCAGGGTCGAAAGACTCATCTGTTTCGGCGCTAACGACTCGAAAATCAAATCCGAGTTCACTTAGTAGCGCCTTTCTGCGTGGCGATGCCGATCCAAGTACGAGCTGCATTTAGAAGAATAAACAAGTGAGACCTAAGAGAAGTGCTAAGTTTGGCAGTTGGCGTAGCCAACGATCTAAGAAAGCAGGAGCGATGAAATAGGCAATCAATCCGGCTAAAAATAGGAGTTCCAATGTCAAAAGTACAACTGATGTATATCTACTGGGCAAGGCAAAGTCAGAGAACAGTTTAAGAATAAGGTAGAACAGCGCTGGCATTTGAAGAATCAGTAAAGAAAGTAAAGCAGCTTTTCGACTACCAATTTGACGCGGTATAGTTGGTGCATCGATAATGCTGTCTCCGGGAATATCGCGGATATCTTTAATAATTTCACGACTCAAGTTGATAAAGAAGGCACAGATAGCTACAAAATAAATAAAGCGGTAATCGAGATAAGTAGACCATGTATGGTGATGATATGGAGAAAATGGAAGACTATTTTCGTTGAGCACCTGAAAATACCAACTAGAAAGAAACAGTACTAGCCCAGGTAAGGACGCAACAATTGCTGCGCCAAGTACTAACTTCCTTTTCCAATAAGCACTATAAAACCAAAGTAGATTTATAGAAAACAGGTGGACGAAAATAAACAAAAGCGTATGGTAGTGCAAAGAAAGCACAATAGCAATACCGAAACCAATAATATTGAGCAGCCAATTGGCTAAGATGGCCCAGCGCTTGTTGAGGTATTTAGTGAGAACGAGTGCTTCAGGTTTATTGATTCGATCGGCCTTTAGGTCAAAATAGTCATTGATAATGTGTCCAGCGGCCGCAATAATGAGTGTCGAAAAAATCAAAAGACCGTAGTAAGTTGCATCGAAATCAATCACCTCATAGGGATTATTACGGTGCAAGAAATAGGCAACGCCAACCATGGCAAGCAGAATAGCCAATAAGTTTTTGATGCGGATCAGTCTCAATAAAGGAATCATGGCAAAATTTTATAACTGGTTCTACGGTTTTTTTGGTGTGCTGCTGCTATCTCGGAAGTATTTTTGAGTTGTGCTATTTGTGCATCGGTAATAAGCGGTTGGCCAGAGCCATAGCCTTTGTAAGTTAGTCTTTCAGGCTCAATACCTTCCTGAACTAAAAAGTCGGCTACTGCTCTTGCTCTGGAATTTGATAGTATTAAATTTTGGTCGGCATCGCCTTGACTGTCTGTGTGTCCTTGAATTTCTATTTTAATACTTGGATTGCGTTTTAGATATGCACTTAAATTGGAGAGTTCTACTTTTGATTCTGGTCTTAAGCTGGCTTTTGCCAAGTCAAAAAAGACGTTGTTTAGGATGTTTTCAGCAGTCGAATTGACCGGATTTAGCGGCATATCAAGCGTATAATTTTGGGAGGTTTCTAATCGAGTAAAGTCGAAATTAAGAGAAAACGGGTGGTAGCCAGGATGGTTCACCAGAACGGCATACTGATGATCTATTGGCAGTGGAACGGTAATTTTACCATCAAATGCATCGGCATAACCATCAAAGATAATTTGGCCATTCGATAGGTCCGTGAGTTGGATGTGTGCTGCTAATTTGTTCAAATTTAGAGCGTCGAAGGCCGTTCCTTCAAAATAATAGGTTTGATTTGCCTGTAGTTCTTTAGGTAGTTCAAACCAATAGATGTCTAAATTTCCATAACCGCCTTGTCTGTCAGATGCAAAAAATGCGATATCACCTTGTGCAGAAACCAACAAGGAGTTTTCATCGAAGTGTGTATTGATCGGAAAGCCCAGATTCATTGGTTTTCCCCAATTTCCTTGGGCATCTTTTTGACTCATAAAAAGGTCTGATCCACCCAGCCCAATATGGCCTCTAGATGCAAAGTAGAGTGTTTTACCATCTGGATGAATCTGAACAGATTCTTCGTTAGAAGCCGTATTTATGATATTTGGCAAACGTTCAGCTTCAGACCATTTGCCATTGGGCAAAAGATTACTCACATAGATATCACTATTTGCACGACCATCTCGCGATCGGACGGCTCGAATAAAATATAATGTTTGTCCATCTGCACTGAGTGATGGCTGCGTTTCCCAATTGGCAGTGTTCACAGCTCCGGGTAAATTGATGGGTATACTCCAGCGGCCATTTATTTTTTGAGTGATAAATAGATCGCAAGAACCCTTGCCGGTTCTGTTGGCACCGTAATTCACACCAGAAGGGTCGGTACAAGCAACAAAAATGATGGTTTTACCATCGCCTGAAATAGTTGGTGCCCCTTCATTCCAAGTTGTATTGATATTGGAAGGCATGGGTTGTGCGAGCGTCCAAACATTAGATTTTTGGTCCAATGAGGAAACATAAAAATCTTCTTGCTCGTCTTGATGCCCGTCTTGTATCATGGGAAGGCGGCGGGTAAATAACAGTTGTTGACCATCTACGGTTAGTGTGGGGTAATATTCGGCAAAAGGGGTGTTAACGCCTTCACCAGCATTTTTTGGTGCAAAGGGCTTGGCATTCTTGACAGCCGCAACAGAAAATTCAGCACATGCCCTGATTTGATAGGCTTGTGCTTGTAATTTTTCGTTTGCGTTGGGGTTTCTCAGAAAGACATCAATTGCTTGCAGGGCTTCTTTATATTCTCCTATTGTCAGCAAACAGACGGCTAAAAAAAAATGAGTACTCCCGCTAATGCTATGGGTAGGGTCGATCGTTAAGGCTTTTTGATAACATGCTGCGGCCTCGGCATATTTGCGTTGATACTCTAGGAATTCAGCTTTCAGCAGATAAGCTTCCCAAAACTCGGGGTCTTTGTCGATTGCAGCATTTAAAAGAAGTATACCTTCTTGATAATTAAGTGCACCGGTATTTGGATTGCGCAGTTCAGTCGGTGCTTTTTGGCCTTTTTCAAAAAGCTTGATGGCTTTTTTACTTGTACTTGAGTAAGGGAATTGTGCAAAAACAGTCTGAAGAGTAAGAATGAAAATAAAGAAGGAAAATAGGTTCGTCCTCATGGAATGTGCATGTATTTATGCGATTGTAACGAGATTTTCCACTTTTTGTTGCGTTTGATGTAGTCTATAATTAGGGGAAGAAAGCGCTCTTGTTTCTCCCATTCTGTCTGAAGATATAATATACAGTTCGGCCCTACCTTTGCTGCGTGTTGTTCAGCCCATTCAAAATCGGAGGGGTGAGCAATGACCACCTTTAACTCTTGGGCCAAAACATAAGCTTCTTCAATTGGAGCTTTGAATTTTTTTGGCGAAAAACAATACCAATCAATTTGGCCTAACAACGGGTTAACGCCGGCAGTTTCAATAGCGATTTCATAACCTGCATTTTTTAAAGCAGTGGTCAACGGCGAGAGGTCATGCATGGTTGGTTCACCACCCGTGATCACAACAAAATCGGTAGCAGTTTGCCCTACAGCTTCAAGAATAGAATCAATACTCATGTATTGATCCGGGGAGATATTCCAACTTTCTTTGACGTCGCACCATACACAGCCTACATCACAGCCGGCGAGTCGAATAAAGTAAGCAGATCTACCGCTGTGGCTTCCTTCGCCTTGCAGCGTATAGAAGTGTTCCATGACGGGCAAAGTAGAATGATGTATCATTTGGTAAAGTTACACTTTTCAAAAATGATTCGTTTGTAAGACATAACGCAACCAATTCATTGCACTTAAGGCTGTCATTTCTAAGTT
>JALRJE010000056.1 GCA_023268965.1 Crocinitomicaceae bacterium
TCTGCTGCACTCGATGAACTTTTAGAATATAATAAAAGCCAGTTAGAGGAGAGGATTAATTTTCTTTTAGAGACTGTTGCTGATGAGGAAGAAATTTGTGCTATGAATATTAAAGGCCCAACAAAATATGCTTCCTGGCGACAATATCAAATTCAGACCTCTGCCAATGTAGAACGCATTGTGATAGAAAATGGTAAGGCAACTGGCACCATTGTAAATGGGGAGTTCCATGCAGCCGATATCATTATTTCAGGTGCCGACTACGCCCACACCGACCAAAAATTATTGCAAAATAATGCCAACTATTCCGATGCTTATTGGGATAAACGCACCATGGCACCTTCTAGCCTTTTGTTTTACGTTGGGGTCAATAAAAAATTAGAAAACCTCGAGCATCACAACTTGTTTTTTGACGAGTCATTAAACGAACACGGAAAAACCATCTACAAAAATCCAAGTTGGCCAGACAAACCGTTGTTTTACATGAGTGTTCCTTCACTCACAGATTCAACTGTTGCGCCAGAGGGTTCTGAAAATCTCTTCTTTTTAATTCCATTAGCTCCAGACCTCGAAGACGACGATGCCACCCGCGAGAAATATTTTGATATATTAGTGGAGCGGTTGAAAAATTTGACGGGAAATGACATCAAAGATCATATTGTTTTCAAAAAAAGTTTTTGTGTATCAGATTTTAAAAATGATTACAATGCTTTTAAGGGAAATGCCTATGGCTTGGCGAATACATTGCTCCAAACTGCCATTCTCAAACCTCGAATGCAACATAAAAAAATCAAAAATCTATTCTACACTGGGCAACTCACCGTTCCGGGGCCAGGTGTGCCTCCCTCAATTGTTTCTGGAGAAGTTGTTGCCAAACAAATTATTTCCAAAAACTATTAAACCGACACTATGAAAGCTTTATTTGACAACGTATGCCAAGAAATGAGCGAGCTAACCACCAAAAGGTATAGCACTTCGTTTTCATTGGGTATTAGCTTTTTGCATAAAGACCTACAAAAACCAATTTACTCTATTTATGGCTTTGTGCGTTTCGCGGATGAAATTGTCGATACTTTTCATGGTTTTGATAAAGAAAAATTACTTGCCGATTTTAAAGCCCAAACCTACGAAGCAATTGAGGCAGGCATTTCCCTTAATCCAATTTTAAATAGCTTTCAATGGGCTGTCAACAAATACCAAATACCAACTGAGTTGATCGATACCTTCCTCGACTCCATGGAGATGGATTTACAAAAACAAAGCTACGATCAGGGTCAATATGAAACTTACATACTCGGTTCTGCAGAGGTGGTTGGTCTTATGTGCTTAAAAGTTTTTGTCAATGGAGACCAAAAGTCTTACGAAGAGCTCAAACCATATGCCATGAAACTTGGCGCTGCTTTCCAAAAGATCAATTTCTTAAGAGACCTCAAAGCAGATTACCAAGAACTTGGCCGCACCTATTTCCCTGGTATCAACCTATCCGCATTTAATACAGCACTCAAAAAAGAAATAGAGGCCGATATTGCACTTGACTTCAAAAAAGGTTACGAGGGTATATTATTATTGCCGAAAAGTGCACGTTTTGGCGTCTATATGGCCTACAAATATTATTTCAAGCTTTTTAACAAAATCAAACAAACCCCAGCCGAAAACGTACTTAATGAACGTATTCGCCTACCGAATTACCGTAAAATGCGCATTTTACTTACCTCCTACGTACGACACAATCTGAACATCCTATAATGACCGCTGAATTCGTCATATTAGTGAATGAAGACGATACGGAAATCGGTCAAATAGAAAAGTTAGAGGCCCACAAGCTTGGTCTTTTACATCGTGCCTTTTCAGTGCTGGTATTCAATTCAAAAGGCGAGTTGCTCTTGCAACAGCGTGCTGCTCATAAGTACCATTCCCCTTTGCTCTGGACCAACGCTTGTTGCAGTCACCAACGTCCGGGAGAAACTACTTTAGCAGCTGCAGCACGCAGGCTTCGAGAAGAGATGGGCCTTAACGCCAAAATGGAAACGGCTTTTACCTTTACCTACAAAGCAAAGCTTGACCAAGGGCTTACCGAACACGAAATAGATCATGTCGTGTTTGCATATGGCAATCAAGAACCAAAAATAAATACAGAAGAAGTTGAGGCTTACAAATGGATCGGATTAAGCGAACTATTGAAAGACCTTGAACAATATCCACATGCCTATACAGCCTGGTTTAAAATTTTACTCAATCAGCACCTAGAAGCAATATCCAAAGCAGCATATGAAAGTGTGTAGAAGAGCGACCTTTAACGCGGCGCACCGTTTATTCAGACCAGATTGGTCCGATGAAAAAAACAATGCCGTTTTTGGCAAGTGTAACAACCCTAATTTCCATGGTCATAACTATACGCTCGAGGTATGGATTGACGGTGAAGTTGATCCAGAAACCGGTTACCTCATTGATTTAAAAATAGTAAAAGACCTCATTGGATCTGAAGTTCAAGACCGTTTTGATCATCGGAATTTAAACTTAGATTGCCCTGAATTTGCACAATTGAATCCTACTGCTGAAAATATTGCAATAGTCATTTGGAATTTACTTCGAAATAAACTCGACACTAAATTCGGTTTGAGTGTCAAACTTTGGGAAACGCAAAACAATATTATTGAATACGACGGCAAATGAGTACCGCCCTTTTTTGGCATCGCCGAGACCTCAGAATCCATGACAATGCTGGGCTCTTTAAAGCCCTTGAGCAATCTTCCGAAGTAATTCCTGTTTTTATTTTTGACCGCACCATTCTCGATTTACTTCCCAAAAACGACCAGCGCGTTTTATTTATCCATCAGGAATTAAATAAAGTGAAGCAAGCGTATCGTTCGTTGGGTTCGGATATGGTGGTGCTTTACGGAGATCCTAAAGTTGAAATTCCAAACTTAGCCCGCAAGTACAACGCGAATGCCGTCTACACCAACCGAGATTACGAGCCTAATGCAATCGCGCGCGATCAACTTCTTTTTGAAGAGCTCAAAGCAGCTCAGATCGCTTTTATAGGCGCCAAAGACCAAGTTATTTTTGAAAAAAATGAGGTGACCAAAGACGACGGCCTACCTTATACCATCTATAGCCCCTACGCACGCAAGTGGAAAGCAAAACTTAGCGCCGATGACTTTAATGCTTTCCCAACGGAGAAACACACAGCGCGACTTCATCAATTTGAAACAGAAGCGCTGATCAAGCTTGAAAAGATGGGCTTTGAGCCTCATCAATTTCAGTCTTTTCCACAAAATTCCACCCCGAGCGCCATTATTAAAAAATACCACGAACAGCGCGACCTCCCTGCAGTATTGGGCACATCCAGACTCAGTTTGCATTTGCGCTTTGGCACAATTTCCATTCGTGCCCTTGCCAAGGAAGCTTTGGCATTGAACGAAAAATACCTCAATGAACTCATTTGGCGCGACTTCTACCAAATGATTTTATTCCACTTTCCACATACTGTATCCAATGCTTTTAAAGCGCCATACGACCGCATAGTTTGGGAAAACGACGAAACGCAATTTAACGCTTGGTGCGAGGGTAAAACTGGTTACCCTATGGTAGATGCTGGCATGCGTGAACTCAATGAAACGGGGTTTATGCATAATCGGGTAAGAATGGTGGTGGCTAGCTTCCTGACCAAGCATTTGTTGATAGATTGGCGTTGGGGAGAGCGCTATTTCGCCGAAAAACTCCTCGACTTCGAGCTTGCCAGCAATATTGGAGGTTGGCAGTGGGCCGCAGGATGCGGTTGCGATGCAGCGCCCTATTTTAGGGTATTTAACCCCGAGGCCCAACAAAAGAAATTTGACCCGAAATTTGAATATATCCATAAATGGATACCGGAATTCGGAACCCCAAATTACCCAAAACCAATTGTTGACCACCGAATGGCGCGCGAGCGCGTTCTCGATCGATTTAAAACTGCCTTACAACCATGAGCCAAACCATTCAAATTGGAGACCACTGCCCTATCTTTAGTCTGCCAGATAGTCTTGGAAAAGATATTCAAGTCAATGACTATCTAGGCCAAAAAATATTAGTTCTTTTCTTTTATCCGAAAGACGATACACCCGGGTGTACGAAAGAAGCATGTGCTTTTCGAGATGCTTATGCAGATTTTGTTGACCTTGGCTGTGAAGTTTTTGGAATTTCCTCAGATGCCGCCGCAACACATCAAAACTTTCAACAAAAACATCAGTTGCCTTACCCGCTGCTATCAGATTCACAAAAAAAGGTACGCCAACAATTTGGCGTACCTGGGAATTTATTTGGGCTTATTCCTGGTAGAGTCACTTACGTCATCGGACTCGATGGCAAAGTGGCCGGAATTTTTAATTCTCAGACCAATCCCGTAGGCCATATTACCGAAGCCTTAAAGGTGGTCAAGTCTTTACTTACTGCTTGATAAACTGCAGTTCGGCAGCGAGCTTAATTTCATCGCTTACCACTATATTACCCGCCTCGGTAACAGCACTCCAAGTCAGGCCAAATTCGCTTCTTTTAATGCTGCCAGTCAGTGTCATTCCAGCTTTGGTCTGACCATAAGGATCAACAGCAATACCTGCAAATTCAGCTTTAAAAACAACAGGTTTTATTGTTCCTTTGATTTCTAAGTTACCTGTAATTTCTAGGGCATCGTCGGCAACTTTTTGAACGTCTGTTGACGTAAATTTTAAAGCGGGATGGTTTTCAGCGTCAAAGAAATCAGCTGACTTCAGGTGTCCGTCGCGATCTGTAACACCTGTATTGATGCTTTCAATTGCTGCAGAAAAATCAAATTTTGCCGAAGCAAAATCTTCTCCTTGGGTTGAAACATTTGCATCAAATGTACCAAAGGAACCACTCACGTTAGAAATCATCATGTGGCGCACTTTAAAGCCTACTTCACTGTGCATTGAATCTACTTTCCAATTTGTTTCCATTCTTATTTTTTTTAGTTGGTACAAATTTAAAGCGCAACAGCTACCTTTTATCTTGACCTAAATCAAGACTTTTAGAAGCAGCCTAAAAAATTGTAAATTTGACTTATGAAGTATGTTTTTTACCTTGTAGTACTATCACTTTCGTTTTCAGGTTATTCCCAAATCCTCAACAAAGACATCAAAAAGATTTACCCGACGCGCTATTACTTTGAAAGTCAGCGCATGCAAATGTTTCGTGCGTTGGTTTCCAACGATGCGTTTTTACCAACACCTCTTGGCACGCGAGCCGATGAACTCGAGCTCAAAGCTTGGTCTCATCAAGTTGGAATCTGCATGGGTTTATCCGAACACTTCTACATAGACGGTGCGGTATCATGGCTGCAAAATGGAGAATCATATGCCTTCGCATCTTTAGATTCTGATTCTACTTTTAACTACCAGACTCGATATCGGTATTTGGCGCTTCCGATTCAACTTAAATTTACAAGTGGTCATAAATTCAAAATCTATGGCGGGCTCGGACTGCTACCTGGGCTCTATCAGGGTTTCAAGCAAGATATCCAATGGACAAATGCATTAGGTGCAGCATACGATGACCAAATCAAAGTAAATAATACCATGAATAGCTTTACTCTTTCTTGGATCAGCTCTTTTGGTTTAGAAGCCCCACTAGACACTGATTACGCTTTTCGCTTGGGCGTCATTTATAGAGCGCAATTCAATAATTCATACAAGCCGTACGAAGACTACATACACAAAAGTAAAGGCTGGGGTCTTCAATTCGGTTTGACAAAAAATCTATAATGCAACTTCAAAAAATCAGCCGCTATTTAGAGGCAAAGTACCCGCTTCATCTTCAAGAAAGTTATGACAATTCAGGGCTCATTTATGGTAATCCTGAGCTTGAGGTTAAAGGGGTTTTGATTGCCTTAGATGTAACCGAAGCCATTGTTGAGGAAGCTATTGCCAGCAATTGCAACCTCATCATTGCGCATCATCCAATTGTATTCAAAGGAATCAAACGTCTTAATGGTCAGAGCTTTGTGGAACGCGTACTCGAGCGCTGTATTCAAAATAGCATTGCCTTGTACGCGATACATACAAATCTCGATAACCATATAGAAGGCGTAAACGGGAAAATTGCCACTAAACTAGGCTTAAAGGAATGCCGAATCTTGCGACCCATGAATCAACTCCTTTACAAGTTGGAGGTATATGTCCCAGAAGAAAATTTTGAGTTGCTGAACCAGGCCATGACAAAAGCAGGTGCAGGACAAATAGGCAACTATAAAGATTGTTATTTTCGAACTTCGGGAACTGGTGCATTTACACCAACCGCAAATGCCCAACCGCATATCGGAAAATTAGAGGTCAGCCAAGAGGTTCAGGAGTATAAATTGGAATATGTGGTCGAGCGGCACCAACTCCCAAAAGTATTAAGTGCCATGCAAAATGCACACCCATATGAAGAGGTAGCTTACCATGTCTTACCAACCCAAAATATGCATCAAAACAGAGGAGCTGGAATGTTTGGAACCTTAGCAAAACCTGTTGAAACCAAATTGTTTTTGGCACAAGTAAAAGAAATTTTTGGTTGTGGCTCTATTAAACATACGGCTATTCTCCAAGAGACCATCCAAACCGTGGCTTTGTGCGGAGGAGCCGGAAGCTTTCTACTTCAAGACGCAATTAGCGCTAAAGCAGACCTTTACATCTCCTCTGACTTTAAGTATCATGAATTTTTTGATGCGGATCAGCGCATCGTCATTGCCGATATCGGACATTACGAGAGTGAGCAATTTACCAGTGAACTTTTAGCTGAACAACTTACAGAAAATTTTCCTAACTTTGCGGTCCGTTTAACTAAGTTGAATACGAATCCCGTTAACTATCTATAGCACATGGCAGCAGCAACCAAAAAAGAAGGTACCATCGCAGAAAAATTGGATGCGCTTTTTGAACTCCAGAAAATCGACTCTGAAATTGACCGCATACGCACCATTCGTGGTGAACTTCCACTAGAAGTACAAAGTCTTGAAGACGAAATCATTGGGCTCAACACACGCGTCTCTAAAATAAACGAAGAAATCAAAGAAATCGAAACCGAAATCTCTGATCGTAAAATTGCCGTGAAAGAAGCCGAAGGCGCAATCGCAAAATACAAAGAGCAGCAAAATAACGTGCGCAATAACCGCGAGTTTGAATCTCTCTCCAAAGAAATCGAATTCCAAGAACTCGAGATCAAACTCCACGACAAAAAATCCAAAGAGGCCAAATACAAAATTGACCTCAAAAAAGAAACACTTGCCGAGGCAGTAGAGCGCGTTGAAATGAAACAAGGTGACCTCGACAGCAAAAAAGCAGAGCTCGATGCCATTGTGAGTGAAACACAGAAAGATGAAGAAAAGCTCATCAAAGCATCTGATGCTGCCAAGAAAAACATCGATAACCGACTTGTTTTTGCCTATGAGCGTTTGCGCACCAATGCAAAGAATGGTTTGGCCGTTGTTCAAGTCATTCGTGCATCAGAAACCCAAGAAAAGAAAGGTAATTCTTGCGGAGGTTGTTTCAATAAAATCCCACCTCAACGCCAACTTGACATCATTACCAAAAAGAAAATTATTGTTTGCGAACACTGTGGTCGAATTCTCGTTCCTCAAGAGCTTGTCGAAGCATAATTCTTTGAAATATGAAATAAAAAACGCTCCCAAAAGGAGCGTTTTTTATCTAATTCAATTTGAACTGGATATCAAGCTTTGCTAGTTCTTTAAACAACTGGCTAGAAGGCTGTACCTTAACGCTTCTAGAAGGTAGTGATACTTCGATACCATCTAATGGGTCAAACACCGTAAAATGCAACTGACAGCTGCCAGGGTTTGCCTCAAAGAGTTCGTGGAGCTGTTCAATAACCATTTGGTCAAGTTGTTTTGCTGTAAAACGCAACTTGAGCATTTTAGCGCGCTTGTCTCGGAGCTCTTGGAGCAATTCCATATGATAAACCACAAATTCAGGATATTGTCTAAAGCGCGGAACTTCTATGCGACCTTTAATCGCTACAAAAGTACCTGGTTCCATAAAATGCTTGAACTTCAAATACGTTTCATTAAATAAATTAAGCTTGAAGGCTTCTTGGTAATCTTCTATAAACAGCGAACCAAAGGCATCACCGCGTTTGGTACTGCGGTGTTCAGCATTGGTAATGACCGCTGCAATCAGTAGATCCCGACCTAAGTGTGCTGATGGATCATTAAGCATGGCTACAGTACCTGTACAAAACGAGGAGATTTCGACTTTAAAGTCATCGAGAGGGTGACCGGAAATGAAGATACCAACGACTTCTTTTTCTCGATTGAGTTTATATATTGCAGGCCATTCTTCTGTCTTGGGAATCATTGGGGCAGGCATGGTAGTCCCGGTTGCTTCGCCAAACATTGTGTGCTGTGAAGAATGTGCCTGTTCTTGAATACTCGCACCAAAACGAATTGCAGCTTCTAAAAATGTTCGTCCATTAGTATCTGTTGCAAAGTACTGCGCACGATGCGTATCGTTAAAGGAGTCAAAGCCACCGGCAAAAACCAAACTTTCAAATGAACGCTTTGTACAAAGTCTGAGATTAATGCGCTTGGTTACGTCAAAAATATCTTTGAACGGACCGTTGTTTTTTCTTTCCTCGATAATTGCTTCTACTGGCCCGCTTCCCATTCCTCTGATAGCCCCTAACCCAAAACGAATGGCACCCGAGGAATTTACAGCAAAAGTAAAGCCCGACTCATTGATGTCTGGCCCGAGTACCTCAACACCCATGCGCCGACATTCTTCCATAAAGAAAGAAACTTGCTTGATGTCGGACATGTTATTGCTGAGTACCGAAGCCATATACTCTGCAGGATAATTGGCTTTTAAATAAGCAGTTTGGTAGGCAATCCAAGCATAACAGGTAGAGTGCGATTTATTGAAAGCATAGGAAGCAAAAGCTTCCCAGTCTTTCCATACTTTTTCGAGAGTTGTAGATGGATGACCTTTTGCTGTGGCGCGCTCAATAAATGTTGGCTTCATTTTATCGAGCACCTTACGGTCCTTTTTACCCATGGCCTTACGAAGTGTATCGGCCTCACCTTTGGTGAAATCGGCCAACTTTTGAGACAAGAGCATGACCTGTTCTTGGTATACGGTAATTCCGTAGGTTTCATTGAGGTACTCCTCGCAGTCTGGCAAATCATAGATGATGGGCTCATCTCCGTGCTTGCGCTTACAATAGGACGGAATGTACTCCATTGGACCTGGCCTGTACAGCGCGTTCATGGCAATGAGGTCTGCGAATACAGTAGGTTTTAATTCTTTGAGGTGCTTTTGCATTCCTGGCGATTCATATTGGAATATACCAACTGTTTCTCCGCGCTGAAACAGCGCATAGGTTGCCTCGTCATCAATAGGAAAAGTATCTGGATCTAAGTCGACTCCGTGATTTTCTTTGACCAAACGCACTGCATCTTTGATCAGCGTTAGGGTTTTAAGACCTAAGAAGTCCATTTTGAGCAAACCAGCAGATTCAGCAACAGCGTTATCGTATTGCGTACAGACCATCTCGGAGTCTTTGGCAATAGCAACTGGAACAAAATTGGTGAGGTCGTCAGGTGTGATAATAACACCACAAGCATGGATACCCGTATTGCGCACAGACCCCTCAATTTCCATTGCCTTCTGTAAAACTTGGGCCTGAAGATCTTTGCCTTGGTAAATACGCCGCAATTCTTTGGCATTGGTTATTGCTTCTTGATTGCGCAATTTATCAATAAGCTCGGGTTCTTGCATGTTGAAAAGCTTGCGTAAGGATAGATCGGGAATGAGTTTAGCTAAGCGGTCTGCCTCGGGAAGTGGGAGGTTCATCACTCGGGCGGTATCGCGAATAGCAGATTTTGCTGCCATGGTTCCGTAAGTAATGATTTGAGCCACTTGATTGGCCCCGTATTTATTAATGACGTAGTCGATGACTCGGCTGCGGCCTTCGTCGTCGAAGTCGATATCGATATCGGGCATAGAGACGCGGTCCGGGTTTAAGAAGCGCTCAAAAAGGAGATCGTATTTGATTGGATCTACGTTGGTGATTCCGATGCAATAGGCAACTGCTGAACCAGCAGCTGAACCCCGACCAGGACCTACCGAAACACCCATTTGGCGCGCTGCATTACAAAAATCCTGAACAATCAAAAAATAACCTGGATAACCTGTTTTTTCGATTGTTGCTAGTTCGAAATCTAGGCGTTCCGTTATTTCTTCGGTGATAACGGAATACCGCTTTTTGGCTCCTTCATAAGAAAGGTGGCGTAAAAATGCGTTCTCACCACGCTTGCCTCCATCTAGCGCATCTTGAGGGTCAATAAATGCTGTTGGGATGTCAAAAGCTGGTAGCAAGACCTCTCTTGCCAAACCATAATGCTCACATTTGGCAATAATTTCAGCCACATTCGTTATGGCCTCGGGTAGATCTGAAAAAAGAGACAGCATTTCTGCTGTACTGCGCATGTAGTAGGAGTCGTTTTCTAAGCCATAACGGAATCCGCGACCTCGGCCTTTGGGCGTTTCTACTAATTCGTTGTCTTTGACACAAAGCAAAACATCGTGGGCAATGGCATCTTTTTGCTCAATGTAATAGGTATTGTTGGTGGCGATGAGCTGGAGCTGATGTTTTCTTGCGAGGTCAATGAGTAAGGGGTTGAGCCTATCTTCTTCCTCCAGGCCATGACGGCCAATTTCGATGTAAAAATCTGAGCCAAATTCAGCCTTCCACCATAAAAGTGCTTCTTCGGCCTGTCGTTCGCCCACACTAAGTAATAAATTGGGAATTTCCCCGTATAAATTACCGCTTAAAACAATGATGTCTTCTTTATACTGCGTGAGCAATTTTTTGTCAATGCGGGGCACATAGTACATGCCCTTGGTGTAGGCAATTGAAGCGAGTTTGATTAGATTTTGATAGCCATTCTTATTTTTGGCCAAGCACACAATTTGGTAGCCATTGTCTTTGATTGATTTATCTTGATGGTCTCTACACACATTGAATTCACAACCAATAATGGGTAAAATCTCCTTTCCATCAAATGGCTCCCCTTTTTCTTCAGCTGCCGCCCTTTCTGCTTTTACTTTTTCATTGTGCACAGCAGCTAATTTTTCAAACTGAAATGCAGCCATCATGTTGCCAGTATCTGTTAAAGCAACGGCAGGCTGGCCGAGCGCAACAGCCTTTTGTAGAAGTGCTCCGACCTCGGCGGTCGATTGTAAAATGGAGTACTGGGTATGATTGTGTAAATGCGCAAAAACAACATCTTGGTCATCGATAGGTTGAATGGGCGTTTGGATGTTTGGCGCTTGTGTCTTGCGTTTGGAAATCCTTAGTTGCTCACTTTGCGCCTTTAAATTGACATGTTGGATTCCGATTTTTTGAATTGGCTCTGGATTGAGCGTCTGAAAAGACTCAAAATAACCCGGTTCTTGAAGAATTTCTTCTAGGGTGTAGTGTGCTTTGCGCAGCAACTCTAAAAAACAACGAGCAGTTGCCTCGACATCGGCGGTGGCGTTGTGTGCCTCATTGAAAGGTTCTCCAAATAAATACTGATGAATTTCGGTTAGCGTTGGTAATTTGAATTTACCTCCGCGGCCGCCTGGTATTTGGCAGAGTTGTGCACTGCGCTCAGTACACGTGTCTAGTACGGGTTTGATTAACGGAGATTCTTGACCAAGTCTGATAAACTCACAACCTAAAACATTGACGTCAAACTTCAGATTGTGGCCAACCATGAAATTAGACTTTTCAAGGTCTTTAATGAAAAAGGTCAGGACTGTGCTGAGCTCTTCGCCAACTGCTTGTGCCAGTTCGGTAGAAATTCCATGTACTTTTTCTGATTCGAATGGAATATTGAAACCTTCGGGCTTGATGATGTAGTCTTTTTGAGAAATGAGCTCACCGGCTTCGTCGTGGAGTTGCCATGCGAGCTGAACAACACGAGGCCAGTTATCTAAATCGGTAATTGGAGCGTTGAAATCGCGAGGAAGGCCGGTGGTTTCGGTATCAAAAACAAGGTACATGTGCGCAGTAAAAAGGGAACTTTAAATTTAGGTATTTCTGCAGCAGCGCTCGTCAATTGTTGAAAACTATTGTATGGCTTTTTCCCAATATGCATTGAGTAAGACCACGAGTTTTCGAGAGATATTATTTTGGTAGCGTTTGGTTCGATAACCTCCAACCCAGTTAATTCCTCGGATGGCATTGGTCAAGAAAACTTCGTCGGCGGCCATTAAATTTTGTGGAAGAATTGCACATTCGTATACCTTGATACCATTAGCAATTGCTAAATTGATGACTTGCATGCGCATGGTACCTGCCAAACACCCTTCGTCTAAGCCCGGTGTGTAGAGCACTCCATTGCTAATAATAAATATATTGCACGACGACGTCTCTAATATTTGACCTTTAACATCCGTCAAAAAAACGTCATCTAAACCATTTGCTTTTGCAGAGAGCGCTGCCATCACATAAGGTAAACCCATTTTAGTCTTGAAATTCGACAGCACATTTTTTTGGAGTTTGATTTCTTGATAGATATCTAGCTCTAATCCGCGGGCATTCAGTTCAAAATGATTGACCTCATATGGGTAAACCTCAATATAGTAAGTGGCATCATTGGCATCAGGTAAATATGCACCGCCACTGATGCGATCTAGAGATAACCGACAACGGCCCCCTTCTGTGATTGCTGACAAGGCGCACAACTCTAAAATTTTAGCCTCAAAAAAATCTGTTGTGTAACTTGCAGACGGACGCATGTGAATGGCGCGCGCTCCTGCGAGCAGGCGCAGTATATGATTTTCTAGATTGAGCGGCTGACCATTAATGATTCGGATGCTCTCAAAAACGCCGTCGCCATAGAGATGAGCACGATTACCAGGCAAAATGGTAGGCGCATCTCCCGCTAAAACAGAACCGTTATTGTTAACGTAAAGCATTGGCTATAAATCTTCTAATGTAACAAAGATGCAAAAAATTGTCCATAGCCAGGAATAAAAAACAGAACAAATAAAATACCTGCAATGGCACCAGAAATATGGGCATCGTGTGCAATTCCTGTATTTCCTTTTCGAAAAGCATAATATTCGACAAGCAAGTAAACCGGTCCAAAAATGTAGGCTGGAATCGGAATTGGAATGAACATCAGCATCAGCCCTTGACTTGGGTGAGCTGCTATAAACGCAAAAAGCACGGCAGTTACGGCACCTGAAGCACCTAAACTTCTGTATCCAACATTATCTTGATGACGATAATACGAATAAAGGGTAGCAAACAAACCACCCATGAGGTAAAGTGCCAGGAAATAATAAACGCCTTTTACCGTCCCAAAAAGTATGCTGTATTCCTTAAAAAGAAAGTCTCCTATAAAATAGAGTGTCATCATGTTGAAAATCAAATGAGACCAATCTATATGCACCAGCATGTGGGTAAAAAAGCGCGGCCATTCCATTTGATGTTTGATCCGGTAAGGAATAAAGAGCATGCGTTCTAAAAAAGCTGAATTCTGAAAACCTTGCCAGGAAACAAAAGCAGTGAGGATAATAAGACCAATAACCATTGAATTTCGAGAATTTTTAACTACATTCAACGAAAATAAGCATAAAATGAAGGTCAATATTCATTTCTTTTCAAGTATGATGCTTAGCATAGTTTTCTTTTACAGCTGCGCGTCAAATCCATCAGCTGAATCAAAAAAAGACTTCTTGACCAACCAACACCTACCCGACTCAAAAAAGATTAAATTGCTCCTTGAACAAGGACACCCTTCTCTTTCTATTCCGAAAGAAGAGAGACAAAAACTTTATCAACTCTATCAAAATGCAGAATTTCAACCTTTTTTTGATTCAACAAAGCAAAGTGAGCGAATTCAACAAAGATGGTCTAATTCACTTTCAAAAGCCAAGCATTTTGGTCTTCCCGAATCAAGAATGATTCCAGAATTAAAAGGTCACCGGCTTGTAAACGAACTACTGATCAACTATTACATCGGCACAACCATTCACGATTTAGACAGCGGATTCATCGACTTTGAAAAAAAGAAATTCAAACCAAAAAAATTTCAATCCTTTCCTACAAATTGGCTTGTTTCACTTCAAAATACGGACTCCTTATGCCTAACTCGAGGGCCTGCAGATTCAAATTATCGCTATTTTGCGAAGCATCTCTATCATTTTTGCGACACCGCCACTTTAGCTTCGCTTTCCTTCCAGCTTACCACAGAAAAAGAAGATCGAAATCTAGCCTGGAAACAACTCAAAATTGGGTTGAATGCCTTGGGCTATATCGATGCAAATACAGATAGTTTAGGAATAAGAGCAGCGCTGAAAAATTATCAACGGGCACACAACTTGAATCCAGATGGTAGAATAGGTAAAGTAACCGTTATTGCATTCGGACAATCTCAGCAAGAGCAATTATATCATGCCCAAATTTCTTTAGACCGGCTAAGGCAAGCATCGTTAAAACCCAAAAAATATGTTTCAATTAACCTCCCCTCCTTTGAATTACAGTTTATTGCAAATGATACCTTAAGAGCAATTCACCGGGTCATTATAGGCAAAATAGAACACCCAACACCTGAATTAAGCTCCAAAATTTATGAAATTGTGAGCCTGCCTTTTTGGCGCGTACCGAGCTCTATTGCGAAGAATGAAATTTTACCTGCGCTCAAACGCAATCCGAACTACTTAGAAAAAGAACACATGCGCATTTATGGTGCCGCAAAAAAGGAAATCGATCCGCAGACTGTCAACTGGAAAAATATGGGGAGCAATTCATTTCCCTACTCAATCGAGCAAGACCCTGGTCCTTGGAATAGTCTGGGACTGATCAAATTTGAGTTCAGCAATCAATTCTCGGTATATGTTCACGATACGCCAAGCAGGTCTTTATTCGGACAAAACTT
>JALRJE010000099.1 GCA_023268965.1 Crocinitomicaceae bacterium
ATCAAATGGGAAGAAGACTTAAATGGCATGCCGATGGAAGCCGGACCCGCTGGTTACCTTGGTTTTACCAAAAATGCCAAAGCAGTTTGTTTACAGTCTGAATTCGACATCTGGAGCTATGATATCGAAGCAAAAACCCTAACGAGTATTTCCAATGAAAGCGCAACCAAAGAACAAATTGAGCTCCGCTTTGAACGCAACCACCGCGACTCCGCCTTTTTGGATCTTCAGGATGGTTATTTTATCGGACTTCGCAAATCCAATAAGAATGAAATACTTTATCTATACGATCAAAGCGGGCTGCAAAAAAAGATTGAAATTCCTCAAAGAATTGCGGGGTTCAAAAAAGCAGAAAAATCCAATACCTATTTACTCAGAAAAATGGACGTTAACACCTATCCTGACCTATGGCTACACGAAGCCAATTGGAATACTGGGCGCCAAATTTCAGTAGCGAATCCGCAGCAAAGCGCTTACAATTGGGCTACGGTGGAAAGCGTCAAATGGAAGGCCTACGATGGCAAAGAATTAGAAGGCTTGCTTTACAAACCTGAAAACTACGACCCAAGTCAAAAATACCCCCTCTTATTTTATTATTACGAACTCAATTCGGATAACCTACACAACTACCAAGCGCCCAAGCCTTCGGCAAGTATCATTAACCCAACCGAGTATGCCAGTGGTGGTTATTTGGTATTCGTGCCAGACATTCGTTACCAACCTGGAAAGCCGGCAGAAGGCGCCTACAACAGTATCATGAGTGCAGCAGATTACCTCATCGAGAATTATCCGATAGACGACAAACGCATGGGCTTGCAGGGGCAGAGTTGGGGTGGTTACCAAAGTGCAATGCTCATTACCATGACCACACGCTTTGCTGCCGCCATGGCCGGTGCGCCCGTAAGCAATATGTTTTCGGCGTATGGCGGCATCCGTTGGGGTAGCGGGCTCAATAGACAGTTTCAGTACGAAAGCACCCAGAGCCGGATTGGCGCCACCATTTGGGAAAAGCCAGAGCTATACATAGCCAACTCACCGTTGTTTCACTTACCAAAAGTACAAACCCCACTGCTGATCATGGCCAATGACCGCGATGGCGCTGTGCCGTGGTACCAAGGTATAGAACTCTACAACGGAATGCGCCGCTTGGCTAAACCTTGCTGGATGCTCAATTACAATGGGGACGACCACAACCTCACCAAATTGGCTAACAAATATGATTTGTCTATTCGGATGCGTCAATTCTTTGACCACTACCTCATGAATGAAGCAGCCCCGAGTTGGATGACTAACGGCATTCCGGCAGTAGATAAAGGGAAAGTTACGGGCTATTAAATAAGGTCAAATAAATCTTTGACAGCAAAACGCCTATTGATCACAAAGCCCTCGGCGTAGTCGAGGCCAGCCGGGCGGCCCATTTCTTGCATGCGTCCTTTTAAGAAATCAAAAAATAACTCGCCCGATATGGGTGTATTGGGCTCCTTTGAATTGGGGTCAAAAAACTGCGTTTTGTAAGCTTTTACACACGCTAATTTTTGGTTCACAAAAGGCGTTACATCGAAAACAACAGAAGGTTCCAACTGAAAATCTTGGATGTAATGCAAGACCATTCGCGGTCTGTGAGCTTCTTGAGCCGTGCCGTTGTGCTCGGTGTTGATCTTGCGCAAACCTGCCAGAAAACAGGCTTCGGCTACTAAACAGCCTGCCCTGCCGTGGTCGGGGTGGCGATCTGAAAGTGCGTTGGCTATTACAATTGCTGGCCGATGCAAACGAATTTGTTCGATAATTTTGAGTAAGTTGGCTTGGTTGTGCTCAAAAAAACCATCGGGCATGCGCAGGTTGCTGCGTACTTTCAAGCCTAAAATTTGGGCAGCGGCAGCGGCTTCTTCGTAACGAGCGGCTACAGAACCGCGGGTGCCGAGTTCTCCTTCAGTAAGGTCTACCACACCAATTGCTTTACCTTGCGCAGCGTAATGCAACAAGGTGCCCGCCGCAGAGAGTTCGACGTCGTCGGGGTGGGCACCAAAAGCAAGGATATCGAGTTTCATTAATCTTGAATATGAGCGTAACTTTCTACGCTAGGGCAGCTACAAACGAGGTTGCGGTCACCGTAGGCGTTGTCTACGCGGCGCACAGGGGCCCAGTATTTAGACTCCAGTAGATAAGGTAGTGGGTAGGCTGCTTCTTGCGGCGCGTAAGGGTAGGTCCAGTTGCGGTTGATGATGCAATCTGCGGTATGCGGTGCGTTTTTGAGCAAGTTATTGGATTTATCGGCATGGCCATTTTCGATCTCGCGGATTTCTTCACGAATTTTGATCATGGCGTCGCAGAAGCGGTCTAGTTCTTCTTTGTCCTCGGACTCTGTTGGCTCTATCATGAGGGTTCCGGCAACAGGGAAAGAAACAGTGGGTGCATGGAAGCCAAAATCAATCAGGCGCTTGGCTATATCTGCAACTTCGATGTCGGCAGTTCTTTTGAAGTCTCGGCAATCGAGTATCATTTCGTGAGCAACTGTACCGTTGGCGCCGGTGTAGAGGGTGTCGTAATGGCCTTTTAAGCGAGAAGCAATGTAATTGGCATTGAGGATCGCTAATTCTGTAGAACGACGCAAGCCCTCAGCTCCTAGCATCTTGATGTAGGCGTAAGAAATGGTTAAAATTAAAGCAGAACCATAAGGCGCAGCTGAAATCGCGTGGATTGGCTTTTCACCACCAGTTTTGATGAGCGGGTTACTCGGCAAGAAAGGCGCGAGGTGCGCTCCTACACCAATCGGACCCATACCAGGGCCTCCACCGCCATGTGGTATGGCGAAGGTTTTGTGAAGATTAAGGTGGCAGACATCGGCACCAATATTACCGGGGTTGGTTAGGCCAACTTGCGCATTCATGTTAGCGCCGTCCATGTATACTTGGCCTCCGTTGTCGTGAATAATGCTCGTGACTTCGATGATGCCTTCTTCGTAAACACCGTGTGTAGATGGGTAAGTCACCATAATTCCAGCCAACACGTCTTTGAGTTCGGTGGCTACGTTGCGAAGTTCTTCGATGTCAATATTGCCGTTTTCGTCGCAGCCGGTAACCACAACTTCAAAACCTGCCATGACAGCAGATGCGGGGTTGGTGCCGTGTGCAGAAGACGGAATGATCATTTTTTTGCGTTGGAAATCTCCTCTCGACTCATGGTAAGCTTTGATGACCATTAAGCCTGCGTATTCGCCTTGTGCACCAGAATTAGGCTGCAAAGAAACTGCTGCAAAACCGGTAGCCTCGCAGAGGTCTTGGGCAAGTTGTGCGAACATTGTGTGGTACCCTACTGCCTGATCTAAGGGAGCAAACGGGTGCATGTTGGCAAATTGTGGGTTGGTTACTGCCATCATTTCTGAGGCTGCATTGAGTTTCATGGTGCAAGAACCGAGCGGAATCATGGAGTGTACCAAAGAAAGGTCTTTGTTTTCGAGACGTTTGAGGTAGCGCATCATGCGAGACTCCGAATGATAGGAATTGAAAACAGGATGTGAAAGAACGGGCTCAGTGCGGCTAAGCGCAGCTGGAATGGACGTTGTGGCGTCATGAAATTGAGCACCAAAAACAGCCAAGACCGCTTGTAGGTCTGCATGGGTATGTGGCTCGCCAAAAGAAATACTGAGTTCGTTGTCAGAGATGTAATTGAAATTGAGACCTGCAGCTTCTGCTTTGCCTCTTATGGATTTGCAATCGACGCCTTGTACGTGAATGGTATCGAAGAAATGACCGGAGCCAATTGCAATGCCGGCATGTTGCAAGCTTTTGGCAGCGGTGCTCGCCAAAGCGTGAACATGGTTGGCTATGGCGCGGATGCCATCTGGACCGTGGTAAACAGCATACATAGAAGCCATAACCGCCAAAAGTGCTTGGGCTGTACAAATATTGGAGGTTGCTTTGTCTCGTTTGATGTGTTGTTCGCGGGTTTGCAAGGCCATGCGTAGGGCTTGGTTGTCGTCGGCATCTTTAGACACACCAATGATTCGGCCTGGTAAGTTGCGTTTGTAGTCTTCTTTGGTGGCAAAGAAAGCGGCGTGCGGGCCTCCGTAGCCCATTGGCACCCCGAAGCGCTGGGCAGAACCCGTTACAACATCGGCGCCCATGCTACCCGGAGATTGGAGTAAAACAAGGGAAAGTAGGTCTGAGCCCACCGCAACTTGCATGCCGGCGGCTTTCCAGCCAGCAATGAAAGCAGACCAATCTTGAATATGGCCTTTGGCGTTCGGATACTGTACAAACACACCAAAATAAGTGGTGTCTGGAGCTAAGGTAGTGGCGTCGCCAACAATGAAGTCGATGCCCAAATTGAGCGCGCGGCCCTTCATGACGTCTATGCTTTGGGGCAAGGTGTTTTGGTCGACAAAAAATTTGTTGCGGCCTGCTTGGATATCGGCACGGCTGCGCGAATTGTAAAACATGATCATGGCCTCTGCCGCAGCAGTGGCTTCGTCGAGTAAAGAAGCGTTGGCGATGGTCATGCCGGTGAGCTCGATAACCATGGTTTGGAAATTGAGTAATGCTTCTAGACGCCCTTGTGCAATTTCTGCTTGGTACGGCGTATAGGCGGTATACCATCCTGGGTTTTCGAGCACGTTGCGCAAAATCACAGAAGGCACAATGGTTTCGTGGTAACCCAAACCAATAAAAGACTTGAAAACTTTATTTTGAGCGCCTAGTGCCGTAATGTGGTCTAGGTAAGCCTGTTCGGAGAGCGCAGCATCGATGCGGAGCTCGCGATTGAGGCGAATTTGAGCGGGTATCGTTTGGTCGATGAGCGTGGAGAGAGATGCTACGCCAACTGCCGCTAACATTTGTGCTTCATCAGAAGCTCCTGGGCCTATATGGCGTCTTTGAAAAGGTGTCATGTATGGTGTCGATTTTGGGTCTACAAAAATACTTATTTTTCATTAAAACTTTGGACGCGTAAACGCGCATTTTCTCGGATATCTTGCCAAAATAAATTGATATCTCCGATATGGTAATTGCGCATGGTTAAACTCATCAAAAAAAACTTGCCTTTGGGTCTGTCAATCCAAATAGCACCGTCAATTAAATGGGTCTGAAATTGCGCGGCGTATACTTGATTATCGACGTATAAAAATCCTTTGTGGGTCTCTTTGGGAACCAACGGGTCTAGGGTCCAGGAAACCGGATTCACCACTGCCCTACCCTTATACCATTTGTCATAAGAGGACCGGTCTATGCGTTTTTTAAAGGTATTCCAAGTAACAAAACCTCCCGTTTGTGTGGGGCTCGTGAGCAGCGGAATATGCCTGAGCTCATCGGGAAAAATACCAACCCCAGGAAGGTAGGCTACTATTAATTGTTGCTGCAAGGGCTGGCCGTCGAAAAATTCTTGAAGCAAAAGCCCACAATGGGTACTTCCTTGGCTATGACCTGCCAAAATGATGGGTCTGCCCTGATTGTAGTGCTCCAAATAATAGAGAAAAGCCGCCCGAACATCGGCATAAGCCAAGGCCAAAGCCTCTTTTCCTTTCGGATCT
This sequence comes from Crocinitomicaceae bacterium, assembly GCA_023268965.1. Classification (GTDB taxonomy): domain Bacteria; phylum Bacteroidota; class Bacteroidia; order Flavobacteriales_D; family Crocinitomicaceae; genus UBA952. Next base: position 5,525 of record JALRJE010000099.1, read on the forward strand.
TCAACGTAATAAGAACGCAAATGTGCAGAGCGATAAAACGGACAATAAAAGCGCCCAGCTTCAGCAAAAGCACTCCCTTGAAAGGGCAGTGCGGTTTCGAGTACTTTGCCGCGTTGCGAAGCGTCTTCGAGCGGTACATTCCATCCAAGGTCTGATTTAGCCGTATTTAAGGTCGGATAAACGTAAAATACATCGGCAATTGCGTGAAGTGAAGTATCGGCAATTTTTGACTTTATACCTGGAGGAATTTGCTGGGGGAGTGCAGCCCAATTTTGAGTAAGGCTGTAATCTGCTGGAGTTTGTGCATAAAGCCCTGTTGATATAATTGGAAGATACAAGAAAAGTAAGGTTAGAAAACGCATTATTTTTGCAAGGTGATGGCTTTATTATCCAAAAACACATTTTTCTTATTTATGTTTGGTCTTGGAGGCATCCTACCCCTATTCGCCCAAGATTCAACCGCATTTTGGAAATTTAAATCGCTCTATTCGTTGAGCGGAACCCAAACTTCTTTTGTGAATTGGAATGCAGGGGGCCGCAACAACATCTCCATTATTGGTGCAGCAAGTGGTTCTGCCTACTACACCCGAGACAATATCAAATGGACCAACGACGCTAGCTTTGCACTCGGAGGTATTAAATACTTCGACAACAAAGGAATTGGCGCCCAAAAAACCGATGACCGGATAGACCTCTCGAGTACGTTCGGAATGCAACTCGCCAAGGGCTTCTTCCTTACTTTTGTCTCGAGCTTCCGGACCCAGAGTATCAATGGTTACGCCTACCCTAACGACTCCATCCCGGTGTCTAGGTTTATGGCGCCAGGCTACTTGAACCTAGCGCTCGGTGCCGACTTCCGCAAAGACGATAACTTCAACATCTTCTTTTCATCGATCGCCATCAAATCCACTTTTGTGCTGGATGATAGCCTCAGTGCAAAAGGCTCTTTTGGCGTGGATCCAGGCATGCGCTACCGCCAAGAATATGGCGCCTACCTCAAAATGAAATACAACCGGCCTATTGCCAAGAACATCGAAATGAAATCCAAGTTAGAATTGTTTAGCAATTACCTCAACAATCCTGAAAATATAGATGTCAACGGAGAGCTTTTGCTTCTTTTTAGGGTCAACTCGTTGGTGTCAGCTTCAGCGCAATGGAATCTTATTTACGACGACGACGTCCGCATTACCGACAGCAATGGCAATACAGGGCCACGCACACAGTTCAAGTCGGTTATTGGTATTGGTTTGTCGTATAAACTCGAGCGCTAATGCCCCCCAGGCTGGCAGCAAAGTGGTAAGGCTTTTTGTGCGGTAGCATCTGCTTTTTGATCGTCGGCGTCATAGCCAATTGCCGTTAAGGCCCTTTGCAATGCAGCCACATCCGTTTTGCTGGGCTTATACTTGACTTCGACTATTTTTGTCTCCAAATTGAGTTCGGCATAAACCACCCCTTTAGTCTGGTTGAGGGTGGTTTCTATACGCTCTTTGCAATCGCCACAAAGTGCGTTGGTCTGGATCGATACAAGAGCAGGTTTTTGAGCATAGAGGGTGGTGCCTAATGCTAAAAAAAGAAAGCAAATGATATTTTTCATAATTAAATTTTGGATGGAATGAATATGTATGAAGTGTTCGTTTTTATTTGATCGTCAATCTAAAGCCAAGATAAGCATTCCAACCCATAATTGGCGCCCAAATTTCTGTGGCATCAAAACTTGAACCAAAAGGGTTTGCTGCACCAGTAATGGGCTGATCTTGCATGACATTCAAGAGGTTTTCGCCTCCTAAATACAATTCTGTTTTTTTCCAGTTTCTTGTGATTTGGCCATTGAGCAGCGCCCATGGTTTACCCTGTCCATTTTGCGGCAAGCGCACGGCGCTATAGCGCGAGTACGTAAGGTCATACGCCCAGCGTTTATTGCGCGTCATGTAGGCAACATTGGCAAAATAGCGCTGGCGCGGCAGCAGTACTTGCGTTTGTAGTTTACCATCGAAAAGTGCGCGCACGTCCTGAAACTTATAGGCCAAACGAAGGTCTAGGCCGCGCAAAACTTCATAGGCAAACTCGAACTGCACAACACTTGCCACCGAGTTATTGCTCAGGTTTTTGAAAACCACAACATTAGAAAGGGTGTCGCGGTCGGCTACAAGTTGTTGCGAAAACCGCGTGTAGTAGGCATCTAAACTGAGGCTACCCTTGCGTTTGTTGAAAATAAATCCTTGCACCACAGATGCACCTATGTTGTAGGAAATTTCTGGCAGCAAGGCCTGATTTCCAAGCCAAACCTTAGAACTAGCCAATAGGGAGAGGTTGTCCATGACGTAATTGGGCAAGCGCCATGCACGGCCAGCGGTGGCGCGAACGTCCAGTTGAGGAGTGAGGGCGTATTTGAGGTGCGCGCGTGGGGCTAACTGTGCGCCTGCAAGGTTGTGTTGGTCATAGCGCGTACCTACAACCGCCGAAAGGCGGTTGCCCGAGTAGGTATACTCGGCAAATACGCCCGGCACCCATTCTGTGCGCTCATTGCCCAGGGTCATGAGTCCATTGGGCTGCGCGGCAAACTGCCCAATTTGCAGGCCCAAAAAACTGGCACCTACCTTGATTTTGTGGTCGGCCGTGCCGATGATATCATCGTAAATGGCATTCAGATACAGTCTCCTTTCTTTGCCCTCAAAAGTGCGCAGGCCATAAAAGCCGTTTAGGTCTTGAAATTTGAGGTTGGCAATAATGCCCAAGCTTTGGCCTGGCTTTTTGCCAAAAAATCCGGTTTTCGAAAAAGCGGAGAGGTGCTGACTTTGCAGCCCCATACCAAACCCAACGGGGTTTTGCTTGCTAAAACTCATTTGCCCGCCCGTTTTGTCGTCGGCGTAGGCTTGAATACCCAATTGCGCCTCCATGCGCGGGCCTTGGTAGCTGAAGCGCTGCAAGAGGTTAAAGGTATTGGACAGCACTTGATCCCTGAAACCATCATTGTTGTTGTCAATGTTTCCATAAACACCGGCGCCAGCTAGAAAAGTACCCATGTGCCAGCGCTCGGAGAGCCGCTGGCCACTTTGTACATTGAGTTCTGTGCGCCCGAAGCGGTTTTGATACGCATTGAGATAAAGCAAAGGAAGGTCTTTGGGTTTTTTAAATTCTAAATTGACCAAGCCCGCCATAGACTCATAGCCATTCACAACAGAACCGGTTCCTTTGGTGATCTGAATAGACTCGAGCCAAGTGCCAGGTATGACGTGCATACCAAAGGTGCTTTCAAGGCCGCGCAAAAAAGGAATGTTTTCCATTTGCAGCTGTGTGTATACTGCATCTAAGCCCAAAAGTTGAATTTTTTTAGCGCCTGATATGGCATCGGCCATACTGACGTCTATGGTGGCATTTGTTTCGAAAGACTCCGACAAATTACAGCAGGCGGCCTTTCGAAATTCGGCACTTGTGAGCTCCTCGACGTGTAAGGTTTTCAATTTGGCAATGCCGTGGGCGTCTTTGCCGCCCTCTACGACGATTTCTCGGATCAACTGCCCCGAAACCAACACCACATGTAGCGCCGCAAAACGGTCTGAACGCGTCACCACCATTTGGTCTGAACGATAGCCCTTAGCGCTAAACATAAGCGTGTCGGGGCTTTGCTTGCCCAATAAAATTTCGAAGGTGCCGTCTTCATTGGAGTAAACGCTCGTGCCGGCTCTGAGCAAAGTAATTTTGACGTTTTTCAGCGGGATGGTTTGTGTGGAATCTACACCCTGTACCACACCCCTGATCTGTGCTTGAAAATGGAAAACCCAAAAAAGGCTACCGAATAAATAGAAGTATTTCATGACATATAAATTGATAAGACAAAAGTTGAAATCAACTGAGGTCTTGTCAGATTAGCCAAGTTTGGTGTAAAGTTTGAATTTGCCTACCGGTAAGCCAAAGTGGAGGCGGCCGATGCTTTGGGAATTTAAAAGTTTGAGTAGTTGCAGCTGTAAGGGAAGGTACCCATCCAAAACTGGGTGTTAAAAATACCGGTACCTCCAAAGATTCAAAAGTAAACTGCTGCTGAGCAGAAGCAAGCTGATCTATATCGGTTTTCACTACCTCAAGTTCATCTGAACAGCAGTCGTCTTTTTCTTGTGCAGGAGTTGCCCGGCAACAAGGAGGTAAATCGGGGTGCGGTTCTTTGCATTCGTGATCAAACTTCACAAAAACCGAAGCAAACGCACCGTCCATTTCACAGAAATGCTTGTGAATAGGAATACCGACTTGCGAAGCAAGTTGAAGGGTGATTAAAAAGACGATTACTAAGGATTTCACATCGTAAATTTACAAATAAAAAGTTACCTTTGCCACCAAATACGCAACCATGAGTGATCCAATTCAACACGAGTGTGGCATAGCCCTTTTGAGGCTCAAAAAACCACTAGAGTACTACCTCGACAAATACGGATCAGCTTTATGGGGCCTCAACAAAATGCATTTGTTGATGGAAAAGCAACACAACCGCGGCCAAGACGGCGCGGGTATTGCCAACATCAAACTAGACATGCAACCCGGAGAACGCTACATCTCGCGTACGCGCTCCGTTAAAAAGAACCCAACCCAAGATATTTTCGACCAAATCAATGCCAAATTCAAGGCCGTTTACGACGAAAACCCAGCAGCGCTCAAAGACGTCGACTACCTTAAGCGCAATGTAGGCTTTACCGGCGAGGTCTTTTTGGGGCATCTGCGCTACGGTACCTACGGCCGCAATTCTATTGAAAGCTGCCATCCGTTTTTGCGTCAAAGCAACTGGATGACCCGCAACCTTGTTGTGGCAGGTAATTTCAACCTCACCAACGTCGACGAACTCTTTGGCACGCTCGTCGAGCTCGGGCAACACCCCAAAGAAAAATCGGACACCGTCACCGTCATGGAAAAAATCGGGCATTTTCTCGATGTCGAAAACGAAGAACTCTACGCGCACTACAAAAGTCTTGGCTATGCCAAAGCTGATATTTACAGCCGCATCCAAGACGAAATCAAAATTGACCACATATTAAAGAAAGCCTCTGACCGCTGGGACGGCGGCTACGCCATGGCGGGTTTACTTGGCCACGGTGCTGCTTTTGTGCTCCGAGACCCTAGCGGTATTCGCCCAGCATTTTGGTACGAAGACGACGAAATTTGCGTGGTTGCTTCTGAGCGCCCTGTCATTCAAACGGCCTTCAACCTCAAAGTAGAAGACATCCGAGAACTCAAGCCAGGCCATGCCCTCATTATCGAAAAAAAGGGTCAAGTCAAAGAAATCGAAATCAATGCACCGCGCGAGCTCAAGCAGTGCTCTTTTGAACGCATTTATTTCTCGAGAGGCTCAGACGCAGATATCTATAAGGAACGCAAGGCACTAGGGCGTTTAATTGTCAAGGATGTTTTGGATAGCGTTGGCCACGACTACGACAACAGCGTGTTTTCTTTTATTCCGAACACCGCTGAAGTTTCTTTCTACGGGCTCATCAAAGGCTTAGAAGAAGCACTCAATGCAGCTAAAATCAAGCAAATCCAGGCGCTGGGCGCTGGTGCAAGCACTGAAGCCATCGCCGAGGTGGTCAACCGACGCGCGCGCATCGAGAAAATCGCCATCAAAGACGCCAAGCTCCGAACGTTCA
>JALRJE010000096.1 GCA_023268965.1 Crocinitomicaceae bacterium
TACCAACATGAACTACGTGAGTCAGCAAGCGGGGGGGCTCAGTGATATACAATTTGCTGCCGACCCAAGACAATCTTCACGCGAACGCAATTGGTTCAGTACGCCTTGGAATACAGGTTCTGTTCAACTGACATATACACCGAGTAAAACCACCCAATTTACAATAAAGGCTTTTGGCGTTGTTGCACAAAGAAACAGTGTTGGTTTCATGAAAGCCATCACTATTGCAGATACGATCAATACGCTAATTGGCAGCTATAATCCAAGGCAAGTTGATAGAGATTTCTATAATAACTATGGCGTAGAGCTACGCGGCATTCATCGCTACCAAGTCTTGGGTCAACAATCAGCGCTATCTGCTGGAGTACGAGCCTACACTGGGCTAACAGAACGCATGCAAAGAGGTATTGGTTCTACAGGTGCTGATTTTGATTTGGGCATTGCTAGCCTCCAAAACGAACAAGAATATGGCGCGCATCTGAACTTTGGGACTCAGAACCTAGCAGCCTTTGCAGAAAACATGTTTCAACTTACCCCAAAATTAACCGTCACTCCTGGAATCCGCTATGAATGGATCAGTAATACCAGCAATGGTTTTATCAATACGTCAAGTTCCGGATTACTTGAAATGCAACAAAGAGATCGTGCCGTCATTTTACTTGGCATAGGTGCACAATACCAAGTGGGGAAAACAGCAAATATTTATGCCAATTTTAGCGAAGCTTACAGACCTGTTACTTTTTCAGAATTGACCCCAGCTGCAACCACAGACATCATTGATCCAAACCTTAAAGATGCCGCTGGCTATAATGCCGATCTCGGCTTTAGAGGCTGCCTATTAAATAGTGCTTTAAAATTTGATGTGGGTGTATTTCAACTATTTTATGATAACCGTGTAGGAACCATTTCTTTGGATAACACACCATACCGTACCAATATAGGCGCATCATTAAGTCAAGGCGTTGAAAGCTATATTGAACTCGATATCATGAAAATGATGCCGCAATTTAGTAACTTGGGTCTGTCTGTTTTCACAAATTATTCATACATCGACGCACGTTATACCCGTTGGGATAACCCAGCTCTGGTCAATGACCCAAACCTTACACTCGTAGGTAAGCGCATAGAAAACGCACCCCAACACATGCTCAGAACAGGCCTAACTTTAAAATACCGAGGTTTTTCATCTTGTCTTCAATACAATTACGTAAGCGCGGTATTTACGGATGCCGCCAATTCTATTGTAGCTAATACCAGCGCAACAACAGGACAGCTGCCCGCGTATCAAATTATTGACCTCAACATGACCTATCAGTGGGCAGGTATTTACCAACTCAGAGCGGGAATAAATAATCTTTCCAACGAGGTTTATGCAACGCGAAGAGCAGGTGGTTACCCAGGTCCCGGTATATTGCCAGGAACCGGAAGAACATTTTATTTGACCGCCGGAATCCGTTTTTAAACAGGATGAGTCAGCGCTTTTTCAACCAGCATTCCACAAAGTTTAAGTAATCAATTCTAAATCTTAACTTTGTGGAAACTCTATTTTGTGGCTAAATTCTTATTGATTTTTTGGCAACGTTGAAAACATCTTTAATTTCTGTCAAACAATTGTAGCCAGTCTCGTAGCGGCACCCAATAACACGCCTCAGTTTACAGAAGTATGGGCCCCGCGACGGTATTGTTTTCAATTTTGGCGTAAGATAAAGCTGTAAAAAGTAGTTTTTAACTACTTGTATAACCCTCATAAAAATAATCAATACAAAATCGAACATCAATCATCGTTTATGGCACAGCCTTTGAACATTAGTTCGAAAAATTTAAAACGATGAAACACATTTTATTTTTAACGATGCTGGCTGCAGGGGTGGCTAGCTGCACAGTTGTGAGGCCACATCAAGTGGCCGTCAAAAGTAAATTAGGTAAAATCGACGAAAAAGTCCGAATGCCAGGCCCCGTAGGTTACAATCCATTTGTTACCAAGGTAGTGAAGGTCAATGTACGCACCATGAATTTGTCAATCAAAGAAAACCTTCCGTCCAAAGAAGGCCTCACCATTCTCTCTGAGAGTTCAATATTGTATCATATCAAAGCAGAAGATGTACCAAGAATAATCCGAGAAACAGGTCTTAACTACGAAGAAAATCTCATCTTACCTGTATTTAGATCTGCAGCTTCTGATGTATGTTCGAGGTATTACGCCAAAGACATGCACAGTGCCAAGCGCTTGGAAATTGAACAAGAAATTAGAAAAAGATTGGCAGAAGTTTGCGACGAGAAGGGTTTTATTATTGAATCCGTTTTATTGAAAAGCATTAGTCTTCCTCAGGGCTTAACGCGCTCCATTGAGGCCAAACTAGAGGCAGAACAAGAAGCCCTCAGAATGGAATTTGTCCTAGACCGACAGAAGAAAGAAATGGATCGCCAACTTATTGAGGCTGAAGGAGCGAAAAAAAATGCAATCATTCAGGCTGAAGCACGCGCTGAAACAGCAAAAATTGAAGCCGACGGACGTGCAAAAAGTATTGAAATTGAAGCAAAAGCTAATAAAGCTGCCAACGACATGCTCAATTCAAGCTTAACGCCAAACGTTTTAAAGATGAATCAGATTCAAGCATTTATGAAACTTTCTACCTCGCCCAATACCAAAACCATCATTACCGATGGCAAAGGAAGTGTGATCAATATGCTAGATGATAAATAAGTGTAACCAAAATCGTGACGTTAGTTTTCTATATGATGAAAAGACTAACATTTACTCTTCTGGCCATCAGTAGTTTGCTACAATTAAAGGCCCAGCTCCTTGTTGATCGCATTACAATTGCGTGTGGTAATAATTATTTTAGTGAAGACGAAGCATATCATAATCCCGCGCTTATCGTGCGCGGGATTTTTTGCCAAGATTCCTATTACTGGACACCAATTAGCGAGGGTGATGTTTTAACCGAAATGGCTTATCTCGACCAAGAACCCTTCACTGGTACCTGCGTCGATTTAGATTCTAATGGCCAACTTCTCGGAAAATACACTTTCAAAGATGGTCTGATACAAAAACTTGAAGAATACCACGTAAACGGGCAACTTTATAAGGTGCTTCATTACATAGATGGAGCGCCTCACGGCAGTGCATCAAGATTTACTCAAGATGGCGTTCTAGATAGCCATTTTTGTTTTGAAAATGGAACCCGCAGTGGCTATTATTACCTGACTCGAGATCGGACAGACTGGGGATTGCCGCCATGCATTGAATTTGGAAAATTTGTCGATGGCGAAGCAATTGTAATGACGAAGCCTTGTTTTCCAGAAAATGATGGTGAATAAAACTTGATTAAACAAAAAAACACCAATTTGGGTAAGGGCGAAAAGATACTTTTCCACTAAACCTTAGGACCGATCAGTTGCGCGCATTGGCGACAAAGGTGTTTTTACCAATTAAAGGTTTACCAGTGAGGAAGTTAAAAAATGGGGGTGAAAGATTTGCAATAGAAAAATATTCAAATAATGATTAATTTGGTTTTCATATTAATATAATACCTATGCAGCACTTTTTTAAATTATTGACAAGCGCCCTAATTATCACCTCATTGTTGAGCTGTGAAAACGGAGCTAAGCAACAAGATAATTCAGAGAAAAAAGAGGAAAAAATAAAGCAGCAAGTTGCCGTTGACGAAAAGCCTCAAACAATTGAAAGAACTCAAACAGCAGAAGAAAGAATAAATGATATTCGGAAATGGTATGCAGAAATTATCAATCAGGGGCTTTCAAATTGTAAGACAAAAACCAAAACAAGCTATGATAGCCCGATGCCAGATATGGAGCCATTTGCATTTGAGCAAACCGCAAGTAGCTGTAATCTATCTAATGATTTCCAATTAATTGAGGCTTACCTCAACGGATACGAATGGGGAAATAAAGTTCATATTTACAAAAAAAATGGTAAAATATTCTTTGTTTTTATAGAAGGCGGTGCCGAAAGCTGGACTTTTGAAAAAAGATATTATTGTGACAAAGATGAAAATGTAATTAGATATCTCGAACGAGAAGGTGAAAACGGAGATCAACCGAACGGTCCACAAACGACAATGAAATTAAATGCCGACAATCCAAATATAAGAGCTTACTTAAACTCAGAATTTAAGGAAATAGCGGGGATTTTAAAGGCCGAGATTTAGACTCTGAAGATAATCATTAGCTGTTACGGGTTCTCAATATTCAACTCCTTTATAAAATTCAAACCTGCTGTATCCGTATCTATACTCTAAGAAAAATATACTATTTACATTGCTTGTTTTGCCAATGATTGGCTTTGCCCAGCAACCAGTATTCACATCAGGGAGACCTCGCTTTGTTGTAACCATCCCCGATGTAAACTTTTTAGCCTATTTAGTTGGCAATAAAGCCATAAATACCAATGGAGATAATTTGATACAAACAAGTGAAGCAATTGCCTTTAACGGCACTATTGATTGTTCTAGAAAGAATGTCTTTAATTTAACCGGAATAGAAGCCTTTACTGCTTTAACTTTTTTAGATTGTGGTCACAATAAATTTAATTGTGATGCTTTAAAAAGTAAATATGGTTTAGATTAAAACCTAAACTATCATTTTAGCAATTCATCTTTCCAGTTAGCTTAAAAGACGAAGTAAATATTGCTCAATAAAAAAAGCCCCATCATTAATGGGGCTTTTGTACCTCGGGCCGGGATCGAACCGGCACTCCCGAAAGAACAGGATTTTGAATCCAGCGCGTCTACCAGTTCCGCCACCGAGGCATTCTTTTTGACTTTCAGGGCTGCAAAGATACAAACAAAATAATAATCAAACAATACAATATGAGTTGGATATCAACTAAATGTTAGCTAAATTTAAAGGAAGCCAAACGGGCAAATCACTTAGTATTCATTAAAATCTTGCACCATGAAACGCATCTTATACAAATGGGACAAATACAAATTAGGACGTCGCTTACATTACCTTCAAAAAAGACTACACCGTGCCGAAGCCAATGGATATCAAGAGAAAATAGATAACTACAAAAGACAGATCCGGGACGTTCAAGAAAAATTAAAGCACATCAAAGAATAAGCTCCACTTTACGTGTTCAAATCAAGGGTGGTAGACTGCATCTTGATTGATCAGCTCGATCCACTCCTCTACACTTTTGGCGTTTTCAATAGCAAAGTTTCCTGACTGCGTTCGGCGCAAGGCAATGAGCGTGGCTCCTGAATTCAAGCGGGTGCCAAAATCATTGGCTATGCTTCTGATGTAAGTGCCTTTACTGCACGTAATTTGAAAGTCTACCTCTGGGAAGCGCGTCGTTTTTATGCTAAAATCTAGAATTTCGACTTGGCTTTGCTTCATTTCTACAATTTTGCCAGCACGAGCGAAGTCATAGGCCCGCATCCCATCTATTTGCTTGGCTGAATAGATGGGCGGTGTTTGCAATTGTACACCCATAAATGAAGCGCGAACACTTTCCAATAAGGTTGCATCGATGTGTGCGGTTTCAAATACTTCATTGTACTCGGTTTCCAAGTCAAAAGAAGGGGTCGTTTTTCCGACTAAAAAAGTGCCGGTATAGGTTTTGGTATCGTTGGTAAGGCCTTCGATAAGTTTGGTGTGCTTGCCCAAGCAAAGAACGAGTAAACCCGTTGCTAAAGGATCGAGCGTACCGGCATGGCCAACTTTTACATTTTTCAGGCCCAACTTTTTTTTGAGATTCCAACGAATCTTATTGACCACATCAAAGGATGTCCATTGGTAAGGTTTATCTACCAAAATGGTAAGGCCATCAGAGATATCTAACATTAACCAGCCATTTGAAGATCGACGCCCATAGCGAGCAAAAGCAATAGAACCGCACCGAGGGCAATTCTGTACCAACCAAAGGCGCGGAAACCTTTCTTTTGAAGAAATGAAATAAAGGACTTAATGGCAAGGTAAGCGACTACAAAAGCCACCACATTGCCAACCAACAACAGCAACCATTCGTGGCCACTGGATTGTAGCAATAGTTCTTTTTCGTCGTACATGCTCTTTAGGGTTGCCGCAAACATGGTTGGAACGGCCAAAAAGAAAGAAAACTCAGCAGCCGCTTTACGTGTCAATTTCTGACTCAGGCCACCTATAATAGTTGCTGCGGATCTCGAAACACCAGGAATCATGGCCATACTCTGAATTGTTCCAATAATAATGGCTGATTTGAAATCGAGTGGTTTTTCTTCGGTTTGGGTTTCGTTATCGGCAAAAAAGCGGTCTACGAATAACAATACAATACCGCCAATCAGTAAGGACCACGCCACTACAACTACGTTTTCTAAGAGGGCGTCGATATGTTTTTTTGCCAACAAACCAATAATGCCAGTGGGTATGAACGCCGCCCCAAGCAAAAGATAAAAACGAAAAGATTGTAGAAACTTTTGAAAATAGACCAAGACAACAGAGAGAATGGCGCCAAACTGAATAGCGACTGTAAATAGCTTCACAAAGTTATTGCTGGCATTGCCCATAAAAGTGGAGGCAATGATCATGTGGCCTGTAGAAGAAATAGGTAGAAATTCTGTAAGCCCTTCGATGATGGCCAAAATAATAGCGTCGAGAAAAGTCATTGCTTAAGCTTCGGTCTGATCCTTTTTGTTGCGCTTCATAATGGCATAGAAAATCACGATGTAGCCCGCCACAATCAGCATAGGCGCTATGGTAATACGCACAGAACTGAATAATTCATCTTCTTTGAAGACGTCCGGATTATCTGAGCCACCGCCAATCATGAGTAAAAAGCCTAGGATATTAATTGCCAAGCCGATATAGAGCCATTTGTAGTTGGCAGGATCAAAGCCAAAGTGTTTGATAGGGTCCTTCATAGTTAATAAAGATCATCTAATTTCATACGAAGATACTTGTTTAAGGCAAACCATGTAGATAACATCGTAATAAAAACACCGATTGCAAAGAGCAAACCGATGAGCAATAAGAAGCTTTCCAAGGTATATGCAATTTGAATGGTTTCGAGTAAATTATTGAGCCCGTAAAATACAGTTAGTAATAAAGCCAAGCCGATAAGTGACGACAACAGGCCCTGAAAAAGTGCTTGCCCTAAAAATGGCTTTCTGATATACATGGAAGTAGCACCCACTAATTGCATGGTTTTAATGGTAAAGCGCTTGGAATATAGCGATAAGCGAATGGTATTGTTGATCATGGCCACTGCAATAATGATCAAAAGGAGCGCGACGGCTAAAAATAGAATGGCAAACTGCTTGAATCCTAAATTAATGTTTGCCACACTCGATTTGTCATAATTGACTTCATCTATTTCATCTTTGAAACGCCTCAATAATTTACTTTTGATAGCTGTCATTCCTGCCTTGCTGGCGTAGTTCATCTTTGGCTTGATTCCGATGGTAGCGGGCAATGGGTTTTCGCTGTCGAAAAGAGACAAGACTTCTTGCTCTACTTCACTCTCACCTGAAAATTCTTGAATAGCGCGTTCGGGAGAAATAAAGAAAACCTCTGAAAATTCTGGCCATGCCTTAAGTTGTTCTTCTATTTGTTTGATATCGGCATCGTTGAGCTCAGACTTGAAAAAGATGTCGGCCTGGATATTTTCTTTGGCTTGTTTTTCAATACTGCGCAAGCCAAAAATTCCGCCCAAAACCAAACCAATCATAAAGATGACTAAAGAGATTCCGATGATCGTTGAAACATAGCCCGTCCGGATACCACGCTTGCTATAGATGTCTGCTTTATTTGCCATGATTCAAAAGTAAGTGCAAGTTTCCAATTCTAGAATCTCTGCGCACTTTAGTTTTAAAGAATACAATGTTTATTTAGTTCGCTGGGTTCATTTTAGAATTGATTGTCCAGCCAATAACTGCGGCGCGTTGCTTGGCTTGTTCGGCTAATTCTCCTTCAAACAACTCGTCAACGGTTTGATTAAAAAGGCCTTGCCAGCGCTCAAAATGGGCTTTTTCAAGCGGCATTTTTAAGTGTTTATCCGTAACATTTGTAGTGTAACCCTCTTCAGATAACAACGCAAAGCGCCAAAATTGCTCCATTTTTGGCAAATGCGTAGTAAAATCTAATCTTAAAAAAAAAGGAGCTAATAATTCATCTTTCAATACTTTATCGTAAAATAAGGTAACTAGTTGATGAATATCTGCGGGTGTTTCAAGTTGTTTCATGGTCAAATTTAATAGGTTTTTTTACGTACTTTAGTAACCAAATGAACAAACTATTATCATTATTATTAATTGGCCTAGCCATTCCGCAATTTGTGTTTTCACAAGCTTACACGGGTCAACAAAAGCCAACCATTCAAGCGCAACAAAAAGGTGCAAATTGCGCTCCGCCTACCCATACCACCTTCATGGAACTCAACAACGTTCGTGCCATGATCCATACAGCAGGTAATTTGTGGCAAATTCCCAATCAGAACTACTCCATGTATGAAGTTCCTAAGAACTCAGGTATTATGGCGCTATTTACCGCTGCATTGTGGCTTGGGGGCACCGATGTCAACAACCAACTCAAACTAGCTGCACTGCGCTACCGCAATGGGCAAGACTACTGGACGGGGCCACTTTCTAAAGTTTTTGCCGAAACCACCTACGACAACTGCTCCAAATTTGACAAACACTTCGTCTCGACTCAAGACGAAATTCGCGAATTCAATGCTTGGTATGAAGCAGGTGTTTTTGATTTACAAAATGGAACAACCACACAGACTGATTTATTTCCAAACTATACCGTCCCTAAGATCATTAAAGAATGGCCAGCCCACGGCGATGTTTCACAAGGGCAAGACTACTATCTCGCGCCATTCTACGACAACGATAACGACGGAACCTATAACTGGGAAAACGGAGATTTTCCGTGGTACGACATCAAAAAAACCAAAGACTGCAGCACCGAAAGAAAAATTTCCTTGTACGGAGACCTGAACTATTGGTGGGTGATGAACGACAAAGGGAATATTCATACCGAAACAGGAGCCGACCCTATCGGAATGGAAATTAGGGCACAGGCCTTTGCCTTTGCATCGAACGATGAAGTCAATAACATGACTTTTTATAATTATGAACTCATTAACCGCGGAACCCAAACACTCTACAATACCTACTTTGGCTTCTTTACCGACGGTGCGCTCGGCGACCCCTACGACGATTACGTTGGCTGTGACGTTAACCGAGGCTTAGCTTATTATTACAACGGCGACAACTACGACGGTGACAACGCTGGCTTTAAAGGCTATGGCTACTCACCCCCAGCTGTAGGTGTTGATTTCTTCGAAGGGCCCTACCAAGACAACGATGGTATCGACAATGCCTTTGGCATTTGGGAAAACGAAGCACTCAACGGCATTGGCTATGGAGACGGCGTGGTAGATAACGAGCGTTTTGGAATGCGCCGCTTTTTATATTACTCCAATACCACCAACGGCTCCAACCCCAACCAAACCGATCCTGTTTATTCCGGGGACTACTACAATTATTTGCGCGGGTATTGGAAGGACGGTACCAAATTTGTTTACGGTGGCAGCGGACATATTTCTGATCCTGAAGCGGATCCTAATGTCCCGTGCGACTTCATGTTTCCGGGCAATACCGACCCGCTTGGGTGGGGAACAGGTGGCAACCCGCAACCCAACTGGACCGAACAAACAGCCAACAACACCCCCAACGACCGTCGTTTTGTACAGTCTGCAGGGCCCTTTATTTTGAAACCTGGGGCTGTAAACAATATTACGGTGGGCGTAGTTTGGGCGCGCTCTAGCAACGGAGACCCTTTTGCATCTGTAGAAACACTGCGCAGGGCCGACGACAAAGCTCAAGCACTTTTTGAAAACTGCTTCAAAGTACTCGATGGGCCCCACGCACCTGACGTACAAGCCCAAGAATTGGCCAACGAGGTTATCCTGATGCTCTCCAATCCTGTGCAGTCCAATAATTACAAAGAGGAATACGAAGAATTTGATCCTTTTATTGTTGCTGCTGACCCAAATGCCGATAAAACATATAATTTTCAGGGGTACCAAATCTATCAGTTGGCCAATGCCAAAGTATCTAGCTCCGAACTCCAAGACCCAGATCAAGCACGCTTGGTAGCGCAATGCGATGTGAAAGACGGCATCGGTAAAATCATCAATTTTGAATTCAGCGACGAGCTCGGCGCTTCCATACCTGTTTTACGCGTCAATGGCGAAGACAAAGGCATCCAACACAGCTTCCGAATCCAAACTGACCAATTTGCGCAAGGCGATAAAAAACTGGTCAATTTCAAACGTTATTACTTCATGGCTATCGCCTATGCACATAATAATTTCAAAGATTACTCACCCAATGACCCACTTTCTTTAGACGGGCAAAAGAAGCGCTACATTGCCAGTCGAAAAGCTGCCGTTGGCGAGGTCAAGCCTATTGAAGTGATTCCGCACAACCCAATGCCTGAAGCAGGCGGTACAGCGCAGCTGATTTCCTATGGTTCATCACCGCGCATCACGCGCCTAGATGGTTACGGCAACGGCAACCGCAGCTTGGAGTTGACGC
>JALRJE010000101.1 GCA_023268965.1 Crocinitomicaceae bacterium
AAACGCATGGTGCCGCCCATGTTGGAGATGCGTTTTTGTTCTTCCATCATGGAAATAACTGCAGTATTGGTGTTTTCAGACATTTCGGTCGAGTGCGCATTGGGGAGTCCGAGCACATTGCGTGCAAATTCGATGACTGCAATTTGCATACCTAAGCAAATGCCTAGAAATGGAATGTTGTTTTCTCTTGCATAGCGAACAGCTTCTATTTTGCCGTCAATGCCCCTTGATCCAAAACCTGGTGCAACTAAAATGCCATCTAAACCTTTGAGCTCAGAGACAATACTGTCGGGGTCAAGGGTTTCTGAGTGGATCCAGCTAAGCTCTACTTTGGTTTCGTTGGAAACACCAGCATGAATAAAAGCTTCAGATATCGATTTGTAGGCATCTTTGAGCTCTACATATTTGCCAATCAGACCAATTTTAACAGTGTGTTTGGGATTTTTGAGACGGTCTAGGAAAGATTTCCAGTTGTCTAGTTTGGGGCTCTGTTTTTTTGATAAACCGAGTTTGTCCAACACAACGGTGTCTAATTCTTCGGCTTGCATCAATAAAGGGACGTCGTAAATAGAAGCTGCATCTCTTGCTTCAATGACGGCATTGACCGACACATTACAGAATTTGGCAATTTTCTTTCTCAGGCCGAGGTCGAGTTCGTGTTCGGTGCGGCAGCAAAGCACATCGGGCTGTACGCCGAGTTCGAGCAATTGTTTGACAGAATGTTGCGTAGGTTTGGTCTTGAGTTCACCAGCTGCAGAAAGATAGGGGACCAGCGTGAGGTGCACGACAATGCAGTCGTTTTCGTATTCCCAAAGCATTTGGCGAACCGCCTCTACGTAGGGTAAAGATTCGATGTCGCCAACTGTACCACCGATTTCGGTGATAACGATATCAAATTGACCATTTTTAGCCACAGCTTGGATGCGTTCTTTGATTTCGTCGGTAATGTGCGGAATGACTTGAACGGTTTTACCTAGGTAATCGCCGCGGCGTTCTTTCTCTATAACAGCTTGGTAAATTCGACCGGTAGTGACGTTGTTGGCTTGTGAAGTAGGTACATTTAAAAAACGCTCGTAGTGGCCAAGGTCGAGGTCGGTTTCGGCGCCGTCGTCGGTAACGTAGCATTCGCCGTGCTCGTAGGGGTTAAGGGTACCAGGATCAATATTGATATACGGATCTAGTTTTTGAATGGTGGTGGTGTAACCACGAGCTTGTAAAAGTTTTGCTAACGACGCAGATATGATGCCTTTCCCTAAAGAAGAAGTCACACCCCCGGTTACAAAAACATACTTGGTTGAATTGGACATATAACGTTTGTAACTACGGGAAACAAAGGTAATACATTATTTCTTTTCTTGCCACTTAAAATAGGTCTTTTGTTGCGTAGGCCGATCGCTTTCTGTCTCAGTTAAGGGTTGACACGGAATAAGACTCGAATGACAATCGGAGGGTAGTTGCTGATACAAGGCGGTTCCGTCGGTTTTCCATGAGATCATGTCATCGGAAACTTCTTTGATGATTTTAGCCGGATTGCCGACAACTAAACTACGTGGTGGGATGTTCATTTGAGCCGGAACAAAAGCGAGTGCACCAATAATGGATTCTTTTCCGACTACTACATCGTCCATAATGACGGCGTTCATGCCAATAAGGCAGTTTTCTTCTAGGATACCACCGTGAATAACAGCCCCGTGGCCAACGTGTGCACCAGCCTTGAGGTGTACGGTGGTTCCTGGGAACATATGAATGACGCAATTTTCCTGAACATTACAGCCATCTTCAATAATGATTTGACCCCAGTCGCCACGCAAAACTGCACCCGGGCCAATGTAGACGTTTGCGCCAATGATGACGTTCCCTGTGACATTCGCTTGTGGATGCACAAAGCTAGAAGGATTGACAACCGGAATAAATCCGTTGAAAGAGTAAAAGGCCATGTCTTGAATTTATGCCTTAAAGATAAAGAATCAAATGAGAATAGGACGTACGTGTTGCCAAGCCTTGTATTATCTAACGTATTCTATTTAACATAATATTAATTATATAACAATTACAACAAAACAACATTCCAAACGTTGTGTATCTTTGTATTGTGTTTAGCACCGACCAACAAACCCTCCACGACCTCGAGTTTGAAGCCATCAAAAATTGGCTCGAGAAATTTTGCATTGGCCCAACCGCACTTAAACAAGTTCAAACTTTACAACCGCGTACGCAGTTTCAAATAATGCGCCAAGAGCTCAATCGTTTAGACGAACTTCGACGAGTGCGCGTACACGGCGAAAAATTTCCACAATTGGAATTTGAAGAACTGCTGCAAGAAATCAAATTGTTAGGCATTCAAAAAGCAGTCATTTCGCTAGAAGGATTTCGTCGGATTTACCAAGCCTCTGAATTGGTCAACGCCCTTGTGCTCTTCTTTGAGAATGCGCTGTTTAAGTACCCTTTGTTGGAAGAACTTACCAACGATGTCTATTACACCAAAGAAATCACCAATGAAATCGATCAAGTATTTGACCGCAATGGCCAAATCAAAGACGATGCCTCGCCTGAATTATCGGGAATTCGAGCCCGAATAAAGGTTTTGCGCAATCAAATCAATAAGAATTTTGACAAAGAACTCAGGCGCTACAACAAAGATAAAGTACTGGCTGAAACGCTCGAAACGTATGTCAACGAGCGCCGCGTACTCACTGTATTATCTACGTTTAAGCGCAAAGTACCAGGGAATATCCATGGATCGAGCAAAACCGGTAGCTTAACGTTCGTTGAACCGCAGGTAAACGTGCCGCTCAACAATGAACTTGAATATTTATTCGACGACGAACGCAAAGAAATTCACCGTATCCTACAAGCCCTTACTGGGCTAATGGTACAGTATAAAACCCTTATTGAGGCGTATCAACTCCTCCTCACGCGCATTGATTTACTCAACGCCAAATGTAAGCTAGCGCTTGAGATGGAAGCGGTACTCCCAGCCATAGGTCAGCACCCAGGTGTGCACCTCAAACAAGCGTATCATCCCTTACTTAGGCGCGCCAACCAGCAAGCGGGCAAGCCTACTTTTGCCCAAGAGATCCGCTTACAACAAAAATCGAGAATGCTCGTCATTTCCGGACCCAATGCTGGTGGTAAGAGCATTACACTCAAAACCATAGGCCTTTTGCAGCTGATGCTGCAGGCTGGCTTATTGGTTCCGGTTGCACCCGACAGCCAAATGTGTTTCTTTAAGCAGATCTATTCAGATATTGGAGATAATCAATCTATTGAAAATGAGTTAAGTACATACTCTTACCGCTTGCAAAGAATGAAGTTCTTTTTGAGTAGGTCAAATGCACAAACTTTATTGCTTTTAGACGAATTCGGCACTGGGTCAGACCCTGAACTCGGCGCTGCGTTGGCAGAGGTTTTCTTTGAACAAATGTATGCGCTGCAAACCTTTGCAGTGGTCACGACGCATTACAGTAACATTAAGCTCAAGGCCGATGAACTCCCCGAAGCAAGCAACGGCTGCATGCTTTTCAATGAAAAAGACCTCTCCCCGCTTTATCAATTCTCTTTGGGGCAGCCCGGAAGTTCTTTTACTTTTGAAGTTGCACAACTCAACGGAATTTCCAAGCAACTCATCTTAGATGCCAAGCAGCGGCTCAATCATCAAAAGGTTCGGCTAGACACGCTCTTGAGTAGTTTGCAAAAAGAACGCAATCAACTCCTAGCCCAAAATAAACGCTTAGCAGAAGCCGCAAAGGCTGCCGAGCGCTCGAGTGTCCAGCACGAAGAAGAAATTCAAAAACTTCAGTACAAGCAAACACAAGTTACGCAGGTGCAAGAAACCAATCAAAGACAGCTTCAGGCAGGTAAGAAAATGCTTGCCTTTATCGAAAAATTCAACGCAACCTCTAGAAAAAAAGAGGTGAACACGGCGCTTTTTCAAGAGCTTACACAGTACTTGAGAATGGAAAAATCCAAACAGCAGATCAAAAAAACGACCGTTCTCTCCACGGCGAGCCAAAAGCCCACCAAAAAAGAAGTGCAGCGCGCAGAAAAATATGAGCAAGAACGGATTAAATTGGGTTCTCAGGTCCAATTGATTCAAACCAACCGGATCGGAATAGTAGAAGAAATCAAGGGAAAGCAGCTTACCGTCATATTTGGGCAGGCGCGTATCAAAGTACAGCTAGAAAAGTTGCGCTTTTTAGCTGACTGAAATTTAACATAAGTTACACAGACAATCCTTTGAAATTCCGTATCTTTGCGCTCAATTTTTTAATTTACAGCTGAATAATGAACAATATTGCACTCGGAAACCACATCTTGGTGGAGTTTATGAATTGTGATCCGCATGTCATGAACGACGTCGCGGCCATCGAACGAGACATGGTTGGCGCTGCCCGTAAGGCAGAAGCAACGGTGATCAACTCTACATTTCACCATTTTTCTCCCTATGGAGTTTCGGGAGTTGTTGTTATTCAAGAAAGCCATTTGGCTATTCATACATGGCCAGAATACGGTTATGCAGCCGTCGATGTCTTTACTTGTGGAGACATGAACGCCTGGATTGCCTTTGATCATCTAAAAGAATGCTTTAGCGCCAAATCTTATTCAGCCATTGAAATGAAGCGCGGTTCGGTTAATTTATTGACCCGCAATGACTTTGACATCACCAGTGCCCGCGAAAAAGCAGCTGCTTGGCGCAACCCTGACTTTTACACCCGCAATGTCTGGTTCACCGATAAAGACGAAGACCAAGCACTTTCATTGCGTTTTACTGGCGACGTTTTCTTTGACGTTCAATCTCCTTTTCAGCGCGTCCGAATTTTAGAATCTACCAAGTACGGCAAAATGCTGGCCTTAGACGATATGGTCATGACCACCGTTAAAGATGAGTTCCACTACCACGAAATGATCTCCCACCCTAGCCTGTTTAGCCTCCCAAACGCCAAGAATGTATTGGTAATTGGCGGTGGCGACGGCGGCACGGTACGCGAGGTTTTGCGCCATGCCAACATCGAAAAAGTCACTATGGTAGAAATCGATGGCGAAGTCATCAAAGCCTGTAAAGAGCACTTACCCGAAATTGCAGCTTCTTTCAACGACTCACGCCTAGAATTAATCGTCGACGACGGCATTGCTTTTGTTCAAAACGCCCCAGACGCTGTTTACGACCTTTTAATTGTAGACGGTTCGGACCCAGTTGGCCCAGCAGAAGGATTATTCAGTGTAGATTTCTACCAAAACTGCTACCGCACGCTCAAAGCCGACGGTATCCTAGTGGCGCAAGGCGAATCTCCAAAATTCAACGAAAAAGCTTTTGCGGAACTCAATCAAACCCTTCAAGGTATTTTTGGTGAACAAAACGCGCCAGTTGGTTTGTTCTTTGTTCCTACCTACCCTACCGGTATGTGGAGCTTCCAATACGGCCTCAAAGGCGCCGCAGACCCCCGCAAAGTAAGTAACACCGATGCTATAAAGGCATTTGTTGCCGAGAATGGTCTTCGTTATTACAATGAAGACATCCATTTCTCAACGTTTGCCCTTCCTAATTTTGTAAAGCAATTAATTCAAAAATAACATGCAAATTTCCCACAACAAGGTCGTCACCTTGACCTACAAGCTCTCTGATCACACAACCGGAGAACAAATCGAAGAAACCACTCCGGATAATGCCT
>JALRJE010000050.1 GCA_023268965.1 Crocinitomicaceae bacterium
TCTCAGTCTTTCTACCACACTCAAGAATCACGTTGAGGTTGAACTCAGCCCTACCGACGCAAAAGTATTCCTGTACTAATGGAAAAAATAACAGAAGCAAGCTCAGCCTATAACGACCTCGAGCAGTTCAGTACGCGCGCAATCCTCGAAGGTATCAATGAACAAGACCAACTTGTTCCTCTTGCCATTTCAAACATCGTGAATGAACTCGAAATATTCATTGATGCTTGTTTTGAGCGCATGCATAAAGGTGGTAGGCTTATTTATATCGGTGCCGGAACCAGCGGGCGCCTTGGCATCGTGGATGCCAGCGAATGCCCGCCTACTTTTGGTGTTGCTCACGGCCGTGTCATTGGCCTTATTGCAGGCGGAGACCAAGCGATCCGCAAAGCCGTCGAATTTGCCGAAGACGACATCAATCAAGGTTGGAAGGATATTCTTGCACACCATCCAACACCACTAGACACAATTGTAGGTATAGCGGCCTCCGGAACAACACCTTACGTTTTAGGCGCTATCAAGTCTGCAAATGAAGCTGGCTTACTGACGGCCGGGCTATCTTGTAATCCAGGATCGCCACTTTCTTTGCTCGCCCAACACGCCCTTACCCCTGTGGTTGGGCCCGAGTTTATCACGGGTAGCACCAGAATGAAATCGGGCACTGCCCAAAAATTAGTGCTCAACATGATCTCCACAAGCCTCATGATCAAGCTTGGGCACGTCAAAGGCAACCGCATGGTAGATATGCAGCTCTCCAATGAGAAACTCGTTGATCGCGGTGCAAAGATGGTAGCTGCAGAATTAAATATCGAAAAAGAAATTGCACAGGAATGGCTTCTCAAATACGGTTCGGTGCGCAAAGCAATTGACGCTTATCAAAATCAAAACCACAATGAGCACCTTTGACCCAAACGGAGTTGGAATAGCCAACGGTAATATTTTTGGCTTTCCTTACACCGAACAAGAAGCCGATATCGTTCTTGTTCCTGTTCCCTGGGATGCCACTGCTTCTTACGGAAAAGGCACCAGCAACGGACCCCAAGCCATTTTAGACGCTTCTACCCAACTCGATTTCTACCATCCTGAACTCGAACGCGCCTACGAAACCAAAATTTATATGTCGCCGGTCTCTAGCGAATGGAAAGCCATCAATGACCAACTATGCGAGGCCGGAGTGCAATATATCGCTCAAATTGAACGAACCGGAGAAGAAGACGCCATGCGGCTATACGCAAGCACGCTTCAAGAAATCAATGAGGCGCACCACGCCTTACGCCTCAACTTAAAAGAGCGTTGTAGTGCCTTGCTGAAAGAGGGTAAAATACCTTGTGTTCTAGGCGGAGAACACTCCACTCCACTTGGGCTGCTCCAAGCACTCGACGCGTTTTATCCGGGTTTTGGTATTCTTCAAATTGATGCACATGCTGACTTACGAGATGCCTATGAAGGTTTTGAGCAGTCACACGCGAGTATCATGTTCAATGCATTAAAAGAGCTTAATCACCTTCAAAGTCTGACTCAAGTGGGTATACGAGATGTCTCGGAACGCGAAATCGAAATGGCCAAAAAAGACCCGCGAGTACATGCCTTCTATGACTGGCAGCTCAAAAATGAACAGTATAAAGGCCGCACGTGGGCGCAGCAAGTACAAGAAATTGTTGCAACCTTGCCACAAAAAGTTTATGTTTCTTTTGACATTGACGGTCTTCAACCTTCACTCTGCCCAAATACCGGCACACCTGTGGCTGGAGGTTTTGATTTACAACAAATAGCCTTTTTGCTCTTTGAAGTTGTACACTCGGGCAAACATCTGATTGGCTTTGACCTCAATGAAGTAGCACCCGGCCCCGACAACGACTGGGATGCCAACGTAGGTGCCAGAGCGCTCTGGCATTTGGTATGTGCCACCGAACTTAGCCGCAGACAAGCCCTATGAAAATAAAGCAGTCACAAATATTAGCTGGGCTAGCCCTTTGCTTTGGTCTACTGAGTTTATTTAGTATTTGGAATAGTTATCAGTGGGATATTCTCGGTTGGGGCACCCAGCTTTTTTTGTTCCCGTTTTTAGCTGCAATTAGTTTTTTAGCCAAACTCACACCCCAACAACTGCAACTTTATGTCCGTATTCAAATTGGATTGTTGGTCTTACACACCCTGCTTTACCTGATTGTTTTTAATTTGCAGGATCCGCATGCGCCCAATTTACTGCTATTACTCGTTTCCTTATTGCTCTCTACCCTTACCTTTATCTTTGCAAAAATCAGTTTACTTACCCCTGCAAACAACCCATCCAAATTCAAACTTCAAACCAATCGCTTAAAAGGACTGCTGCTTGTTTCAGGTTTGTTTTTTCTGGCGATGGGTAGCTTTGCGCATATTGATTTTCTACTGCCTGGTATAGTACTCGAGGTAGTTGCTCTGATTGGCTATTTTGTATTGCTGATCAAAGAAAGCAAGTAGTCCTTAGTCTATTAAAACGCGGCCGTAACCTACTACTCTTTTACTCCAATACGGAGAAGTCTCTATATCAGCAATGGAGACTCCTATTGAAGAGCTCGCATGAATCATTTGTTTAGGTGCATCACCAGACGAAACGAGAATCCCAACATGATTGACCTCGCCCCCATTAGAAAAAAAGACCAAATCGCCAGCTTTGGCCTCATGAGCTTCTATTGTCTGACAGTATGCATACTGATCTGATGCTCGTCTTGGAAGTGTAATGCCTTGTTTTTCATATAGGTAGTAAGTAAAGCCACTGCAGTCAAAACCGGTCGGATCTGTACCCGCCCACTTATATGGAACCCCTATATAATTTTGTGCTTCTTGCAGCAGTTGACTAGATTGAAAATCGAGTTGTTTGCTTGGTTTTGGTGGCGCGTCTTTGGATTGGTTAGAACGTTGATTTTCGCCTAAATGGCGCTTGGCCCACCTAAGATTTTTGGCTAATTCAGAAGCTGCTAGCTCCTTATATTTAGCTGGTTCTATGGAGTTGTCATAAGTAGGATTGGATAGCATGCGAACCGCTTTGCGATAGACCATTTTGTAGTACCCTTGGTCGTAAAGCTGAGCTAAAGTCTGAAGCTTATTGTCTTGTGCATTGACACGAAAAACAAAAGCAAATGGAACAAAAAAGAGAAAAATGAAGTGTTTAGTTTGCATACAGCTTGCCATTGAAAAAGACAACGGAGGTCTGATTAGGCAATTTGACCAAAACTTTGTTTCCGTAGATCTCGAATTCAGCATTTTGAAATGTGGTAAGTTCGTGTAAAGTACCGTCTACAATGGCACTTACCCCTCCTATAATATTGCGAAATACAAGAATGTTATTTTTGAGCAGGTAGCTTTGAGGCTTGTAGGTGGCTACTTGCACACGCTGGCCGTTTGTAAAAGCAAAAAAGTAGGAGTTTTCCATCCAGACACAGATGTCGTCTTTGACATCCCAGAGGTCAGTAGAAAAATTTGAAAGTGCCGTTTTTTCTCCATTTTGATAGTGCCATAAATTGCCATTCATATCTTCATAAACAACAAATCCACGACCAGCTTTGTATTTTCTAATCGGAAAGGACTCGAGTTCTATGAAGTTCCCTTTATCGAAAACATAAAAAGACTGGGTATAGGGGTCTTTGAATCCGAGCACATCTGTTCCTAATTGAAAATCGAGTACTTCTTCATTGTAGGTGCCGATTTCATATTTGCGGCCATTCCAATAGACAAAATAAGTATTGCTGTTGTCTTTGTATACCACGAGGTTTTCGCCAACACTGGCATTCATGGAAACCCCATTGGTAATGGTTACCAGGCTTTCTACCTTTTGATTCCAATAAACTTTAAGTGCTTGATAGCGGGTATCTTCAAAGACAATGAGGCTGTCTTTGACAACAAACTCACGTCCAAAATTGGTGAGAACGGTAAATTTTCCGGCATCCCACATGCGCAAACCGTTGGCGATACGGTAGGCCATGAGATGGTCTGAAACTTGGTAGTCTACATTGAGGGTTGTGACGTCGATGCGCTGCTTGCCGTCGTAAATCTTTAGATTGCCTCTGGTATCGATATAAGCGGCTATTTCGTCGCCGGCTTTATAATTTACAATAGGCTGAATTTCAATCGGACGAAAAAAACCGTCTTGAAAAGAGACAAAATAATTGTTGAAATCTAAGGTTGGGACAATTCCTTGGGCTTTTATAGTAGCGATGTCCAACAAAAAAACACCGAGAAAAACAGAGAAACTTTTCAAACGCATCTTTCAAAGTTACCAAAATTTAGAGCAATAAATGTATCTTCGTTGCGCTTATCTAATTGACTATGAAAAAAACGATTTTAAACGGTCTTTTTTTGCTGGCTTGCACCTCTATGTGGGCGCAGCAAAAAATTACCTATGACGCATATGACCTCCCGAATGGGCTGCATGTCATCTTGCATGAAGAACACGCTACCCCCATTGTAGCCGTATCTGTGCTGTACCATGTAGGTTCAAAAAACGAAAATCCAGACCGCACAGGCTTTGCGCACTTTTTTGAGCACTTGCTTTTTGAAGGTTCAGCTCATATTGGACGAGGTGAATACAGCGAGCTCGTCGAAAAAAATGGCGGTACGCTCAATGCCAATACCTCTCAGGACAGAACCTATTATTATGAGGTATTACCCTCCAATCAATTAGAACTTGGTCTTTGGTTAGAGAGCGAGCGCATGCTACACGCCAAGGTAGATATCAAAGGTATTGAGACCCAACGCAGCGTGGTCAAGGAAGAAAAAAGACAACGTGTAGACAACCAACCTTACGGTTCATTTTTTACAGAAATGTTCAAGCGTGTCTTTACTTCTCACCCTTACAACTGGGCCCCAATTGGCAGCATGGAACACCTCGACGCCGCCCAAGAAGAAGACTACGTCAATTTTTACAAAACCTATTATGTGCCCTCCAATGCAACCTTATCAATTGTCTCTCTTTTATCAAACTGTCTAATCCTTTTCTCTCCACCACCTTGAACCACGTGCCCTTGCCCACTGCTTTTAGGGCCGCTATCACCCAAGTGTCAGCACCCTGTGAAACTGCCATCGACAGTTGTGAGAACTTTGTGCTTGGCTTTCTCTGACCTGTGAGATCAGGGAAGTTGTAAACCGCTATTGTGATCATAGGTTGCTCTTTCAATGGTGGAATCACTTCCAACATGTGTCTTGTTGATGTGCCTTCGATGAATGGTTGCTGTCCTATCTCCACCTTGTTGTGATGTTTGGCACAACCTCCGAGTCCGCACACTAGGGCAATTATGGCAAGAAGTTTAATCATTAGAAATTGAAATCTCCCATTG
>JALRJE010000104.1 GCA_023268965.1 Crocinitomicaceae bacterium
ACCAATGCTTCAAAAGTCATATCAAAAACTATTTGATCAGTTTGGTTGTTATATTCCTCGCATGGAGATGGGTCGTGAAGCAATTGCTGATCGTGGAATCTGGACTGCAAAGAAACGTTACATCCTTAATGTTCATAACAATGAGGGTGTTCAATACGCAGAACCTGCTTATTACCAAGAATTCAAGAAGTTTGATATTTCACAAGTAGTGGAGCCTACTGACCTCAAATCGGTCGCGGATGCCATGCTTGCCTTGCCAAATATCGCTTCGAAGCGCTGGGTCTACGAACAATACGACTCCATGGTCGGCACCCGCAACATGACCACCAATCGCCCGTCAGACGCCGGTGTGGTCAATATCAAAGGCACCAACAAGGCCTTGGCCATGACCGTCGATTGCAATTCTCGTTACGTCAATGCCGACCCTGAAATTGGCACCATGATCGCTGTGTCAGAAGCTGCCCGAAACATTACCTGCGCCGGCGGAAACCCTAGTGCCATTACCAATTGCCTCAACTTTGGCAATCCTTATAACCCAGAATCATATTGGCAATTTGTTGGCGCCATCAAAGGCATGTCAGCCGCTTGTCTGAAATTCGAAACACCAGTAACTGGCGGAAACGTCTCTTTCTACAATCAAACGGTCATGAACGGTAAAGAAGTACCGGTTTTTCCGACGCCAACCATCGGCATGATCGGCATTGTTCCGGATAAAGAAAAGGTCATGACCCTAGATTTCAAGCAAAAGGGAGATGTAATTTTCCTTATCGGCGACTACGTCGAAGACATCGCTTCTTCTGAATACCTAGCCACGTATCACGGCGTTAAAGCGTCGCCTGCTCCTTATTTTGACCTAGACAAAGAATTTGAAATGCAGCAGGCACTGAAAGGTGTAATTGCCGAAGGATTGGTCAATGCGGTTCACGATGTCTCGGATGGCGGTTTATATGTTAGCCTTATCGAAATGTCTATGCCTAGAGGTTTGGGTTTTGATATTGTTAGCGATGCAGACATCCGTTTAGACGCCTTCATGTTTGGCGAAGGTCAGGGCAGAGTTGTGGTTTCTGTCACTGAAGAACAAGTTGAAGATTTCGTTGAATATATGGTTGCAACCGGAGTAAATATTACCTTACTTGGGCACGTTACCAAAGGCAAACTCCAAATAGATGAACAACATTATGGCTTTATTGCCGAGGCAAAAGCTATTTACGATAACGCCTTAGGCGCACACTTAGAAAAATAAATATGGAATACAATACCACGCGTGGTCCGTTAATTTTACCCGAATATGGGCGCAATGTGCAAAACATGATTGCCCATGCAATGGAACTTACCGATCGTGCAGAGCGCAACCGCGCTGCCCAAGCTATTATCGAGGTAATGGGGCAACTCAATCCACATTTGCGCGACGTAGAAGATTACCGTCACAAGCTTTGGACACACCTTTTTGTGATGTCCAACTTTGAGTTTGACGTAGATTCTCCTTACGATAAACCAAAACCTGAGGTGCTCAACGAAAAACCGCAACGCATGGTTTATCCATCGAGTAAAATTCGCTACGGTCATTATGGCAAATACACACAATTGATTCTAGAGGCCTCAAAGGACGTTACTATTCCCGAAGAAAAAGAATTCCTCAAGACCACAATGGCCAATTTCATGAAAAAGCAGTTTTTGGCTTACAATAACGATACAGTAGAAAATCATGTGATTGCTCAGCAGCTTAAAGAACTATCCAAAGGGGACCTCGTGTTAGAAAATCCAGACGATTTAGTCAATACCAATACCTTGCTCAAAACAATGGGTATCGGTCAAAATCTGCAGAAGAACGCACGCTTGAACAAGCAAAAAAATAACAACAAGTACAAAAAGAAAAAATTCATCAAAAAATAAAGCATGTCTTCTTTTGAAATTTATGGTGGTAAGCCACTCAAAGGTGAAATCATACCGCAAGGTGCAAAAAATGAAGCTTTGCAGGTGCTTTGCGCCCCCTTACTCACTTCAGAAAAAGTTACAATTTCCAATATTCCGGACATCGTAGACGTCAACAAGCTCATTGAGTTGTTGCAAACAATGGGTGTCAAGGTAGAAAAAGTAGAAAAAGGGACGTATATTTTTCAAGCGAAGGAAATCAATTTAGCTTACCTCGAAACGGAAGATTTCAAAAAAAGAGCTTCGGCATTGCGAGGTTCCATCATGATTGTTGGACCTTTGTTGGCGCGCTATGGTCGTGGGTTTATCCCTAAACCTGGTGGCGATAAAATTGGCCGTCGTCGTCTGGATACCCACTTTGAGGGCTTTGCATTGTTGGGTGCCAAATTCAATTACGATGCAGGTGAACACTTTTATTCTGTGGAAGGAGCTGATTTAAAAGGTACTTATATCCACCTCGACGAAGCATCGGTTACTGGTACAGCAAATATATTAATGGCAGCAGTTATGGCTGAAGGTGAAACCACTTTCTACAACGCTGCCTGTGAACCATATATTCAGCAGCTTTGTAAAATGCTCAATGCAATGGGTGCGCAAATCACCGGAATAGGATCAAATATGCTGAAAATCCAAGGAGTTAAGTCACTCGGAGGTTGTTTTCATCGCATTTTGCCTGACATGATTGAAATCGGCAGTTTTATTGGCCTTGCCGCCATGACCCAATCCGAAATTACGATCAAAGATGTTTCTTGGGAAAACCTCGGCGTTATTCCGAATGTATTTCGCCGCTTAGGTATCAAACTCGAGCGTCGTGGCGACGACATCTTTATTCCTGCACAGGAAAAATACGAGATCGAAACCTTCATTGATGGCTCTATCATGACCATCTACGACGCGCCATGGCCCGGGTTTACACCCGATCTCTTGTCTATTATTCTTGTGGTGGCTACCCAAGCGAAGGGATCCGTGCTCATTCACCAAAAAATGTTTGAGTCACGCCTCTTTTTTGTTGACAAGCTCATCGATATGGGTGCTCAGATCATTCTTTGCGATCCGCACAGAGCAACGGTAATCGGTCTGAACAGAGAGCATAACTTAAAAGGGATTGAAATGACTTCCCCGGATATTCGCGCGGGAGTTTCCTTGTTAATAGCCGCACTTTCTGCAAAAGGGAAAAGTGTTATTCACAATATCGAACAAATTGACCGCGGTTACCAAGATATAGAGTATCGTCTCAACAATATTGGCGCCGATATCAGAAGAATCGGATGAGAAAATCAGGCATCCTTGTCATTGTTTTAATAGCAGCTTTTGCCTGTTATGCGCTTTGTTTACGTCGAGAAGCTACTCCAAGTCTTCCTCAAGATACCACTGCCCCAGAGATTGCTTTAGTTTCGCCCAAAGGAAAGATACTCAAGCTATCGGATTTACGTGGTAAAATGGTTTTGGTGGACTTCTGGGCCTCTTGGTGTGGACCCTGCAGGCAAGAAAGCCCAAATGTGGTAGAAGCTTACAAGAAGTACAGACAAAAAGAGTTTCTGAGCGCAAAGGGCTTTGAAGTCTTTAGTGTGTCTTTAGACAAAGACGAATCTGCTTGGAAGCAAGCAATCAGCGCTGATCAACTCGTTTGGAAAAACCACGTGTTGGACGCAAAAGGTCTGGCTGCTGCAAATTATCAGGTAGCTACTATCCCTAGTGCTTTCTTATTAGATGGCAATGGTGTTGTTGTAGCGAGCGGAGCAGAATTGAGAGGCCTCAATCTTCATATTACCCTCGATAAATTTCTCAAGTAATCAATTAGATTCGGTCGAGTACATAAAGAATGAGCTCATCCATGGCCTCCGTAATTCCGGTAGAGAATATTTCTTGAGGCCTATTGGCTACGCCTAAACAAATACTTGTGCACGCATGCCCCAATGCGTTGCCGAGCGCAAAGATTGCGGAGCTCTCCATTTCAAAATTGACAATTTGTTGTCCGTTGTGATCAAATTTACCGAGTGCTAGGTGAATAGCAGG
>JALRJE010000012.1 GCA_023268965.1 Crocinitomicaceae bacterium
ATAGCGGATGTGGCGTTCATCGGGTCTTGGGTGTATGGTTACACCCTCAGCACCAAAGCGTTGTACGTCTTTTGCAAACGATGAAGAGCGCTACTTTGATTCGGCTCAATATTCAAGAAATTACTCATATTGCCGAAATGACCATGACAGTTGGGCTTTACATGCTCACGATCGGAACTTTTCTCGGCGGTGTTTGGGCCAATGAATCATGGGGGCGCTACTGGGGTTGGGATCCAAAAGAAACTTGGGCTTTGGTTTCAGTTCTTGTCTATGCAGTCATTTTACACTTCCGCATGATTCCAGGGCTGCAAGGACGTTTCTTATTCAATGCCTTGGCATTCTGGGGTTATTCTGCCATCTTATTTACATTCTTTGGTGTCAATTTTATGTTGGTTGGCCTACACAGCTATGCGCAAGGAGAGGGGCTTGGGCAATTTCCAACATGGCTCATCTATATGATTATCATTTTTGCCTTGCTCACAACGGTTGCTGCTTTACGCAATCGGCGCATTGAAAGATTACAAAAAGAGGCCTTGCTCAACTCATGATTGCCGATCGTATTCTTTACGAAGACAACCATGTAATCGTTGTCAATAAAATGCCTTCTGAGCTCACACAAGGTGACAAAACCGGCGATGCCACGCTCCCTGACCTCGTCAAAACTTACCTCAAAGAAAAGTACCAGAAACCTGGCAATGTTTTTCTTGGGGTTGTGCATCGCCTCGACCGCCCCACCAGCGGAGCCTTGGTTTTTGCCCGAACTAGTAAAGCCCTTGAAAGGCTCAATGCACAATTTCGGGACAAAGAAACCAATAAGGTTTATTGGGCAATTGTCAGTCAAAAGCCAAATAAAGATAAAGGTGAACTTATTCATTACCTGAAAAAAAACGAGAGTCAAAATAAGAGCTACGTGGTTGCGGAAGGCGCGCTGGGTTCAAAAAAAGCCATCTTGCACTTTCAATATATCGGAAGTTCTGAACGCTATCACTTATTGGAAATCAAACTTGAAACGGGCCGACACCACCAAATTAGGTGTCAGTTGGCACACATGGGTTGCGTTATCAAAGGCGACTTAAAATATGGAGACAAAAGATCCAACCCCGACGCATCGATATGCCTGCATGCACGAACACTTAGCTTTGAGCACCCAACCACCAAAGAGCGCATTGCTGTCACAGCACCATTACCCAAACTAGGTATTTGGAACGCTTTTGAAAAAGATTAAAGACCAATAATTTTCTTAGCGGTTAACCAAATTATATTGATGTCCTTGAATAGACTAGGATCGGAAAGATAGCGCTGATTGAGTTCAATTTTAGCAGGCATTATTTGCTCCAAATAAACCTTTTGTGGATCAGCAGCCTTCGCTAAAATTTCATTTTCATTGAAATAAGCGAGACTTGCATAATCTGTGATACCCGGCTTCACCACTAAAATTTGGCGTTGTGCTTCGGTATACATCTCTACATAAAATGGGACTTCTGGCCTAGGGCCAACAATACTCATGTCTCCTTTGATCACATTGATAAACTGCGGAAATTCATCAAGTTTGAAACGCCTGATGAAATAACCAGTTTGGGTAATCCGTGGGTCTCTGTTGCCAATGGTAATCTGACTTCCTTTATCGGCATTAGGTCGCATAGACCTGAATTTGATCAATTTGAATAATTTTCCGTTTCGACCAACTCTTTCTTGAAGGTAAAACACCCCTCCGGTTGACTCAAGAGAGATGAAAAGCATCAATAGCAAGCCAAAAGGCAAGAAAAACGCAAGAATGAGTAAGGATATGCAAATGTCGACTGTTCTTTTCATCGTATCTTCGTACAAAGCTAAACAAAACTTGAGTTGCTAGAAAATTTTCAAGTCAGTAAAAGGTGTTGAAACTCTTTTAAAATTGTTCATATCTCCGGTCAAAAACAAGATGCCTTTACGCTCGAAATGTTAACTTTGTGAACAAATAATTTACTATGAATTTTATTGCCTCTAGTACCCTACTCTTACGTCATCTACAAAGCATTTCAGGTGTGCTCAATACCAGTAACACCTTGCCTATTTTAGACAATTTTCTTTTCGACATTACTGATGGCACGCTAACCGTTTCCATTTCCGACTTGGAAACCACCATGATGACCAAATTGGAAGTGCAATCAGAACAAAACGGAAAAATTGCAATCCCCGCCAAACTTTTACTAGATGTACTCAAAAACCTTCCCGATCAACCTTGCACATTCAAGGTAAATCCGAGTAATTTTCAGATTGAAATCGCCTACGATAACGGTAAGTCTCGAATGGTTGGTTTCAACGGTGAAGAATTTCCAAAAGTTCCTGAATTAGCGAATAAAAGCGCCATTAAATTATCAGGTGCTGTACTGTCAAAAGCCATCAATAAAACACTTTTTGCAACCGGCAATGACGACCTTCGCCCGGTCATGAGTGGTGTATTCTGCCAGTTCGCAGGTTCTGAAATTACCTTTGTAGCTACCGACGCTCATAAACTTGTGCGCTACAAAAGAACCGATGCCGAGTCAAGTGGAAGTTCAGCATTTATTTTACCCAAAAAACCTTTAAACCTACTCAAATCAAACTTGCGCGGAGACGAAGACATCCTGATGGAATACAACGAGTCTAACGCCGTGTTTACTTTTTCTGACTTGGTTTTGGTCTGTCGTTTAATTGATGGAAAATACCCCAATTACGAAGCCGTTATTCCAAAAGAAAACCCCAATGTGCTCACCATAGACCGCGCACAGTTTTTATCCTCTATCAAGCGCGTCTCGATTTTTTCGAACAAAACTACTCATCAAATTCGGCTCAAGCTAGTAGGTTCCGAGCTCTCTCTTTTTGCCGAAGACATCGACTTCGCCAACGAAGCTACCGAAAGGCTAACCTGCAACTACAACGGTGACGACCTCGAAATCGGCTTCAATTCTCGTTTTTTACTCGAAATGCTCAGTAACCTTGACGCCGACGAAATCAAACTTTCGATGAGTGAGCCTAGCCGCGCGGGGCTACTAACCCCAGCTGTCCAAGACAACGCACACGAAGATATCCTCATGCTCGTGATGCCCGTGATGCTGAATCGTTAATTTTTGATGAGCACCTCACTCACTAATATTCGTAATCTTTCATTAGCAGAACTCCTCACGAGTTTTACTGAATTTGGCGAGAAACCTTTTAGAGCCAAACAGGTTTGGGAATGGCTCTGGCAAAAAAATGTGCATTCCTTCGATCATATGAGCAACCTTAGTTTGCCTTTTCGTGCTTGGCTAAAAGAACATTACTACATCGATTCCATCTCTCTTCAAGACCAACAAATCAGCAAAGACCGCACCATCAAAAGTGCTTTTACCATAGACGACGGTAAAGTTATTGAAGGGGTCTTAATCCCGACAAGCACCCGCATGACCGCCTGCATTTCTTCACAAGTAGGTTGTAGTTTGTCTTGTGCATTTTGTGCAACAGGCAGGCTTAAATTATTGCGGAACCTCAGCGCTGGCGAAATCGTTGACCAGGTTGTTTACCTACAGCAACAAGCCCAAGAGCACTACGCCCAAAATCTAAGTAACATCGTCTATATGGGTATGGGAGAGCCCTTGCTCAATTATAAAAATGTGTTGCTTTCCATCGACCGCCTTTGCAGTCCAGACGGCCTTGGCATTTCACCGCGTCGCATCACTGTCTCTACTGCCGGAATTTCCAAAATGATCACTAAGTTAGGCGACGACAACGTCAAGTTTAACCTAGCGCTCTCACTGCATGCCGCCAACGACGAAAAGCGCAATCAAATCATGGAGATCAACGAGAGCAATAACCTGGAAACACTCTCTGAAGCGCTGCAATATTTCCATGCTAAAACAGGTTCTCGTGTTACCTTTGAATACATCATTTTCAAAGACTTCAACGACGAACTCACCGACGCAAGAGAGCTCGCTCAATTTGCAAAATGTGTGCCGTGTAAGATCAATATCATCGAATACAACCCCATAGACGACGGTAAATTGCAACAAGCCGATCCCAAAAAAGTAGAGGCATTTGCACAATACCTCGAATCACTAAACCTCATCGTCAACGTGCGCAGAAGCCGAGGCAAAGACATCGATGCAGCCTGTGGCCAGCTCGCCAATAAAAACAAAGCTATTGCTCCAGCAGAAAGAGCCCTCAAGTTTTAGGGTGCTATTGTAACTAATTACTCGTTTTTACGTCTATTTATTTATGATCTCTGTACAACATCTCAACAAGACCTTCGCGCTTACCAAGCAACAACGCAAAGAACTCAACACTGAGCAAAAAACTGCAACTGCGGTGCATGACCTCAGCTTTTCTTGCCAACCTGGACGGGTATTTTCACTGCTAGGGCCCAACGGCGCGGGCAAAACCACCACCTTGCGCATGATCGCAACGCTGATTGCACCCACCTCCGGACAAATCCAAATTAATGGTCTCGACGCCCTAAGCAATCCCCAAGAAGCAAGGAAACAAATTGGCTTTTTAACTGGTTCAACTGGCTTGTATGCACGCCTCACACCCATAGAAGTCATCGACTATTATGCCGATTTATATGGCATTGAAAAGTCAGTAAGAGAACAGCGAAAAGAAGAACTCTTCTCCCTGCTTCATATGAATGATTTTCTTCATAAACGCATCGGAAAGCTAAGCACCGGCATGAAGCAAAAAGTATCTATTTGCCGCACCATGATCCACGACCCAAGCGTGGTCATTTTTGACGAACCAACAAGCGGTCTAGACGTCATTACCGCTGAAAACATCATCAAACTCATTCGCTCTTGCAAAGACCAAGGCAAAACCGTCATCTTTTCGAGCCATATCATGAGTGAAGTCGATTTACTCTGCGACGACCTCGCCATCATACATCAAGGTACGCTCAAGTACAACGGCACCATGTCTGATTTCAGAGCAAATATGCAAACAACCAACCTCACTGAAGAATTTATTCGTATCGTCCAAACTCCAAATGCTCAGTTATGATCTTCCGTATTTTTCGTAAAGAACTCCTCGATACCCTTCGGGACCGACGCACGCTCATGACCATGCTCGTGATTCCAATTTTGGTTTTCCCTATCATACTCAACATATTTGTTGCTGTATCCGAATCTTTTCAAGAGAGCGCCAATTCCAAAACCATGAAAATTGGTATTGTCGGTGACCACAACAACAACTATACCCAGCAACTCGAGCAAATTCCCGCAGCAGTTGGACCTAAAAAAATTATTGTTTTCAAGGATAGCCTCACGCTCAGAAAAGCAATTGAAGCAGATCGCATTCAACTAGGCTTAATTATCCCCACAAATGAAAGCACTTTACGAGCAAAGCAACAAACGATTGCTTTAAATTGGCTGCTCGACGCCTCAGAAGTAGGGCGCTCGGAACGCGCTAATTTATACGGGTCAAGCCTACAAGCCAATGCCGAAAAAGAACGCTTGCGTAAACTTGGCTTGCGCGCTGAGCAAATCACACCCATGACCATTCAAACCATCAATTGTGCCAGCGATAAAAAAATGGTAGGTCAGCTCGCAGGTGGGATTCTCCCTTATATATTTATTGCCTTTGGTTTTATTGGTTGCATGTACCCCGCCATAGACCTCTTCACCGGCGAGAAAGAACGCGGCACCCTAGAAACCTTACTAACTGTTCCTGTTGGTCGATGGAAAATCTTAATCGGTAAAATGTTGGTAGTGGTGAGCTCCGGAATGCTAGCTGCAAGCTGCTCCTTGCTTGGCTTATTTATTTCTATTGAATTTTTAGACCTTTCTGGCAATCAAGAAATTTTGAATGTCATTCACGGCATTTTAACACCGTATTTTATTGGCTCTTTACTTGCACTCCTATTACCTCTCGTCATCTTCTTTGCAGGCGTCATGATTCCAATTGCTATTTACGCCAAGAGTTTCAAAGAAGCGCAAAGCATCATAACCCCACTTAATATTGTCATGGTATTACCCGCTATGGTTGGATTTTTCCCTGGGATAGAACTCAACCTGAATACAACCCTTATTCCTGTTGTGAATGTTGTGCTCGCGACAAAAGAACTTATTGCAGGTACCTTATCATTGTCCTACTTCTTGAGTGTATTTGGCATCATGTGTCTATTGGCGCTGCTTTCAGTGCT
>JALRJE010000036.1 GCA_023268965.1 Crocinitomicaceae bacterium
ATTTGGCACAAACAACTCAAAGATTTCTGTGAAAAGCACAACGTAATCGTTTTGGATTTGCGTGGACATGGTAAAAGTCAGAAAGCCATATCCGAAACAAAAAAATATTCCTTTGAATTAATTGCCAAAGATGTCATTGAACTTCTCGATCAAAAAGGAATTAAAAAAGCACATTTTGTTGGCGTGTCCCTAGGTTCAATAGTCATTAAAGCATTGCGCACGCAGCGTCCTGACCTCGTCAAAAGCATGATTTTTGCAGGGGCAGTTACCAAGCTCAACGTGCGTTCACGTGCCATTTTAAGGGCAGGGCGTGTACTTTATAGTGTCTTGCCCCAAATGTCGCTTTATCGTTTAATGGCGCGGATCATGATGCCGCGTGCCAACCACAAAGCCTCGCGCCATCTCTTTATCAATGAAGCCAAAAAAGTTGTGGATAAAGAATTTCAGCGTTGGTTCAAACTTACTGCTCGTCTGACGGCATATCTTACCCGCATCAACGCTACCCCTGAAACCATCCCAACACTTTATGTAATGGGAGAGCAAGACCATATGTTTTTGAATCCTGTGCGCATGATTGTAAGTCAAGATAAAGCGTCTGAACTCAGCGTGGTGCCTGAGTGCGGTCATGTGGTCAACTACGAACAAGCAGAAACATTTAATTTTTTAGCCTTGCAATTTATTTCCCGCCATTGTGCATGATTGCAATGTAATTAACATTTGTCTCGCATTTTGTTCAAAAACAATCTAGGATACATGTCATTATCGGCTGAATTTAATTTAAATTTGTGCTCAATTTGCAGCGATGGTTTCGCTCAAAGAAACTCGTAAATTGAAGCCCCTATGCCTAAAGATCATTCGATCAAATCCATTCTCATCATTGGTAGTGGTCCTATTGTAATTGGTCAAGCCTGTGAATTCGATTACTCTGGTTCTCAAGCAGCACGTTCGCTCAGAGAAGAGGGTATTGAAGTTACCTTAATCAACTCCAACCCAGCTACCATCATGACAGATAAAGTCGTTGCCGATAACATCTATTTGCAACCGCTAGAACCAGAAAGCATCATTAAAATTCTCGAAAACCATCAAATTGATGCCGTTTTGCCAACTATGGGTGGGCAGACCGCACTCAACCTTTGCATCAAATGCGACGAAATGGGCATTTGGGAGCAACATCGCGTACGCATTATTGGTGTCGATATCAATGCTATTGAAATAACGGAAAACCGCGAGGCATTCCGCGAGCTCATGCTCGAAATTGGCGTACCAATGGCACCGCAAAAAACCGCAAAGTCGTTTCTAGAAGGAAAGGAAATTGCCCAAGAATTCGGATTCCCACTTTGTATACGCCCTTCTTATACACTTGGAGGTTCAGGAGCAAGTATTTTGCACGAATCCAAAGAATTTGACAATCTTTTGGAGCGAGGCTTACAGCTATCTCCAATTCATGAGGTCATGATCGATAAAGCGCTCTTAGGTTGGAAAGAGTACGAACTCGAGTTACTGCGCGATGCCAACGACAACGTCGTGATCATCTGCTCTATCGAAAACTTTGATCCTATGGGTATCCACACCGGCGACTCCATCACCGTGGCTCCGGCCATGACCCTATCAGACACCACCTTTCAAAAAATGCGAGACATGGCCATCCACATGATGCGCTCCATCGGAAATTTTGCAGGGGGCTGTAACGTCCAATTTGCTGTTTCACCTGACGCCAATGAAGACATCATCGCTATTGAAATCAATCCACGTGTATCTCGCTCTTCGGCTTTGGCTTCCAAAGCAACGGGTTACCCAATTGCCAAAATTGCCTCTAAACTGGCTATTGGTTATCACCTCAATGAGTTAAGTAACCAAATCACCAAAACTACTTCCGCACTTTTCGAGCCTACACTCGACTACGTTATTGTCAAAATTCCGCGCTGGAATTTCAATAAATTCCCCGGAACCAATCGCCAACTAGGCCTTCAAATGAAGTCTGTCGGTGAGGTCATGGGTATTGGACGCAGTTTTCAAGAGGCTTTGCAGAAAGCATGTCAATCCTTAGAAATTAACCGAAATGGTTTAGGTGCTGACGGCAAAGAACTCACCAATCAGAATGAAATCCTACACTCTTTAGAATTTGCAAGCTGGAACCGTCTCTTCCATATTTACGATGCCATCAAACTTGGCATTCCGTTTAAAACCATCGTTGAGAAAACAAAAATTGATATCTGGTTTTTAAAGCAAATTGAAGACCTGATCAAGTTAGAGCGCAAAATTGAGAAATACCACCTCGAAAATCTTCCGAAAGACCTTCTTTTTGAAGCCAAGCAAAAAGGGTATGCCGATCGCCAAATTGCGCATTTACTCCGTTGTTTGGAGTCAGAGATTGCAGTCAAGCGCAAAGAATTAGGTATCAATCGCGTCTATAAATTAGTCGATACCTGTGCTGCTGAATTCGAGGCACTTACTCCTTATTATTACTCCACCTTTGAATACGAAAACGAAAGTGTCGTAAGTGAGCGTCCTAAAGTAGTCGTATTGGGCTCGGGCCCTAACCGTATAGGCCAAGGTATTGAATTTGATTATTCCTGCGTGCACGGTGTTTTAGCCGCTAAAGAGTGCGGTTACGAGACCATCATGATCAACTGCAACCCAGAAACAGTCTCTACCGATTTTGATACCGCAGACAAGCTTTACTTCGAGCCTGTCTTTTGGGAACACATCTACGATATCATTCAACACGAGAAGCCAATCGGTGTCATAGTCCAACTTGGGGGGCAAACGGCGCTAAAGCTCGCAGAAAAACTCCAGCGTTATGGCATTCCAATCTTGGGCACCTCCTACGAAGCCCTAGATTTAGCCGAAGATCGCGGCCGCTTTTCTAAATTACTCGAGAAAAACAATGTTCCCTTCCCTAAATATGGCGTCGTAGAAAGCGCTGAGCAGGCAATCGAATTATCTGAGGAGCTTGGTTTTCCACTTTTAGTTCGTCCGTCTTATGTGCTCGGAGGTCAAAAAATGAAGATCGTCATCAACAAAGAAGAGTTAGAGCACCATGTTGTGGATATCCTCAATGAGATGGGCAATAACCAAATCTTGCTAGATCATTTCATAGGCGGTGCCATTGAAGCCGAGGCCGACGCCATCTGCGACGGCGAGAACGTCTACATCATCGGTATTATGCAACACATCGAGCCCGCCGGAATCCACTCCGGCGACTCCTATGCTGTATTGCCCCCATATAATCTCGGCGATTTCGTCATTACGCAAATTGAAGACATTACCAATAAAATTGCAGTCGAGCTCAAAACAGTTGGTTTGCTCAATATCCAATTTGCTATTAAAGACGATAAAGTTTACGTAATCGAAGCCAACCCTAGAGCATCTCGAACGGTTCCTTTCATTGCCAAGGCTTACGACGAACCTTATGTCAATTACGCTACTAAAGTGATGCTCGGTCACAATAAAGTAACCGACTTTAACTTCCAGCCGCGCAAAGAAGGATACGCCATTAAAATCCCAGTTTTCTCCTATGAGAAGTTTCCAGATATTAAAAAAGAGTTGGGTCCTGAAATGAAATCTACTGGTGAGGCCATCCGCTTTATTAAAGATTTAAAGGATCCCTTCTTTACCAAAATTTACTCCGAGAGAAATATGCACCTCTCGCGTTAAGTTTCCTGCCATGGTCTATGATTAGGCCATGGCTTTTCGTATATTTGTTAGATGCAGCGCCTAGACGACATCACCGCACCAATTCAGCAAGAATTGCTCGATTTTGAAATTCATTTTCAAGACGCAATGCGTGCCGATGTCGCGCTCCTCGACAAAGTAACCAGCTATATCGTCAAACGCAAGGGCAAGCAACTGCGGCCTATGTTTGTTTTTTTGAGTGCCAAAATGCTCGGAGAAATCAATCCCATTACTTTTGACGCCACTACGCTCGTCGAACTCCTTCATACTGCTACACTCGTTCACGATGACGTCGTTGACGACGCTGCCGAAAGAAGAGGTTTTTTCTCCGTCAATGCACTTTGGAAAAATAAAATAGCTGTTTTAGTCGGAGACTACATGCTGTCTCGCATTTTACTGATTTCCATCGAAAAGCGCAATCTCGATTTACTTGAAATTGTTGCGCGTGCCGTTCAAGAAATGTCTGAAGGAGAGCTCCTACAAATCGAAAAAGCCCGTCATCTAGACATTACCGAAGATATCTACTATGAGGTTATCCGTAAAAAAACAGCATCGCTCATTGCAACGTGTTGTGAGGCAGGTGCGTTGAGTGTGGGTGCTCAAGAACACCGCGCTCAGATGCGGCTTTTTGGTGAGCTTATTGGCCTTGCTTTTCAAATTAAAGATGATATTTTTGACTACGGTACAGGAGCCCACATCGGCAAGCCTACGGGTATCGATATCCGTGAACAAAAAATGACATTACCACTCATTTATGCGTTACAAAATTCTTCTGCTACTATACAAAAAGAACTGCGTTATATCATCAAAAATGAATATGACGTCAGCAGTCGTGTACAGCGCGCTATTCAATTAGTGTGGGAATCTGGTGGTGTGCAATATGCCCAAAAGCGCATGGAGTCTTTAGCTGCTCAGGCATTAGAAATTTTAGTTGCCTACCCCGATAGCACAGCAAAAGCTTCGTTAATAGGATTAGTTTCCTATACCATGAACCGCGAAAAATAATACTATGAAGTACCTTTTAACTGCTCTTCTTGCCCTATGTACAATCTCACTTTGGTCTTGTGCTGATTCCCAGCAGAAAGAGTCGGAAACACAACCCAAACCTCAAGACCTTGTCGAAATTAAAGATGGCCACTACAAAGAGTGGTATCCGAGCAAAAAACAAGTGAAGTATGAAGGAATGCTCAATAAAAAGGGTGATCGCGAAGGTAAATGGAACTTTTATAGTGAAAAAGGAAACTTACTTTCATTTACCTTTTATATTGCGGGTAAGAAGAACGGATATTCAGTAGTAAAATATCCCAATGGGAAAATTCATTACTATGGCGAATATCTAGACGATCAAATGGTAGGGGAGTGGGTTACCTACAATGAAAAAGGTGAGAAAACCGTTCAAAACTTCAATCCTTAATGAGTAAAATTCCGCCGCATATCGTTGATCAAATTCTACAAACCGCCCGCATAGAGGAGGTCATAGGAGAATTTGTGCAACTGAAGCGCGCAGGTTCTAACCTCAAAGGCCTGAGCCCATTTACCGATGAAAAAACGCCATCTTTCGTCGTTTCTCCTGCCAAGCAAATATTCAAGTGTTTTTCCACCGGAAAAGGAGGAAACGCAGCTAGCTTTTTAATGGAAAAAG
Source organism: Crocinitomicaceae bacterium (assembly GCA_023268965.1). GTDB lineage: Bacteria > Bacteroidota > Bacteroidia > Flavobacteriales_D > Crocinitomicaceae > UBA952. The sequence goes on from JALRJE010000036.1 coordinate 5,318, forward strand.
AGCACTTCAGTTATCCTGAAGCGCTCAGATGGCTGGCTAAGCGCTACAATATAGAAGTTCCTGAAGAGCGCGAAGCAAGCGCCGAGGAGCTCGCTGCACTCAATGAGCGAGAGAGTTTTTTGATTATTAATGAGTTTGCTAAAAATACATTTTCGCAAATGCTCCTCAACGATCAAGAGGGAAAGGCAATCGGTTTGTCTTACTTTGAGGAGCGGGGTTTTTCTCGTGCTACCATCGAAAAATTCCAGCTTGGGTATTGTCTAAATACCGGTTCTGCCTTCACCGATTTAGCGCTCGATAAGGGTTATAACAAAGCTTATCTAGAGGCAATAGGCCTTACCAAATCCAAAGAAAATCGATATTTTGACTTTTTCAAGGGTAGGGTCATTTTTCCAATTCACAGCGTTTCTGGCCGTATTTTGGGTTTTGGCGGCCGAACTTTGCTCTCCGACAAAAAAGTAGCAAAATATTTCAATTCGCCTGAGAGCAGTATTTACAATAAAAGTGAAATTCTGTACGGATTGCATTTCGCCAAAGGCGATATCGTCAAATACAACGAATGCTTACTTTGCGAAGGCTACACCGACGTCATCAGTATGCATCAGGCCGGTATTCAAAATGTGGTATCTTCATCGGGTACTTCGCTCACTAAAGAACAAGTCAAATTAGTCAGTCGCTATACCAAGAACCTCACCATTCTATACGATGGCGATGCAGCGGGTATTAAAGCGAGCTTTCGCGGCATAGACCTCATCCTCGAAGGTGGTCTCAATGTCAAAGTAGTGCTTTTTCCAGATGGAGAAGACCCAGATTCCTTTTCCAAATCAAGGTCCTCTGCAGAATTGAGTGCATATATCTCTGCGCAGAAACAAGATTTTATCTCTTTTAAGGCAAGCATTTTACTTGCCGACGGTGCCAATGACCCCATCTTACGTGCAGGCCTCATTAAAGATATTGTACATTCCGTATCACTCATACCAGATCAAATCACAAGATCAGTTTATGTGCAGCAATTAGCGCAGCAATTCGATATATCAGAGTCTATTGTGCAATCTGAATTACTGAATTTGCGCAAATCTGCCTTAGCCAAAACGTATCAAGATCCGGCATTGGGAGCCTTAGAACTTCCAAAAAACCCAAGTCCCCAATCTCTTGAAGCCCGCCCAGAAAAGGAGTCAGACCAAACTATTTTTGAGGCTGAAATAATTCGGATGCTGATCAAATACGGGACCCGCGCACTCATTTGGCAAGAACCGGGGCAGCCCGAAACACAAACAAGTGTAATTGAACTCATCGTTCAGGAATTAAACAAGGATGAGCTTCATTTTGTGACGCCACTTTATCAAGAAATCTACTCCATATTTGAAAAGGGTGCATTAGAAGAAAACACCTTGTACGCGTCTAGTTTTTTCTTGCGCCACGACAATCAGCAAATTGTTCAATTTGTAGCAGACATCGAAGCGCAAGAGCAAGAACTCAGCCATAACTGGGTTGCACGCTATAAAATCCAAACAAAGTCAGAATCCGACGACCTCTATCAAACAGTTGTACAAGTGATCTACCGATTCAAGCTTGCGTTTGTCGAAGATAAAATCAATAAAATTCGTTCGGAACTCAATCAAGACCTTTTAAAAGACAATAATTTACTACTGGCTTTAGGAGAACTCGTCAGTCTAGAAAAAGTAAAAATGCTCCTTTCCGAACAAATAGGAATCACCTTAATCCGTTAAAATGTTTGCAAAAACTTTATTTTATATAGGTCCTTATAAGATTTGTTTTTGGAATCTCATTTTCCTATTACTGATCTTTTTTATTGCTGCAGTGCTGCGCCGTTTGGTTCATAAAGCTTTAAAAGGATACGTCAAAAGTGTCAATTTACAGCTAGAAGCCAAGCAAATGGCCCGCCTGCGTTTGGCCAGTCAAAGCGTTTATCTATTGGCAATTTATGTGGCTATTCTCAGTTTTCGTTACAACAATGGACACGTCACTTATAATGATTTCTTGCGTTTCAAAATATTAGCCTTTGAGCGCTTTAAAATTGATTTTTCAGATATACTTATCGTGATTTCTGTATTTTTTGGCGCAAAAATAGCTACTAACCTTTCTAGACTCTATTTTGCTCGGCGTTTGACCAATCAAGCCAAGATTGATCCCGGAACAGAATTTGTCTATAACCAATTGGCCAAATATTTCATCTATGTAGGATCCATTTTAATTTGCTTCAGATTACTTGACATTGACCTCATGATCTTACTCACGAGTTCTGTGGGTCTTCTCGTGGGCATTGGACTCGGGCTACAAGATGTTTTTAAAGATATGATTGCTGGTGTTGTTTTGCTTTTTGAAGGTAATTTAAGGGTAGGTGATATCGTCGAAATATCTGGCAAATCAGGCGCTAGCGGACAAAGTAAAGATTCCTTGGTAGTGAAAATCGTGAAGATCAATGTGCGCACCACTCAGATTCAGACTAGAGAAGGAAATGTACTCATCATTCCAAATACGCATCTGACTCAAGATCAAATCGAAAATTGGAGCCATGGTTCTGAACTGACACGCTTTTCCATAAAGGTTTCTGTTGCCTATGGGTCCGACCTTGCTTTAATTGAACGCTTGTTAAAGCAAGCAGCATTTGCCCATCCAAAAGTCAAAAAAAACAATCCGGTTTTTGTCAGGTTACATGATTTTGGCGACTCCGGCCTCGATTTAGAGCTGATTTTCTGGGCCGATCAAAGTTGGGATATCAACAATTATAAATCGGAAATCCGCTTTGAGATAGACCGCTTATTTAGAACCTACGCAATTGAAATTCCGTTCCCGCAACGGGTAGTGCACCAAGCCAATCAGCGCAATTCGTAAAGATAGCGCTGTACGGTATTTTCTATGCCCATATAAAGCGCATCTACAATCAAGGCATGTCCAATGGATACCTCGTCTAGTTCGCAAAGTTGCGATTTAAAGAAGGCCAAATTCTCCAAATTAAGATCGTGTCCTGCATTGATACCTAAACCTAGTTGCTGTGCATGTTGCGCTGCCAAAACGTAGGGCAAAATAGCTGCACTTTTGTCAGTGTTGTAATTTGCTGCATACGGGCCCGTATAAAATTCGATGCGGTCTGTTCCTATTGCTTTAGCGGTATCGAGCTGAGCTAAATCGGCTTCTATAAAAAGAGAAACCCGAACACCTAAATCTTGAATCTGTGCAATGATGGGCTCCAAAAATTTGGCTTGCGCAGCGCAATTCCAACCTGCATTTGAGGTGAGTACGCCTGGAGGGTCGGGTACTAAGGTTGCTTGAGCTGGGCGCAGGTCTTTGATCAGCTGAAGGTAGCGAGCGTCAGGATACCCTTCTATATTAAATTCTGTTTGAATTTGATTGTGGAGGTCATAACAATCTTTGGTCGTTATATGGCGTTCGTCTGGTCTTGGATGAATAGTGATGCCTTGTGCACCGAATCTTTCTGCGTCTTGGGCAAATTGCAAGACATTCGGAGTTTGACCGCCACGCGCGTTGCGCAAGGTTGCGATTTTGTTGATATTCACGCTAAGTCTGGTCATGGCACAATAATTGAGACGCAAAAGTACAAAAGATTCAAGTATTTTAGTATTTTGCGCCCGCTATGAGAGCTTCAAATATTCTTTCAGAACAAATACCACCACTTCTGCATTCCGATTCCGGCGAGAAGGCACTTTTCTGGATGGATGAATTTCAAGTAAATCATCTACCTGTACTCAAGAACGGCAATTTTGTTGGGCTCGTATCTGAATCAGAATTATTTTTATTTTTTTTAGCAATTCTTTTTTCTAACGATTCCAAATCAGCTAGCATTAATTCGGTCTCAATTATTTCAAAATCTCTAATTGGATCAACAGTT
>JALRJE010000063.1 GCA_023268965.1 Crocinitomicaceae bacterium
ACTTATGTTGATTTAGAAAAATGTTATGAAAATAAAATCACCATTATTAAAAGGCTTTCTGATGGAAAATACTTTAAAGGTAAATGGTGCGATAGTCCTCATTCTTGTCACGGTAGGCAATATCCAACTACTTTAGTTGAAGTATTTAACCAGGCAAAATGCACTTCTGCGGTATCACAAGAAGCACCTATAACAATCGTATTGCGTTTTTCGAATTCTGCTGCAGCTTCTTGAAATGCATGAATTTCTGTTGGGCAAACAAACGTAAAGTCTTTGGGATACCAAAACAAAACAACTTTTTTATTATTGTCTGTGGCTTGCTTTAGTACATTCAACTGAAAAGTATCGCCCATTTCGTCGATGGCTTTTACAGTGATATCTGGGAATTTTTTACCTACTAGTGTTGACATATTTTTTGTTTTTATGATTACAAATTAGGTAACAAAGATACGGTTCATAAGTTGCGCAATTGTTATAATTTATTTCAATTTATTTTATATTTGCATAGATTCTATCTATATGATTTCTATCCAACAAATGAACTATATTGTAGTCCTCAGCGAAGAACTACTCTTTCAACGAGCCAGCGAGCGCTGCTTTGTTACCCAACCTACCCTTTCCATGCAAATCAAAAAAGCAGAGGAGACTTTAGGTTATACCATTTTCGACCGCGATAGCAACCCCCTACAACTCACGCCTTCCGGACAAAAACTCATACCAATTCTTAGAGAAATCTTGGCTGAAACCGACAAAATAAAATTACTCACTGACCAACTAAAAGGAAAAGTCAAAGAAGAGGTACGCATTGGAATTATACCCACAATTGCAGCCTATTTATTGCCAGACCTTTTTAGCACTTGGATAAACGACTTTGGCAATATCAAACTCAAAATAAGAGAGCTCAAAACAAAAGACGCACTCGATGCATTAGAAAGAAAAGAAATTGATTTGGCCATTATAGCAGGGCCGCATCTCGATCCAAGACTACAAAGTGTTCCGCTTTATCTAGAGGAAATACAGGTGTATTGTCCTGAGGTAAAGACCAAAGAAATTTACTTTGAACAAATTCAACAAAAACATCCATGGCTGCTCAATAAAGGAAATTGCTTGCGCACGCAAATGCTACATTTTTGTCAATTAAAACAAGAAAGTGCGGCACAAGATTGGGATTACGAAGGTGGGAATTTGCCCTTACTTATTGATATGGTCAATAAAAATGGTGGCTATACTTTAATTCCTGCTCATTTCAAAATAATGCCAGAACTTCAAACAGGTATCAAAACCATAGCCAATTTAGAGGCTGCACCAGCTCGGGAGGTGATTGCCCTAATGCCCAACCGAAGTATGAAAATGCCGCATCTCGAGGCTATAACAAAGCAAATCGAGCATTTCTATAGGCATAAAAAAACCAACAAAAAATTGTTGGTTTTAGATTGGGACGTCGCTTAAAGTCAGTCTATTCTTTTGTAAAAAGTTAAGCTTGAGCAAGCGCCACGAAATCATCGTAAGCCAACTCTTTTTGAACCAAAGTAACTGTGCTTTTGAAGAAAGTAGTCAGTTTGGCCTCGGCTAAACGATCATAGATTCCGTTTGCTTGTTCTTTGTTTTGCAATAAGCGCTTGGCTGTATCTGTAAGTTCGGCGTCGTCTGGCGCTGGTAGGCCGTACTGCGCATAGTTCCCAAGAACCAAAGATTTGGTATAGTTGATCACTTCTTCGTTGGTGAGTTGAATGTTGTTGTCTTTGAAAATTTTAGTTTGAATCAACTGCCATTTTAAAGAATTGAGGTAAGCGTCAAACTCGCGGTCGAGGTCTTCATCAGAAACAGCTTTTTCAGAGGATGATTTGATCCATCTTTTCAAAAACGCCTCCGGAAAACTCATTTTGGTCTCTGCGATAACGCGGTCAAAAACCTTTTTTGTAAACAAGCGGTCTGCATCTTCCTCAAACATACGCGCGAGGTCAGCCTCAATGCGTTTATTCATTTCTTCTTCTGTCTTTACTTCATCTCCAAACAACTTTTGGAAAAGCTCTTCGTTGAGTTCAGCCATTTCCATGCGCTTTACATCATTAATGGTAAATTGAAAAGTACTGGATAATGAAGCATAGGATTCTGGTGAAATACCCAGCATTGCTGCAGCATCTTCTGGACCTTTTGATACCAAATGAAGATCTAATTCGAAGGTATCGTTTATTTTTTTGCCCGTAAGTAGTTTAACACCTGCTTTGTCGGTCAAAAATTCCATAGAAATGGTGGTTGAATGGCTGATACCGCCATCTTTTACGCCATTTGTATCTAACTCTTCAAATTTACCCATGACCATGTCTTTCTCGCTAACAACATCTGAGGAAATGAGTTTGCCATAACGACGACGGAGGTCTTCTGTTTGTTTGCCGAGTAACTTTTTGTCAATCTTTACTGTGTGGTAATCGATCTTGGTCTTGGATGAAATGGGCAACTCAAATACAGGACTGTACCCAATTTCATAACTAAAAATGAAATCTGCAGGCGCATCAAAATTGCCTTCTACTCCGTTTTCGATTGGAAGTGGATTGCCTAAAATATCAAGTTTTTCATCGATAACGTATCTATAAATGGCATCGTTGGTGAGTTTGTTAAGCTCTTCAAGTAAAACAGACTTGCCATATTGCTTTTGAATAAGGCCTGCTGGTACATGACCAGGTCTAAAACCGGGAATCTTGGCAGTTTTGCGGTATTTATCTAATGCTGTCTTTACTTTATTTTGGTAATCAGCTGCTGCAATTTCTACTTTTAATACGCCATTTTGGGCATCGATTTCTTGACGTGTAATTTTCATGCGTTCGTTTATTTAAACCTAATATTAAAAAAAAAGGCCTCGTTGAGCCAACGAGACCTTAGTGCGGATGGAGGGACTCGAACCCGCACACCTCTCGGCACCAGATCCTAAGTCTGGCGTGTCTACCAATTTCACCACATCCGCAATTTATGTAATCCTTATGCCGTTTGCACAAGACCCTGTTGGGGCTGCAAAGATAATAAAGAAATCAATAATACAATAATGGTTGGTAAAAAAAGCACAGAATAATTATGCTTTTTTTTGAAGCTGCGAGCGGATTTCCTTCATAAATGAAGAGGCATAAACAAAACTTTCAATCTCTGGATTACTCGCGTTGATAATTGAGTGGCGATTTCCTTCCCACCACTTTTTGCCTTGGTGTATAAAAAGGATATGGTCGCCTATTTCCATAACGCTATTCATGTCGTGGGTAATGACAACTGTGGTCATATTATACTCGTGCGTAATATCTCTAATGAGTTTGTCGATGACAATTGAGGTTTTGGGATCTAAACCAGAATTAGGCTCATCACAAAATAAATAACGCGGATTCATGGCAATTGCACGCGCAATTCCTACTCTTTTTTGCATGCCCCCACTACATTCTGAAGGCACGAGCTTATTGCGGCCCGCCAAATTGACGCGTTCCAAACAAAAATCAGTGCGCACCTGTATTTCAGCTTTGGTCATGTTGGTAAACATCTGCAGCGGAAACATCACATTTTGTTCGACCGTCATGGAATCAAAAAGTGCTGCACCTTGAAAAAGCATACCGATCTCTTGTCGAATAGTGCTGCGCTCGCTGCGATCCATTTGCGTAAAATTGCGTTGATCGAATAATATTTGACCGACATCTGCTTCATAAAGACCAACAATGCATTTGGCTAAAACGGATTTACCTTGGCCCGATTGCCCAATAATCAGGTTGACTTTTCCCTCCTCAAAAACGTGATCGATGTCAAAAAGGACCTTTTGACCATTAAAACTTTTGGAAAGTTGTTGTACTTCTATCATGAGAGCAACATGAGTTGAGTAAGTATAAAATTGGCAATAAGAATAGCCACACTGCTACTCACAACCGCTTGAGTCGAGGCTTTACCCACATCTATTGATCCGCCTTTTACGTAATAACCAAAAAAAGAAGAAATACTCACAATCAAAAAACCAAAAACAAGCGTTTTGGATAGTGCATAGGTAATATGAAACGGATTAAAGAATGAACGAACTCCCAAAATATAGATTTCAGTGGTGGTCAGATCGGAAACCAACAAAGCGAGCCAACCACCGAGTATGGACAAGGCCATAGAAAAAATAACCAAAACTGGAAAGAACACAAAAGCTGCGGTAATTTTGGGTAACACTAAAAAATTGAGTGAGTTCACACCCATGATTTCTAGGGCATCGATTTGTTCGGTAACGCGCATTGTGCCAATTTCGGATGCGATATTGGACCCCACTTTACCCGCAAGGATAAGCGAGATAATGGTTGGGGAAAATTCTAAGATGGTACTCGATTGGGTTATAAAACCAACGGTGTAGTCTGGTAACAAAGGGCTCTCCATGCTAGAGGCCGTTTGCAGTGCTATTACTGCACCCATAAAAGTAGACATGAGTGCCACGATTGGCAAAGAGTTGATGCCAATTTGTTCAATTTCCAAAAGTGTATGCTTCCAAAAAAACCGCCAACGATTGGGGCGCGCAAAGACCACCCCAAGCATGAGCACGTATCGACCTATTTGTTGCAAAATTTTCACTACGCTAAGTTAAACATTATTTTTGTGGTCATGCAGACCAAGCGGCAACACTTCATTGATACCCTACAGAAATTTGCCCCCGCAGATTTTACTCCCTATTTGGCCGACTGTATTTTAGCTGCAGGCGTACAATTCAAGATAGTACCGGGGCGCAAAACAAAACTTGGCGATTTTCGTGCGCATCCTGCGCAGCGCAAACCCATCATTACGGTTAATGGGGACCTAAATCCTTACAGTTTTCTTATTACTGCTTTACACGAACTCGCACACCTCGATACCTACCGTCAGTATGGCTGGAAGGTTTCAGCCCATGGGTTGGAATGGAAAACCGCCTTTCGGCAACGCTTATTGCCTTTGTTGGAGCGCAAAGCATTGCCACAAGAATTGCAACTTGCACTCGAAAGGAGCTTTGTAAGGCTCAAAGCTTCTAGTGGTGGCGATGTTCAGTTGAGCAGAGTTTTGCGGTCTTTTGATCAGCTGCAGCAAACAACGCTTGAATCACTACCAAAAAATGCGCACTTCTACCTTAATAACAAACGCTTTATCAAAGGTGAACTCCGCAGAACTCGTTATCTTTGTACCGAATTTGGCACCAATCGCATTTACCTTATCCATGCACTTGCTGCCATCACAAACCCAACTCATGAACAGTAAAAATACCTATGGTCTTATTATGGCGGGCGGCGTTGGAAGCCGTTTTTGGCCACTTTCTACGGCTGCATATCCCAAACAATTCATCGATGTCTTGGGGATAGGTAAATCTCTATTGCGGCTCACCTTTGAGCGCTTGCAGAAATTTATTCCTACTGATCAAATTTACATCCTTACCAATACCTCTTATGAGTCATTAGTGCTCGAACAACTCCCAGAGTTAGCCAAGGAGCAAGTCTTGTGTGAGCCTGAAAGAAAAAATACTGCACCTTGTATTGCATATGCAGCTGCAAAAATTCAAGCGCTAGATGCCGATGCCACCCTACTCATCTCGCCTGCCGATCATCTCATTATCAATCAAACGCGCTTTGAGCAAATTATTCGGACCGCTTGGCAAACAGCACAAAACGGCAAACTTGTTACTCTTGGCATCTCCCCAACCAGACCCGATACAGGCTATGGCTACATCGAATTTGAAAAAACTGAACACACCCAACAAGGAATGGCCTGTCCGGTATTACAATTCCGTGAAAAACCAAATTTGCAAACAGCTGAACAATTTCTTGAAGCAGGTAACTTTTTTTGGAATGCAGGAATTTTTATTTGGAAAGCGCAAATCATTTTAGAGGCGCTGGCCCAGCATCAGTCAGATGTCTATCAAATATTTAGTGCAAAACCTGAAGTTTACGGTAGTGCACATGAACATACTTTTCTAAAAGATGCCTTTGCTGCTTGCCCAGACATCTCTATCGATTTTGCAGTCATGGAAAAAGCGCAAAATGTAAGTATGGTCTTGGCAGATTTCGATTGGAGTGACCTTGGCACATGGGGCAGTCTCACGACCCATTTACCTAAAGACGAACAACAAAACTCCATTATTGGTAAAAATGTATTTGCCTTTGAGTCAGAAAATTGCCTAGTCAACATTTCGCATGACAAAACCGTCTTACTCGATGGCTTAAAAGATTATATCGTTGTAGAAACGGCCGACAAACTAATGGTTTTGAGACTCAGCAACGAGCAAAAACTCAAAGAATACCTCAAAACAATGGGGGTCAATTAACAGCACCTATGGTAAAAATCCGCAATATAGAACTTGGTGACTTCCCACTGCTGTTGGCCCCAATGGAGGACGTCAGTGACCCACCATTTCGTGCGCTTTGTAAGCAGTATGGCGCAGATCTCATGTATACTGAATTTATCTCCTCGGAAGGCCTCATTAGAGATGCGGCCAAAAGCCGTCAGAAACTTGATATTTTCGAATACGAGCGCCCTGTGGGTATTCAAATTTTTGGTTCAGAAACAGATAGTATGGTGCAGTCTGCACAAATTATCGAGGCTGTTCAGCCCGACCTCATCGATATCAATTATGGTTGCCCTGTAAAAAAAGTAACCTGCAAAGGCGCAGGCGCAGGTTTGCTTCAAGATATACCCAAAATGGTGCGCTTAACCAAAGAAATTGTCAATGCCACTTCATTACCCGTAACCGTCAAAACACGCTTGGGTTGGGACGAAGACACCAAAAATGTTGTTGATGCAGCAGAACGGTTACAAGATATTGGAATAGAAGCCATTTCGATACATGGCCGCACCCGAAAACAAATGTACAAAGGCGAAGCAGACTGGTCTTTAATCGCCGAGGTCAAAAACAACCCGCGCATGCATATTCCTGTTTTTGGCAACGGTGATATCGATAGCCCAGAAAAGGCACTAACCTATAAAAATCGATATGGTGTCGATGGGGTCATGATTGGCCGAGCATCTATTGGTTACCCCTGGATTTTCAGAGAGATTAAGCATTACGTTCGAACAGGAGAAAACCTTGCTGGGCCAACTCTTTCCGAACGTGTTTTAGCCTGTCGCGAGCATTTACTCATGAGTATCAAATGGAAAGGGCCCAAACTGGGTATTGCCGAAATGAAACGACATTACACCAATTATTTTAAAGGAATTTCACACTTTAAAGAGTACCGAACGCGCTTGGTTACAAGTGCTGAACTCGATGAAATTCTAGGCATCTTGTCCTATATCGAACAACACCAAGAAGAATTCGTTTTTGCTTGAGTTAGAGGAGTTGATTGCGCCTCAATATCGACTTTACAGGAATTTGTAAACTACCAAAAATTTCGTAGCGCGTAATTTTGTCAATTTTGAAGGAATATTTAGTGCCTTTGTACTTCCAAATCACTTGGTTCTGTTTACTTCTTATAAGCGGCGGATTCGCCGAAGTAGAATAGTACTGATAATATGGCCCTGATTTCTGAAAATGCAGCAAGGGTGAAAATAAAAAACGGTAACCATTATCTTCTTTTCGAAGCAATCCTTTCTGCATGAGCTTACCTATAAATAGCGGAGCTGATTTATTCATAGAAGCAAGTACAGAAAAGCCAGGGGCAGTATCATAACGTAACCGTTCAACTTCTGTCTCGTTGAAATCCTCGTCCAAAATTGTTTCAATGTAGCGCACCTCTTGAACCTGAATTCCACCCTCTTGATAAACCAAATCACCATTCCAAGCAGCTATAAATCGTTCAAATGGAAAGCCAATTTTTTTGCTTAATTGTGCTAACCTCACATAAACCGAGTCTTGCTTTTGTTGCTTGAACTCAGCAACGTCCAAATGTACGTCAATGAGATGATCTGTTTGAGCATAATTGCGGTAACTCAGGCCCGTTTTTTTTAGCGAAAAATAAAGGGGACTGCGCTTCTTAATATAACTTTTTAATTTAAAACCGAGTGAATCACTATCATGAGCAAACATAGCCGTTTGTATATCAAAGCTTTTTAATTTCGGCCAATTGGCGTAGATAACGAGGTGTTCGTTTTTAAACTGTTTTTGCCTTAAAAACTGCTTCCAAACCTTTTGCTGAGCACCGTAATGGGCCGACACAACATGATTAAGTGTGGTGATAAAATCTGTACCCTGATAAATTAATGCATAATCTTTACCATAATGTAGATACGACTGCTCTTTTTCGATAAAATAAAATTGATTACCACCCACTATTGAATCTTTTAAATCGGTGTATTTAGATAAGCGCTCTATACCGAGCTGTATCTTAGAAGAGTCGGTTAACCGAATCATTATACCCCAATTGCCATTTTCATTGGCAAAAAGATAAAGATTTGATTCTAGGTCAAGACCATATTGTTTGCCTTGACCCAAAAGAAATTCATAAGTAGTAAAGTCTCGCATGGAAAGCTTGTTGTACTGAAGCAAAGAACTACTTTCTTTGGCGAGCTCCAAAATATTTACTTTGCCAAGAAAATCTGCAGCTGGTAAACGATCGAGTATATTTGGTGATTTCGGTTGCTCAAACAAAAAAGACTTCACAAACAAGACCAAACCGAGGCTTCCGGCAATGAGCACAAGTGTTAAGAACTTCCGATACATTTCCTATGGATTCAATGTATAGATCAAATATAAAGAGTTAACGAGGTCTAATAAGTGCTTACCAGTTGATTCATCGGATTCAAAGCGATAACTCAATTTAAAAGTGGTATGCGCTTCAGTCGTTTCTGAGGAGGTGAGTTCGAGGTGCCCAGATTTCCTTTTCAAAGAATTGACAATCTCGGCATTTCTTGGTGTTAGCACTTCTGTAGGGAAACGATCTAATGTTTTGGTGATGTCAACAGAGCCATACATTGAACCACTTTTACGTGCTAATTTGCTTTGTTTCTTAGTTAATGCCATATTTCCGTAACCAGAAGAATGAAATCTTGCGAGCTCTTCGTCATTGGTGAAGATGAGTAACTTTCCGGTGTTTAAAATATACAATGGAGCCGCATCTAAAATCGCATTATTGATGCGCCAGTAGTTTTCGAAATGTTGTACCCGTGAGCTCAGGCGACCTAGATGTTTGAGCACCATTTCAGAGATGTCTGCACGTGCAGTGGAAAAACCTAAAGTGAAAATAGGCATGTCGGCATCGGCTTCTGTCTCTTGTTCCTGGTACGCAAAAGTTTCTTCGTCGTATGAAAAGACGATTTTCTTGGTTTTGATTTTTTTCACGCCATTGAAAGTGCCAAACATGCTTCCCTTGTAGGTATCAAATAAAGCTTCCTTATCAATGAATTCATTGAGAAGTTCTAACGTAAGCACATTCATGGCTATTTGCGCATTTTTTTCATCACTGAGCAAAGGCAATAAAATTTGATATGCCTGCTCGTAGGCTTGTTCAAGATTGATGTTGTAGGTAAAATAAGCAGGGCTCGTAGCGGGGATGTATTTGAGTACATTTTCATCAAAACGCGCATCGTTCATTTGTGCATATATACTTCCTAGCGAAGGGCCGTACAGCGCCTCCACCTCAAAGTCAATTTGGTTATCGCGTAGAAATAAGTCACCGAGAATGACGTTTCCGGCATAGAGATCTTGCAAGTCTTTGTATAAATTGGGAAGGAAAGTCTGAAAATACCAAAGACCCTGAGATTTATCGAGGTTTCGTGCGTTGTCTAGATAAAATACGCCCTCTGCATTATGGGTTAATTGCGCTGCAAAGCGAGCGTCGGTATTGTGCAGATTGATATTGTCGACAAAAATTTCGTCGATTACGCGGATGAGCTCTTCTTGTTGCAAAACTGCTTGGACGCTATCGCGCAACTCGTAATAATTTTTAATTGCTGGGTTCTCGGAAGCTTCTGGATAAACGTTGGTGTTGGTGTCCTCTTCGAAAGTTTGCTCATTGAGAATCTGATCTTCTTGAGGTGCAGAATCAAAAAATTCAAAAGGAGTTTCATTACCGCGCGCATACCAAATGGAGTCTGTTACCTCATTGATGTAATCCATAGTTGGCTCTATTCGAATAAGAATAGCAAGGTTATTTTTGATCAGTAGATGATTGAAAAATGTACCATAGATATTCAAACCGGGAATGTTTGATTGCAATTCTTGAAAATCATCAAATACCTCAAACAAAGCTTTTTGATCTGATACTCCGAAGGTAAAACCAGTTAGTTCATATGTGAAAGTTTTGCCATAGAATAAATTTAGGCGTTGGTTAAAATCTATACCCGCATCTTTAAGCGTTTTACCAGAGGTTGAGCCATCGAATAATTCTTGGTGCACTTCTGACATAAATTCGTAATTGACGAGGTCGTCCATTGCTATTTTCTGAAGAAGGCTGATATTATTGATACTGAATACCGTTACTGCGTCTTTTGGAAGTAATTGTTCAGATTGAATACCTTTGAGCTGAGCGATTGGATTTGAACAAACAACCAACGTCACTACAATGAGTAAGGCGAACTTGACGAAATTATTCACGAGTATAAATTAGATACAGCGAAGTTAAGCATAATACTTTAGTATCATCTAGGCGCTAATACAATTGTATTATCCAATAAATGTTGATTGGCCTTTAAGTCAAAAGTATTGGTCCTGACCATGACGGCCATTTGATTTTTACTGAGTGTGCCCAACTTGTTTTCAAATCTTAACACTGGTCTTTGAAAACGAGCTATCGAGGTATAGACACCTTCTTTGAGCAGTTCTTCATTTTCTATTTTATAGTTTTTAATCTGTTGTGTTATGTAGCTAGGTATGGTTCGCTCGAGCGTAGTGCCGTCCCAACTTAGCCATGATGACTCAGAAGGCTGACTCCATTTGTTGCTTGAAATTTGGGCTAAACTCAATTTAATTCCCTCTTGTAAGTTTTTTATGCTTGTGAAATCACATGAAAATTTAAAAATATAATCGGTGTAATTTTCTTCGACGAGTACATTAGAGATTCCCGCTTGAGCATCGAGAATTCTTACAAATTCATTGATTTTTGAACTCATCTGTGACTTATTTGGAACAGGTTTGCCGTCGATGCTGTCCAACGCTAAAATAGAATTGACCTTAATTTTACTTGCGCTTAGGTTGATCTTGTAGCGCAAAGTCCCGGAACCATCGTTATTGAGCGTGAGGTCATCGGAAATTTCTACACAAGAAAAAACCAATCCAAGTAAAATCGAAAAGAGCAAATATTTCATTTGTTGACCTAATACAATTGTGATGCCAAAGTTAGTCAAATAAGCCTTTTTGAATGCCTTGCGGGTTATGATATCTTTGACTTACCATAGAAATATTTGCATTTGAACTTAATATGATCCGTTTATCGACCTCCCATGCCTCTAATTGTATAGCTGAGCGGTCCATGATGTTTTCAAGACTGAGCTTTCCCGCAAGCCAGGTATCTTCTTCATTTGTCGCTAAAATGAGCGGCATGCGCTTTTTGGTATTATGAATTTCTGCCATCAATGGATTGGCTTCTGTTGTGAATATCGTAAAAGTATTTTCGATGGCTCCTGTGGCGTGGTCTAGCCAACTGTCGTAGATACCGGCAATAGAAAATATTGCTTGTTTTGGGTCAGCGATAAAATAGGGTATTTTTAATTTCCCAGCGGTTTGCCACTCAAAGAAACCACTAGACGGGACCAAGCATCTTTTGCTATTAATTAGGTGCTTAAATGATGCTTTTTCAGTGCAAGTTTCAATCCTCGCATTGAGTGTTTTACTAGCAAATTCTTTCCAATTTGCACCTTTGAACCAATTTGGGAGCAGGCCCCAGCGCATTTGCTGCAAGCTTTCGTCATTGGTAATGATGTTCCATCTGGGGAAATGAAAACCAGAAGCAAAATAATATTGCAAATCTGGCGCAGCTATGGGTTTCAATTTTTGGTAGCGCTCGGCAAGTTGTGTGGTAGTAGAGGTAGATGAATTGCTGTAACACATAATTCAAATATATAAAAAGAAAGCCACCCGGAGGTGGCTCTATATAGACGTTTCTCACTATCCGTAAAGACGGGAAGAGAGCAACGAAAAAGAGCCCGAAGGCTCTTGTATGCATTACATCATGCCGGGCATTCCGCCGGGCATTCCGCCCATTGCAGCAGCAGGGTTTGCTTCTTCTGGCTCATCGGAAATGACACACTCTGTAGTGAGGAGCATTGCAGCAATTGAAGATGCATTTTCAACGGCAATACGGGTCACTTTAGTAGGGTCAATTACGCCTGACTTGTACAAATTTTCAAATTTGTCCGTGCGCGCATTGTATCCGAAATCACCTTTGCCTTCACGTACTTTTTGAACAATTACTGCACCTTCACCACCAGCATTGGCAATAATTTGACGCAGTGGCTCTTCGGCAGCACGCTTCACAATTTGAATTCCGGTCATTTCATCTTCGTTAGCACCCTTTAGTTTATCTAAAGTTTCTATGGCACGAATAAGTGCAACACCACCGCCAGGTACAATACCTTCTTCGACAGCTGCACGGGTAGCTGCCAACGCATCGTCTACGCGGTCTTTTTTCTCTTTCATTTCCATTTCGGTTGGCGCGCCAACGTATAGAACCGCTACGCCACCAGCAAGTTTTGCCAAGCGCTCTTGGAGCTTTTCTCGGTCGTAATCTGAGGTGGTTTGTTCGATTTGAGATCGGATCTGACCAATTCTAGCTTGAATATCGGATTTTTTTCCTTTACCGTTAATAATGGTGGTATTGTCTTTATCGATTTCAATTTTATGAGCTGAACCCAACATATCCATTGTGACATTTTCGAGGGTCATGCCGCGGTCTTCTGATACAACAACACCACCTGTCAGAATTGCGATGTCTTCGAGCATTGCTTTTCTGCGGTCACCGAAACCAGGTGCTTTGACTGCTGCAACTTTTAAAGAACCGCGCAAACGGTTTACGACAAGTGTGCCTAAAGCTTCACCGTCTACGTCTTCTGCAATGATCAGTAAAGATTTTCCGGCCTGAACAACTGGTTCCAAAATAGGAAGTAGTTCTTTCATGCTTGAAATTTTCTTTTCAGATATGAGAATCAAAGGATTTTCCATATCTGTGATCATTTTCTCAGCGTTGGTCACAAAATAAGGTGAAAGATAGCCGCGATCAAACTGCATTCCCTCTACCGTTTTAACCTCGGTTTCGGTTCCTTTTGCTTCTTCGACGGTAATCACGCCATCATTACCTACTACTTTCATAGCTTGCGCAATGAGTTTACCGATGGCTTCGTCGTTGTTTGCAGAAATGGTGGCAATTTGTTCAATCTTGCTGTTATCGTTGCCGACTTGCTTTGAGATTTTACGAAGATTGGCCACTACCTCTGTTACCGCTTTATCGATTCCGCGTTTGAGGTCCATCGGGTTTGCACCTGCAGCTACGTTTTTAAGGCCCGCTGTTACAATAGCCTGCGCCAATACGGTTGCTGTAGTTGTACCATCGCCAGCGATATCTGCTGTTTTAGAAGCAACTTCTTTAACCATTTGCGCACCCATATTTTCAATGGGGTCCTTGAGTTCAATTTCTTTAGCAACCGTTACACCATCTTTGGTGACATGTGGTGCGCCAAATTTTTTACCGATAACCACGTTACGGCCCTTTGGCCCAAGGGTTACTTTTACTGCATTTGCCAAAGCGTCAACTCCTTTTTTAAGTTTTTCGCGTGCTTCAACGTCAAAGTGAATTTCTTTTG
>JALRJE010000010.1 GCA_023268965.1 Crocinitomicaceae bacterium
GGACCTATTCGTCAAGATCGCAACTGGGGCAAACATCGCCTCTGCTGCGGCAGATGCCGATGCGGCAATTGAAGAAATCCTGAACAGGTAAGAAATGATAGAGGCGGTAGGGTCCAATTAGCGGGCCCTACCGCCTTCTTCAAGTCAGCGAAGAGACATGAAAAGACTAAAGAGCCTCGGCCCATGGGCAATGCTTTTCCCGGCCATAGCGGTACTAGCTGCCGTTATCGGTTGGCCTTTGATCAATTTGGTCATCATGTCTACCCAGGAGTACGGACGGGCCCAAGTATTTGGTGCCCCAGCGCCTTTTGTAGGCCTGGACAACTTCGTTTATGTGCTCCAAGACGACAAGTTTTGGGCGGTCTTCAACAGAAGTGTTCTCTTCGCCGCAGTCAATGTTGTGTTGACAATGACACTGGGCACATTGGTCGCCCTTGCGATGTTTCAGATGAGCAAAGCGCTTCGATACCTCGTTCAGGCAGGACTTCTGGTCGCCTGGGCAATGCCTCAGTTAACTGCTGTGATTGTCTGGGGCTGGATGTTCAACACGGAATATGGGGTTATTAACTACTCGCTCACAGAGTTTTTTGGTCTTGACTACCTAGGACACTCCTGGTTCGCGGAACCCCTTAGTTTTTTTGCGGTGGCGACAATAATCATTACTTGGCAATCCGTCCCATTTGTCGCTTTCACCATTTACGCGGGTCTAACCCAAATCCCAAATGAGGTGCGTGAGGCAGCAATGCTTGACGGAGCTTCTGCAACACAGAGGTTTGTAAACCTCACAGTCCCCTACCTGAGGCCTGTGTTTGCAATCGTGATTACTTTGCAGATTATTTGGGATCTTCGAGTGTTCACTCAGATTTATGCGCTGCAGGGGCTTGGTGGGCTACGCGAACTGACTTCCACGTTAGGTGTCTACATTTACAACGTCTCGCTGGGTAGCGGAGACTACGGAATGGGCGGCGCAATATCTCTGATCATGGTGGTGCTGATGTCTGCGCTTTCGTTCTATTACGTGAGACGAACCATAAAGGAGGCCGCGTAATGCTTAGAAAGCGCTTGTTGAAGGCCTCCTTAGCGGCATTCGCCGTGGTCGTTTTCCTAATGTCAGTTTTCCCGGTTTATTGGATGCTAAACACAGCATTCACTCCAAATGGCTTGACCAGGCAACAAACCCCAAGCTTTTTCCCTGTGAATTTCACCTTGGAAAACTTTGAAACTGTTTTATTCGACGAGCAGCAAACCCCTTTTATCCCCGCCCTAATTAATTCACTGTCAATTACCTTGCTAACTGTGACCTTTGCCTTGGCTTTCGCTTTCTTGTCGGCGATAGCCTTGGCAAGGTTTCAGTTCATTGGAAGAAAGACCTTCCTAGTCCTAATTCTTTTGATTCAGATGATTCCCGGCGAGGCAATGATCATCTCCATCTTTAGGGTCGTAAACGATGTCAACCTGCTTAACACCATCCTTGGACTGACCATCGTTTACGTTGCAACCGTGCTGCCATTTACTATCTGGATGCTCAGGGGATTTGTAGCAGGTGTTCCTCAAGAGCTGGAGGAAGCAGCTATGGTCGATGGCTGCACTCGTCAGCAGGCCTTTAGAAGAATCACGCTACCCCTCTTGGCGCCTGGCCTAGTCGCAACAGGAGTATTTGGTTTTATCCAAGCCTGGAATGAATTCCTGCTTGCACTTGTGATCAACGGTCGGCCCGAGATGATGACACTGCCTGTTTGGCTTCGTACCTACCAGCAAGTTAGTAGTGAGACAGATTGGGCAGCAATTATGGCGGGCTCAGTTCTCATGACAATTCCGGTTTTGATTTTCTTCATGATTGTTCAGGGGCGAATGACATCGGGCTTGGTTGCAGGGGCGGTGAAAGGTTGACGCACTCTATTTTGTCGCGACTCATGATTGGCATCCAAGGCCAGCAAATTCCGTCTTGGCTCCCAGAACTCAGCGCTAGGGGCCTGAAGAGCGTTTGTATTTATGGCGAGAATGTCGATTCTGAGGAGCAACTGACTGGCTTCGTGTCCGAACTTCGTGAGGTGCTTGGTCCCGAGGCAATAATCGCAATTGACGAGGAAGGTGGCGAAGTTACCAGGGTTGATTACCGATCCGGCAGCAGGTTTGCTGGGAACGGATACCTCGGGCGGCTTGGGGACCCTGAGATTACTGCTAGGGATGGCAGATTGATCGCTGAGCTCCTGGCTCGATTAGGAGTAAACCTAAACCTCGCGCCTGTAGCAGACGTGAACATAGAACCGACCAATCCGGTAATCGGCATCAGGAGCTTTGGTGCGGATCAGGAGATGGTTGCAAAGCACACTGCAGAATTTGTGACAGCTCATGAAGGCGTCGGGGTTGGAACAACACTGAAACACTTTCCGGGTCACGGCAACACAGTTTCAGATTCGCACACCTCTCTTCCAAAAATAACTGGGGGCTTGAAAGAACTGATGGCGACTCAGTTCAAGCCATTTGAGTCCGGCATCGCAGCCGGCGCATCGGCAGTGATGCTGGCCCACCTGGATATCGGCCTCGCGGCACCTAGTTCACTTTCGCAGGAGGTTGTAAATCTTCTCCGAGGCCCAATGGGTTTCCAGGGCTTGATAATCACCGATGCGCTTGACATGGGCGCACTAGGGCATAGAAGTCAGTTGCCAAGTAATGCTATTAGGGCAATGCTGATTGGAGTCGACCTGATCTGCCTTGGGCCACGAACTACCCTGGAAGAAATTCTTGAGATAGAGACACTTGCCGAAAACCTACGAGTTGCTGAGTTACAGAACTCTGACGAGAGCCTTCAGCGCATTAAGCATTTCGCGAACCGTGTTCCAAGAGGGGCCAAAGAGGTCATGCCGCATTATCCCCAGCTAGAAACAGATGTGGATTTTGTGACACCAATCCGAATAATCCGCTTTTTGGGTGAGTCCAATGCTGCGATCGGCGAAGTCCCTTGGTACGGGGAGATAGTTGCAGATTATGAGGTCCGAACCCCTGAAGAGCTTTCCGAGAGGTTGTCATTGGAGACACAGAACGTAGTTCTGTTTCGTAACGCTCGACAAATGGAAGAAGCTCTCTCGCGCCTAACCGAAGAACTACTAGAAACCGTTGTCCCATTTGTTCCAGATCTAAGCACACAGTGGGCCGGAAAAGCCCACGTTACCTATGGGAGCGCCAGACCCCAGACCAAAGTACTGAGAGCGCTCTTGCAAGAAAGGCGGCATTCAAATGTCAAATAGACCGGTGCAGGTTGGAGTCGATCTTGGGGGTACAAAAGTGCATTCCGTGGTGCTTGGAGAGGATCTTCAAATACTCTCCGAGGACACCAGACTCAGTGGTTTTGGCCCTGAAGAGGTTATGCAGAACCTAAGGGAATCCATTTCAGACGCATTGTCTTTTTTGTCGCACATCGCAGTCACCTCAATAGGCATAGGCACACCTGGAACCGTCGACGTTAGGACTGGGATTGTGCGACATTCCTTGAACCTGGGCATCCAATCGCTGGATCTAAGAACGCCAATCTCTGGTTTGTTTGAGTGCTCGGTCCAGGTTGAGAACGACGTTAATGCCACGGCACTTGGCTTGACGAGGCTTTTTCCAAAGCACGAATCACTCTGCTACTTGAACTTCGGAACGGGGTTAGCAGCGGGATTCGTAATCAATGGTCGAGTGTGGTCAGGGGCTTCAGGGCTTGCTGGAGAAATCGGTCACATCCCGATTTCTGGAAAAAACAACCAGTGCAGTTGCGGACAAGCGGGATGTCTTGAATTGTTCAGCTCCTGGTCGGGCCTGCGTAAGCAGCTTCCTGGTTACGAAACCCTTACGGATGCTTTGGGAGATCGCGGCACCGTCCCCGCCGTGGCGGAGGCTTGGGAGGCCTTCATTTCGAATGCTGTGTTGAGTATTCAGACAGTGTTTCTAACACTTGACCCTGAGGTGATCTTCATCGGCGGGGGTGTTGTTGCATCGAGCACCGAGGTTTTCGACGAAATCGTCGCGAGGGTAGTTGATCTCGAACAGAAAGCACCTCTGTTTGCCGAAAAAGGCATCTCTAAGCGGATAGCAAGAATGCCACACAACGTTCCCGTGGCCGCGATTGGGGCTTTGGGGTAAGCGGTGGAGCTGCGAGTATTTAACACCGCGCAAGAGGCAGCGGTGGAGGCTGCAAGCGTCATGCGGCAACAGTCAAGCTCAAGCTCGGTGTATGGCTTTGCAACTGGTAACACGCCTCTCAAAATTTACGACGAGCTTCGCAGGGGCGGCCCACTTGAAATGGCGGCAGCCTTTGCCCTCGATGAATATCTTGGTCTGGAGCCTCAGGACGAGCGTTCGTTTAACTGGTACGTAAGAAATCGCGTAGAGCCAGCTCTGGGTTTACCTACCGGGTCTATTCGTTGCCCGAATGGTGCGGCAGAGGATCCGGAGCTGGAGGCAAGCCAGTTCGAGGCCAACATCAAGGAAAGCCCTATCGACCTACAACTATTGGGCACTGGAAGAAATGGCCACATTGCTTTCAATGAACCTGGAAGCGAAGGTGACTCGCTGACCCGCGTAGTTGAACTGCATGAGATCACCCGAGTCGATAACGGGTCAGATTTCGACGGGCTAGCACCTGAGAAAGCGATCACACAGGGTATTGCGACGATCCTCAGGGCCAAAAAACTGCTTTTGGTAGCAACCGGCGAATCTAAGTCAGAGCCGATTAGAAAGCTTTTGGCGGGGAAAGTAGATACTCAGTGGCCGTTGACGCACTTGGTGGACCATCCAAATTTGGTGGTTCTAGTTGACCGTGCTGCCATGGATTAGTCGCCCGTCTCTATAAACCTCAAGGGGTTCAAACTCGTCCCAAAGCACCAGGTCGGCCGTTCCACCTACTTTGATTTGGTGATTCTTGAGGCCATAGGCGTTAGCAGGCCGGGTGCTTGCTGCGGCCAGCGCAACATCTTCGGCAAGCCCCCAGGAAACACAGTTTTTTACGGCCTGGTTGAGAGTCAATGTTGAACCAGCGAGTGCTTGATTATCAGTTCTCCGGGCAACTCCCGATTGGACTTTGACGCCCACGCCTCCAAGTTCAAGCTCAATGTCCCCGAGCCCGGCAGCGGCAATGCTGTCAGTAACGAGGATTGCCTTGTTTGTCATGGCAAACAGTCCAACAACCGTTGCTGGATGCAGGTGGTTACCGTCGGCGATTATCTCTACGTAGGCATCAGCTTTTATTGCCGCGCCAAGTGGTCCTGGAGACCTCGATTCGAATCGAGGCATTGCATTCAGAGCGTGGGTAAGGATGCGAGCACCGGCTCCAAAATACTTGAGTGACAACTCATAGTCGGCATCAGTGTGGCCGATGGCAACCAAGACTCTCTTGGCCAGACCCACGGTTTGCTCGAGCGTTACTTGTTCAGGTGCGATTGTGATTGAGCTCAGAGAGTCAAATTGCAAAACCTTCTCGAGTTCTGAGTCGGCCGCTGGACGTAATTCTCCAATTGCGTGAGCCCCACATCTCGACTCGGAAAGATACGGGCCTTCAAGGTGAACGCCAATTAGCCCAGATGACTGGGGAACTCCACTGGCTGCTTGAAGAACGGCGATCATTTCATCTAGAGGTGAGCTCACAAGGGAGACAATGGTGCGTGTAACGCCATAGCGGGCGGCTGCCTCGGTGATTGAAACGAGATCGTCAGCTTTTGCTGACACAGAAAAGCCGTCCAAGCCATGCATGTGAGTGTCGATCAGCCCCAATGACAGAATTGGAAGCTCGGAAGCCGTTTCAATGTCAGTAATCGAAACTATTCGTTCATTAAATTCGACTCGTATCGATTTGGAGCCATCAGAGCTAGGGAGCCTACCCTCTATGAATTTCGTCTCCACCTAAAGAGATTATCAGCTCCGTGGCGGAGCCTGTAGCCACCAGTTCAGAGCCTCTGCCACCCTTCTAGCCCAGTAGCTCTCGTGGTGCCCAGTGTTTGGGTAGATGGCTGCAACTAGGTTCTTTGGCTCCGAGTAGCCCTTTTGCTTTACGAGCTCCACGGCTTTGTTGTGGAAGGGCGGGTAGAGCTCGTCCAATTCGATTGTCCCGCTATCGGTCCAGAGCCTGTGAGTATTGCCATCGGGCAGCATGCCGGTGAGCTGCTCAACCATCAAATCGCCCCCAAAGGGCCAGTGGGTTGAGAAACAGATGGCGGTGCCGAATACCTCCGGACGCTTGCTCATTGCATACATGGACATAAGTCCACCCATTGAGGAGCCCATAACCGCGGTTCTCTCTGGCGAGAGCTGCAGGTCAAACTTCTCCGCTACAAATGGCAGGATCGCGTCAGCAATCAAGGACACATATGCATCACCCATCCCTGCACCGCGGTCCGCCTCATACTCGGCAGGAACGACATTCCAAATCTCAGGGTGGGCATCTAGAACACTCTGCGGGGCTAGCTCTCTGAGCCTGGTGAAATCACTTAGTCCCCAAACCGCTACAACCACCGGGGCATTGGCCCTGACCTCGTCGCGAATTGCAGGTAACACCTCCCAGGTCTTACCAGTGAACGAGTCGCCCTCATCAAAGACGTTGCGACCATCGTGCATCACAAGCACTTTGGTGGTCGGGTTTACATCTTTTGGAACCCAAACATCGACGACGTGTTCGTCAAAGCTAAAGCGATGCAGTGAACCACCAGCCAGCCTGTTCTCCAGAATCTTCTTCTCACGGTTTGCCATGAAAAGCGGAAAAGTAAAGGCGATGGCTGTTACACCCGATGCTAGGAAGTAGAGCCAGACTCGCTTCATGCCGAGTCTTTTTGCCTCTACCAGCATGAAAACCACAACCGCCATGGCGACTACGAGTAGGTCAATTGAGAGCACCCAGTCGACAATGGTGCCAGTTGCCTTACCATTTTCTATCACAATGCGTTCTACATTGGCAGAGGTCTGAATTTGAACACCCTGCTCTTGGGCAATATGTGCAAAGGCCTTGATAAATTCGTGCATGCCCTTCATTGGATACCAGGTTCCGAGCTGGATGTCTGCATAGTTCATCAAGGAGTAGAGTGCTGGCGTTTCATTGGGCATGGCTCCCAAAAATAAGACAGGAAACTCTAGGAGTGATAAAATTTTGGGATGTTTAAAGTATTTACGAATAAAAGAGGAAAACGAAGAGAAGAGATGCATCTTGAATAAGCCTCCAAGTACTCTGCTGTCTATAAATTCAGTGAGGCTCAAGCTTGGTTTGTACACCAAATCTTCCATTCCTACTTTGTATTTGTATGCAGCGTCTTTTAAAAAGGCTTTTAAACTTTTGGCACTACCTGGCTCAAGAGATTCAAACCACTCTTCTATTTGGGACATGTTGGCCGGAACATTGGTGTAAGAATGATCGGGCCAATAAACGCGGTAAGAAGGATCTAAGCGTTTGAGCTCATAAAAATCAGCTGCGGTGTAGCCAAATTGTTGATAAAACTTTTCGAAGACATCTGGCATCCAATACCAAGATGGCCCCATGTCAAAAGTAAAACCTGCGGTTTCGAACTGACGAGCACGCCCGCCGATGGTACTGTTCTTTTCGAAAATTTGAACTTCGTAACCTGATTTTCCTAAAAATGAAGCGACTGAGAGGCTCGAAATTCCCGAGCCAATTACGTGTACTTTTTTTGTCATAAATTAATTTGCCGAAAATGCGAATTCCGGTAGCGCCTCCATTAGCTTTTTTCTTGCAATGAAAATCCGGCTTTTCACGGTTCCGATTGGAATACCTAGTTTGTCTGCGATCTCTTTGTATTTGAATCCTTGAAAATGCATTTCAAAAGGGGTTTGATATTCCTCTCCTAATAAGTTTATTTGTTTGTTGATGTCTTTAACACCAATTTTCTCAATAGCGCTGTCTTCGTGGCTATGGATGTTTCCGATCAAGAAAACTTCTTTACTGTGATCGAAAATGGCACCCGATTTTACTCTTCTGCGATACTGATTGATGAACAAGTTACGCATAATTGTGAAAACCCAGGCTTTGAAATTGGTCTGGGGCGTGTAATAGTTGCGATAAGTAATCGCTTTCAGCATGGTTTCTTGAGTTAAATCCCTTGCATCTTCACGGTTTCTTGTGAAAGACAATGCAAACGATTGTAAATTATTTTCTAGTCCAATTAGTGCTTCGTTGAATTCGATTGTAGACATGTTGAAATATTTTGTTTAACAATTACGATATAAAGTTAAACATTATTTGTTTAACTAAACATGAAAAAACTTAAACAAAATATATAATTTTTTTCTATGATAGCTATAGAAGAAATCTATTGAATGTTTTCGAGCATCACTTCAACCATAGCTTTGGTATCAAAATGAGCTTTCCATCCCCAATCGTTTGCAGCAGCGCTATCGTCAATGGAGTTTGGCCAGCTGTCGGCAATCGTTTGTCTGAAGTCAGGCGCGTAGTCGATATTAAAATCTGGAAGGATTGTTTGAATTTCAGCTGCTAGTTCAGCGGGTGTAAAGCTGCAGCCCGCAAGGTTATAGGCCGATCTGATTTTTACTTGTTCAGATGGCGCTTCCATAAGTTCGATGGTAGCCCTAATCGCATCATCAATAAACATCATGGGTAGTGCAGTATCGGCATTTAAAAAAGAAGTGAATTTTCCTTCTGATTTAGCCTTGTAGAAAATATCAACCGCATAATCAGTGGTTCCGCCGCCAGGCAAACTCTTGTAAGAGATCAGGCCAGGGTAGCGAATACTGCGCACGTCCACGCCAAATTTGTTGTAGTAATATTCGCACCACCGCTCACCAGCTTGTTTTGAAATGCCATAGACGGTTGTGGGTTCCATGACCGTATGTTGTGGCGTCTGATTGGCAGGTGTTGTTGGCCCAAATACGGCGATAGAACTCGGCCAGAATATTTTTTGGAGTTGCCCTTCTTTAGCCAAGTCTAGGATGGTAAATAATCCTTCCATGTTTAAGCGCCAAGCAAATTCGGGATTTTTCTCAGCTGTGGCGGAAAGCAGCGCTGCTAATAAGTAAACTTCTTTGATATTTTCACCGATAATGTAAGAGCGAACGCCTTCCTTATCGAGGGCGTCTAGTTGAACATAAGGCCCGTTATTCAGAATAGCCGGACACGCTTCTTTGAGGTCAGCGGCTATCACCGTTTGGTTTCCAAACTTTTCGCGGAGTGCTAAAACGAGTTCGGTTCCGATTTGGCCACATGAACCAAGTACCAATATTTTTGACATTGTGATGATTTGATGTTGAAACAAAAGTAACAAAACTGACCAAAATCATTTGTCGAATCCTTCTAATGGATTAGTTTTGGACTAATAAACTGAAAAATCATGCCATTTTACCATAAACTCGGGGCCATTCCTCACAAGCGACACACTGTTTTTCGTCAGCCAGATGGGTCTCTCTATCATGAGCAACTCTTTGGAACTATTGGATTTGATGGAATGTCGGCGCTCTTGTACCACGTACAACCACCCACCGTTGTGAAATCCGTTGGTGCCCAAACCAACATTGCTCCGGAAATTGGTATTCAAAAAAACATGCTGATGCGCAGTTTTAGAGGATTCGACCTCAAGCCTGCCTCAGATTATGTGGAGAGTAGGGTTCCTGTTTTGGTCAATTCTGATGTATACCTAGAACTCGCTGCGCCTTCAGAAAGCATGAAAGACTATTTCTATAAGAATGCCGATGCCGATGAAATCATTTTTATTCACAAAGGTTCAGGTAAATTGCGCACGCAAATGGGCAATATTGACTTTTCTTACGGTGACTACCTCGTCATTCCTCGGGGCATGATTTACCAGCTCGAATTCAATGATGCCAATAATCGTTTATTTATTATTCAGTCTTTTCATCCAGTTTATACACCCAAGCGCTACCGAAATTGGTTTGGTCAGTTACTCGAACACTCCCCATTTTGTGAGCGCGACATCCGAACTCCATCCGAACTCGAAACGCACCGCGAGGAAGGAGATTTTTTAATTCGCATTAAAAAACAAGATGTGCTCTATGACTACACCTACGCACATCATCCGTTTAACGTCGTGGGTTGGGATGGCTATAACTATCCTTATGCTTTTTCTATTCACGATTTTGAACCCATTACTGGCAGAGTGCATCAACCGCCGCCTGTGCACCAAACTTTTGAAACTTCAGCTTTTGTGGTTTGTTCATTTGTGCCTCGACTTTACGACTACCACCCAGATTCCATCCCGGCTCCTTACAATCATTCCAATATTGATTCAGACGAGGTGTTGTATTATGTAGACGGTGATTTCATGAGTCGCAATAACATCGAAAAAGGTCAGATTACCCTGCATCCAGCAGGAATTCCGCACGGCCCGCATCCCGGAACTTACGAACGCAGTATTGGCAAAAAAGAAACGGAAGAATTGGCGGTTATGGTCGATACCTTCAAGCCACTCTCCCTTACCAAACGCGCTTTAGAGATGGAATTGCCAGACTACATGTTTTCTTGGCAGCACTAACTCGTGTATATTCCCTAATTTTGACGAAAATCAACAAAATGGAAGAAATCAAAAACTTAAAAGATATTCAAAACTACAATTACAGTCTTGAAAAAATATTCCATGACGCCGAAGACTTCCTTCCACTTTTGGGTACTGACTACGTTGAATTGTACGTCGGTAATGCCAAACAAAGTGCGCACTTTTATAAAACAGCTTTTGGCTTTCAGTCCGAGGCTTACGCTGGGCTAGAAACAGGAATGAAAGACCGCGTGTCTTATGTTTTGAAGCAAGACAAAATTCGTTTGGTACTTACTACCCCGCTTACCGAAGGAGGCGAACTCAATGCGCATATTGACAAGCACGGCGATGGCGTTAAGGTTGTGGCATTATGGGTAGAAGACGCCACCAAAGCTTACGAAGAAACCACGAAGCGCGGAGCAAAACCTTACATGAAACCCACGCGCGAAGAAGATGCAAACGGTTGGGTCGTACGTTCGGGTATTTACACCTACGGCGAGACCGTTCATATATTTGTGGAACGCGGGCAATACAATGGTACATTTTTACCTGGCTACAAAAAATGGGATTCACATTACAACCCAGCACCTGTTGGGCTTAAATTTATCGACCATATGGTGGGCAACGTAGGTTGGAACGAAATGAACGATTGGGTCGAGTTTTATGGAAAGGTGATGGGCTTTGCTCAAATTGTTTCTTTCGACGATAAAGATATTTCCACAGACTACACTGCGCTGATGTCTAAAGTCATGTCAAATGGAAATGGCCGAATTAAATTCCCGATCAATGAACCAGCTGAAGGCAAGAAGAAATCGCAAATCGAAGAATACATCGATTTTTATAACGGCCCAGGTGTACAACACATTGCCGTAGCCACCGACGATATCGTGACTACGGTATCAGCCATGCGCGACCGCGGAGTTGAGTTCTTATATGTCCCAGAAACTTATTATGATGACCTTTTAGAACGTGTAGGCGCTATAGACGAAGATGTGGAACTTCTGAAGTCTCATGGAATTCTTATTGACCGCGACGAAGAAGGCTACTTGTTACAATTATTTACCAAGCCTGTCGTTGACCGCCCAACTATGTTCTTTGAAATCATTCAAAGAAAAGGAGCGCAGTCTTTCGGGAAGGGTAATTTCAAGGCTTTGTTTGAGGCGATCGAACGCGAGCAAGAAAACCGCGGAACGCTTTAAAACCTCGATTACATTTCGTTGAGTAGGCATTCAAATTCATTATAAATGCCAGCTTGTTTGTCTTCGTTATATGCCTTTTGGATTTGCTCAACAATGGTAGCAATTTCAGTAATACCCTCTGCCTTGAGTCGGTTCATGACCTCTTGAATAACCGCTGGTCTTGGCCCCCAAGTAAATAGCTCTTTTCCAGTTTTATCGAGGCAAATTAATTTGGGTATAGATCGTCCGCCATTGGTTAAATAAGCATCCATTACTTCAGGGTGTTCGTCGCGTAGCAAATATAGCGTTTGAATATTGCCGGCACTTAAGGCCAGTTTTTCAATTACCGGAACGCATTGTGCTGCATCTCCACACCAAGGTTCTGTTAGAATCACCCAGGTCCAGTTTGCCGCTTTTTCTTTTAAAAGTTCGATGACGTTTGCAGGGACTTCAATTGTCTTATTCAAGCGTTTCATTCGCTGGACATTTAGCTTGGTATAATATACGTATGCTTCAGACTGATTTGGCCCGCTGGTCCGTTCTTCTTTGACGAGGAGTGCAGATAACTGCAGGTAAGCGTCGTAAGGAATAGCTTGTGCAAGAATGCTTGAATGAATCGCTGTCATAATGGAATGAACAAATATTGGACGCAAAAATACACATATAAAAATTGCATACTCAAAAAAATGGATTTTATCAATTCAAGAAGATTTTGTATATTTGCACCCACCAAAATGGAGGTTGTAGCTCAGTTGGTTAGAGCGTCGGATTGTGGTTCCGAAGGTCGCGGGTTCGAGACCCGTCTTCCTCCCTTTAAAAAATAGCCAGTAGTTTTACTGGCTATTTTCGTTTATAAACATTTCAAAGTCTGCTGACATAATTCTTTGAGAAGCGGAGGCAGTGTAGGTTTGTTCCAAGGATGGCTTGCGCCAAACACATGATCAGCCCCATGTATTTCGATGACCTTTACACCTGACACCTCTTGTAATTCATAGGCTTCTGAAATAGGTACAGAAGCATCTTGGTCTCCGTGAAAAATATGAAGGTGTTTAGCGATGTCTTTCGCTGCTGCTTTGATATCAAGTCTATGCCGATTCCTTTCAAAATTTGCATATAATTCAAAGAACTGAGGTAGATCTTGCAAGGTCCGGCTATTTTTTACGTATCGAACTCCTGATTTTTCCCATTTTTTGAGATCTTGCCCTTGAGCAAAACGCCGTTCGATATCGCAAATACCAGCCCAGGTGCATACCTGTCCGAGGGGGCTCTTTTGCTTCCATTGTTGTGCAGCCAAAATTGCCATGCCACCACCTCTAGAATGTCCTATCAGATGTATCTTTTGATAGGTCCGATGCTGTGTTTCAAGATGATCCAAAAGGGAGGAAATATCGAATGTCTCTTTTGAATAGGTATTTTTTCCGAAAGCTGCTGTATCAGGAAAATCAATTGGATCAGTAGGCGTGCCACCATTATGAGAAAGGTTAAAGCGGCAAAAATCGTAACCCTTTTTGGTAAAAAAGTTTTGTACGAGAGGCCAAGCTCCCCAGTCCATGAATCCCATGAATCCGTGCACAAAAACAATCAGTTCTTGATGCTGTACATTTGTACTCCATTCATATAAACTTTGGCGGCCTTCAGCACCGATGTATATATAGCGTTCGATTTCCATTTTTTTCAACAAGCGTTATGGACTAATAACAACTGATTTTCTGACAACCGAAGGTAACCAAAATCATAACAAAAGAAGTAGAGCTGTCCATTTTTAGCTTGTTTGTGGTGGGTATGAAAATCGAAATGATAACCCTTTGCCTTCAGGTCGAGTGCTAAAATTTTTCTTCTCTTTTCAATGAGGTAGCATTTTGCTAAAATTTGCTGATTTTGCAGTAGTATTCGATTGATCTGACGTTGTTGCGCCAATTTTTTCGCGTATTTTCTATTATTGAACTGATTGCGGCATTGGTCAGCACAATATTTTTGATCGCGGCGTCCTTTGAGTGGCACTCCACATTCTTTACAATATCTATTATTTATAATTGAATCCATATGAACCAAACGCAACTTCAAGGGTTCAAGGTATAGTATGCGGTTCAAGTGCAGCTTTTTTCCTAGACAGCTTGCCAAAAATCTTCATCAGTATCCGTAAAATATACAGTAGAAAGGGGCTTTTGCTCAAATCTTTGTAACGCTCGAAAAAAAAATGCGTTCAAGTCGAACCTTTCTGCAATTTATCAGTACAAGGCATAGCAATTAAAAAATATGAGGCAGTTAAAAATCGCAAAACAGGTCACCAACAGAGAGACCGCATCTTTAGACAAGTACTTACAAGAAATTGGTCGGGTTGATCTCATTACCGCTGATGAAGAGGTAGAGCTCGCACGAAAAATCAAAGCAGGAGATCGCCTTGCGCTCGAACGCCTAACCAAAGCCAATCTTCGTTTTGTAGTATCCGTAGCAAAACAGTACCAAAACCAAGGTTTGGCATTGCCAGATTTGATCAACGAAGGCAACTTAGGTCTAATTAAAGCCGCAGAACGTTTTGACGAAACCAGAGGTTTTAAGTTCATTTCTTATGCCGTTTGGTGGATTCGACAGTCGATTCTTCAGGCATTGGCAGAGCAAGCGCGTATCGTGCGTCTACCTTTGAACAAAATTGGAAACATCAATAAAATCAACCGTGCTTACTCAGAACTCGAGCAAAAATTTGAGCGTCCGCCATCCGCAGACGAACTTGCTGAGTTTTTGAATGTCACGCCAGAAGAAGTAAAGCAAACGCTTTCTCAAAACGGACGTCATATTTCTATGGATGCACCTTTGATAGAAGGAGACGAATCCACGTCTACCATGTACGACGTTATGCAAGGCGACTCTCTTCCTGGTCCTGAGGCTAACCTTACCCTAGAATCTTTGCGTTCGGATATCCGCCGTTCACTTACGAGCTTAACTCCGCGTGAAAGCGAAGTTATTAGCATGTTCTACGGTCTTGAGGGTAAAGCACCGCTGTCTTTAGAAGAAATCGGTGATAAATTCGAACTTACCCGTGAGCGCGTGCGTCAAATCAAAGAGAAGGCCATTCGCCGCCTCAAACACACCAATAAAAATAAAGTGCTGAAAAGCTACTTAGGATAAATATCAAAAGGAACCGAAAGGTTCCTTTTTTGTTTTACATCGGATCCACGTCAATGCTGATCTTAATTCCTTTGAACCTTACATTTTGATAAAATGAATCGATATCTTGTAAGATGCGGGCTTTTACTTTTTTGTCGGGAGCGCCGCGTTCAATCTTGAGTTTAATTTCTTTGAGGAATTTATTTTGAATGCGCTTGATGATCGGGAACTCAGGCCCTAGTACGCGTTCTTTAAAGACGTCGCGCAGCTGATTCGCTAAAAATACTGCACCCTCATTGACCACCTCTTCTTTTTCATGTTTGAGCGTGAGTTGAACAATTTTGTAGTAGGGCGGATAAAAAAAGCGCTCGCGTTCTTCAATTTCTACTTCGTAAAAGCCGATAAAATCATGTGCCATGACGCGTTCGAGTACCCAGTGTTCTGCCTGCGCACTTTGTATGACCACCTTTCCTTGTTTTTCTTTGCGCCCAGCTCGGCCTGCCACCTGAGACATCAGTTGAAAAGCACGTTCGTAGGCCCTGAAGTCGGGGCGGTTGAGCAACATGTCGGCATCTAAAATACCTACTAAAGAGACATGATCAAAATCCAGACCTTTGGTCACCATTTGGGTGCCAATTAAGACGTCAATGCGCCGTTGTGAGAAGTTGTCAATGATTTCTTCATAGGCATTTTTGGAGCGTGTGCTATCGAGGTCCATGCGTTTAAAAACGGCATTTGGAAAGAGCAGTTGAAGTTCGTCTTCAATTTTTTCTGTTCCAAAACCAATCATGCGCAAGCGGTTGCTACCACAATTGGTGCAAGAGCCGATAGGCGGCGTTGTATAGCTGCAATAATGGCACTTGAGCATATTGCTGAGCTTGTGGTAAGTCAGGCTGACGTCACAATGTTGGCAGCGTGGTGTCCAAGCGCATACTTCACACGACCAAATAGGGGTATAACCACGTCTATTTTGGAATAGAATGATTTGTTCTTTTTTTGCGAGTGCAAGTTTGATTTCTTCTAGTAATAGACTAGAGAAATGCGATTGCATGTTTTTAAGCCGCTTTTCTCTTTTGAGGTCAGCACAAAGCATGAGTGGTAATTTGAGGCCTTTATAGCGTTCTGCAAGTTGTACCAGATGGTATTTTCCTTGTTTAGCATTGGTATAAGACTCAATAGACGGCGTTGCTGAACCCAAGAGTACTTTTGAGCTGTGTAAATGAGCGAGCACAATAGAGGCATCGCGGGCGTTGTAGCGCGGTGAGGGGTCATATTGCTTAAATGAAGATTCGTGTTCTTCGTCTACAATGACCAAACCGAGGTCGGTAAATGGTAGGAAAACAGAACTTCGGGCACCTACAATGATCCTAAATTTCTTGGGGTCATTGGCTAATACGTGGTTCCAGATTTCTATGCGTTCGTTCTGATTGAAACGGCTGTGATAGACGCCAACGAGCTCTCCAAAATAGTGTTGTAAACGCCCAATAAGTTGTGAGGTGAGTGCAATTTCAGGAATCAAGAATAAAACTTGTTTACCAAGGTCTAGATATTGCTGGATTAATTGGACATAAATTTCGGTTTTTCCAGAACCGGTAACACCATAAAAAAGACAAACATCTTTGGTTTGAAAGCCTGTTTCGATTTGTTGAAGCGCAACTTGCTGAACGTCTGTAAGTTGTTTAAATGCACCCTTTCCTTCTCCTGTGCTGGTATGGCGATCCACTTGTAATCGCTCGATGAGCAACACACCTTGCTTTTCAAGGGTAGCAAGTGCAGATGAACTTACTTCATGTTTAAGCAAAAGGGTTTTAGATACCGGAGCAGCCAAGCCTCCTGCTTCAGTGGCCAACTGGATAAAGCGGAGCATGGCCTGTAGTTGCTTCTCAGCACGTGCTTTGCGTTCCAAAGTATTCAAAAAACTACTGAGTTGTTCTTCTTGCTGAAAGTCTGGATGTAAAAAAATGAAGAGCTGTGTTTTGGGGGTGTAGCGCTCCTGCACTTCCTCAGCACCTGCAATCATTTTAAGCTCGATGAGCTTTTTAAGGTAGGGTTGGATGGTTTTGATACCCAAGCGCTCAGCGATTTCTTTTGTGCTCATTTGTGCCTGAATTTCTAGGAGATCTAGAATTTCTTTGGCTCGCACACTAAGTTCGGGTCTTTGCAGAGGCGCGTCTGGATGTAAACAAAATTTAGATTCGCTGGCTAGTTTGAAATTAGCCGGCAAGGCGGCATTCATGACATCTCCAATTGGCGCCATATAATAGGTGCTGATCCAGTCCCAGAAGGCGAGTTGTTTGCCCGTCACAATTGGCAGTTCATCGAGTATAGTATCGATGTATTTCGCTTGGTAGTTTTGCGGTACATCGGAATGGATGTTCGTCACCAATCCGGTCAGGAGTTTGTTTTTTCCGAATGGCACCAGCACACGCAAACCACTGCGCATTTGAGCATTGAATTCGAATGGAACACGGTAGGTGAAAACCTGCCGCATCGGGACTGGCAGCAAGACATCGGCAAAGAGTGTCTGGCGCTCAGTCATTTAGTTACAAGCAAAGGACTCCTCTTGCCCAACAACGTTATCGCCAGGATGATTGGAGCAAAAGAATAAGAAACCGGTAATTGGCCCGCTGCATAGTTCACGGGTAGATTTTTTGTCTATTGCTCTAATGTAGGCTTGTTGTGGTGATGTATAAAATGGTTTGTAGTAAGTGACGGTTTGACGAGAAGAGAAGATGCCTACTACTCTTTTTCCATTGGTGACGCTGAGGTTGGTGTAAGTTGGTTTACTTTGAGCAAGACTTGAACTTGGCGAATTAACGCTCATGTAATTGTAAAGATCTTCGGCTCCACCAGTGAGGATAACACGCATTGCTTTAAAGGTGCGTTTATCTATGCTAGGGTTGTTGGTGATATTGGTTTTGACAAGGTCGTAAAAGGTGCGTCCGATAGCTGAAAAAGTACGCGTAGAAAAAGGTTCAACTGCCGCCTCTCCAAGTTTCCAGCGAAAAGATTTTTCAGCAACTGTGGTGCCAATATGTTCGTTAAAGAGAACGTCTAAATGCGCACTGGTAATGTAAGAATTACCTGTATTGGAAATGGCAATACCTGTGGAGATGTATTCTCCTGGATCGTCGGCAAATTTGAAGGTAAAATTTTGAGAGGCAGCAGGGGAAGTCATGCCTCGAACAAGTTCGGTTTCTCCACTTACTTCAAATTCACCTCCATTGATGATGGCTTTGAACCGATAAGTAGCCGTCGGGATCAGCGAACTCAACTGTGGGTTGGGTGAGGTTTGAATAGCTTCTAAAGGACCGGTAGGTAATGTTTTGAAGTAAAAGACTTTTTGATAAGGACCGTAGAATAGGCCATTGGTGTCTTTGTCTTGAACGGTAGAGTCTTGAAGAGCCCATGTGCGCGTCACCTGACCATTCACTACTTCACTAACAGTAGCTTCTACCTGATCAAAGTAACTTGAATCTGGTATTTGTGCGATATCTAAAGCAGAGCCTGGGCCAATAAAGGCACGTGTTATTTTGATAAAGTGAATAGAGTCGGCTTGATCGAGCAGGCCGTAGACAACGGCTGTTTCTACGAAGTCGCCATCGAGAATAATGTCTTCTTCACAGGAACTAAATAAAAAAGAACCTGCGAAAAATAGGGAGATGATTTTAGAAAAGCGCATGGTCTAAGGTAAGAAATTTTATGGTTTTTGAATGGGCTGTGGCATGCTAGTATTTGGCGCGCTTGCCTTTTCTATTTCCAAGAGTTCCATTTCAAAAATAAGAGGAGCATAAGGTTTAATGTTAGCTCCTTGGGGTGGGTTGCCAGCATAACCCAATTCTTGAGGAACAAATAAGCGGATTTTACTACCAACACTCATGAGTTGCAATGCTTCGGTCCAGCCTGGAATTACTTCGGTGAGCCCGAAGCTTACGCCGTCGCCCGCTGGAGATTGATCAAAAATACTTCCGTCGGTGTTCATGCCGATGTAGCTCATTTTTACGCGTGAATCAAGTTTAGGCTTTGGACCTTTGCCTTCTTTGATTACGGTGTATTGTAAGCCACTAGCGGTTGTTATCATACCTTCCTTTTTCTTATTTGCCGTCATAAAGGCTTCACCTTCGGCTTTGTAAGCTTCGGTGATTTTTAAGTATTTTTTATTCATGAGCGCTTCAAAACCTGCCATAATTTTTTTGCGGTCTAGACCTTTGAGCGCTTCAGTGTCTTTTTTATTTAGACCGTCGGCAAAGCCTTTCTTGACAAAATCACTATTGATGAGCGACTTGGCATCGAGCTCTTCAAAATAGTGATCAAAGCGTTCGCGGTTGATTTTACCAACAGCAAGTGATCCTTGCGCTAGGTATTTTTCATTGAAACTTTGGCCGTCTTGACCTAGTAACAATTCGAGTTCCTTGTAGTATTTTTGAAGCTCAGCTTCTTTGACAGGGTTTTCAAAACCTTCAATCATTTTTTCTTTATCCATTTTGGTAAATGGTGCTTGCGTGATGAACGGTTTGGCGATTTCAACACCTAACAAATAAGAATAGCGTTCTTTATCAGTTTTAAAGGTAACTACCTCGTTGCCGCAAGCGAACAAGGTAATAGTCAAGGCAAAAAGGGCTAGAAATTTCATAGGGTGCTGGGTTTAGGCGATAGAAATAAGTTCGACATCAAAAATGAGTGCTGCATAAGGTTGTATAGCGCCACCTGGATGAGGGTTGGCTCCGTAAGCCAATTCTTGTGGAATGGCCAAGCGGTATTTTGCTCCTTCGGACATAAGTTGTAGGGCTTCTGTCCAGCCGCGTATGACTTGGCTAACTCCAAATGTGGCAGGCGTACCTCTTTCAATTGAGCTGTCGAAGACCGTTCCATCGATGAGGGTTCCGTGGTAGTGCACCGTTACTTGGCTAGTTGGACCAGGTTGTGCTCCTGTTCCTGGGGTCAATATTTCGTATTGTAAACCACTTTCCGTGGTTTGGACTTCCGGACGAAGTGCGTTTGTCTTCAAAAATGCTTCACCAGCACCTTTTACAACCTCGTATTTCATTTGTTTTTGAGCGTCTAGAAAACGTTGGATATGAAGGTTCGCTTCTTCAGGTGTAATGGCGGGTGTTTCTCCATTAAATATGACACGCATACCGGCCAACAACTGCTCGAGATCTAGTGTGTTGAGGTCTTGTTGGGTTAAACTTTCAGCGATGCTCATGCCTACGCCATACGATGCTTTTGATT
Organism: Crocinitomicaceae bacterium; assembly: GCA_023268965.1. Classification (GTDB taxonomy): domain Bacteria; phylum Bacteroidota; class Bacteroidia; order Flavobacteriales_D; family Crocinitomicaceae; genus UBA952. The sequence goes on from JALRJE010000010.1 coordinate 19,997, forward strand.
TGTCTGCTTCCATTAGATGTAAAAACGCGAATTTACCGAAAAAAGCGAGTTTTTTCACCCTTTGAAATAAATAAATTACTCGAAACAAAATAACCGATGCTGCGTATAAATGCCCCTATGAATCAAGAGTTTACACTTCAATACAATATAGTTTCGGCTGAATCAGAGCTTCATGCAGCTGACCAACAATTAGTTAGTGCTGCCAAAGCAGCAAGGTCACGGGCATATGCGCCTTATTCGCGCTTTCAGGTAGGTGCTGCATTGCGTTTGGAGAATGGACAAATTATTGAAGGAAATAATCAAGAGAACATTGCTTATCCGTCAGGATTATGCGCCGAAAGAGTTGCATTGTTTTATGCCGGTGCCAACCATCCAAATGTAGCTATTGAAACAATTTGTATTGTGGTTCAAGGCGATTTAATTGCCCCAGAAAATGCGGTTTCTCCTTGTGGTTCTTGTCGACAAGTGATGCTAGAAAGTGAGGCAAGGCAGTCTCGTCCCATCCGTGTATTATTGGTACAAAATGACGCCCGAATTTTTATTTTAAATGCTTGTAAAGACTTATTGCCTTTTGGCTTCATGAAGTAGCAATCTTCTGCCAAAAGCGTTGTATCTTTGCACCATGATTACCAATTCTCAACTTTTAGACGCGGCTAATTCATTCGGAACCCCATTATTTATTTACGATGCTGATAAAATACGGGCTCAATTCAAACGTTTGAATAGTGCATTTCAAGTACCTAAGTTAAAGTTACACTATGCTTTGAAGGCTTTGAATAATATTAATATTTTACAGTTACTCAAAGCAGAAGGTGCTGGTCTGGATGCCGTTTCGATTCAAGAAGTTCATCTTGGGCTACGTGCCGGATTTAGCCCTGAACAAATCATGTTTACGCCTAACGGTATATCATTCGATGAATTTCAAGAGGCTGTAGAACTTGGTGTGCATGTTAATATTGATAATCTACCTTTACTTGAGAAATTTGGTGCAACCTATGGGTCTACTGTGCCATGCTGTATACGAATCAACCCACACATCACCGCAGGAGGAAGCCATCATATTTCTGTAGGTCATATCGATTCGAAATTTGGTATTTCTATCCACCAGATTAAACATATTGAAAGAATAATGAAGCATTATGGAATCCATGTAAATGGTTTGCACATGCACACAGGGAGCGATATCATCAATCCAGAGGTTTTTATTCAGGGCGCAAATTTACTGTTTGATGCAGCGGCTCACTTCCCTGATCTCACATTTATGGATTTTGGAAGTGGTTTTAAGGTGGCGTACAAGGAGGGTGATATTGTTTCAGATATCGAGGATATAGGCATAAAAATTAGTTCAGCCTTCAATGATTTTTGTTCAGCCTATGGAAAAGAATTGGCATTATGGTTTGAACCTGGAAAGTTTTTAGTAAGCGAATCAGGTAATTTGCTTGTTCGTGCAAATCTCATCAAACAAACTACCTCAACTGTATTTATTGGTGTTGATAGTGGGCAAAACCACCTTATTAGACCCATGTTTTATAATGCGTATCACCACATCCGTAATTTATCGAATGAATCAGGTCCTCAAAAACTTTATAGTGTTGTAGGATATATTTGTGAAAGCGATACCCTTGGTCATGATCGTTTAATCAATGAAGTTCAGGAAGGGGATGTTCTTTGCATTCAAAATGCCGGCGCCTATGCATACAGTATGTCAAATAATTACAATGCCCGTTTACGTCCTGCTGAAGTACTTTTTCATCAGGGTGAGTTACATTTGATCAGAAAACGAGAAGAATTAGCAGATATTTACAAAAATGAAATTGAATTAAATTTATTCGCATGAACAGTTGGTTTACCGTCAAGGTCAAGTATACAAAACAATTAGAAAACGGCACATTTAAAAGGGTTTCTGAGCCTTATTTACTTGCCGCCATGACCTTCACTGACGCCGAGGCGCGCATCTACGAAGAATTAGGATCGAGCATTCGCGGAGAATTTCAAGTCACAGGCATTGCCCGTACTGATCTCCACGATATCTTCCAATACGACGATGCAGAACAATGGTTCAAGTGCAAGGTTACCTATGACCGCATAGACGAAGACGGTGAAAAAGCCAAGACCATCTCTCAAAACTTCTTGGTGAGTGCAGCTCAGGTCAAAGAGGCCTATGAGCGCATTGAAGAAAGTCTTGCCACACTCATGATTGACTTCAATGTGGTGTCAATTACGGCTTCTCCAATAGTCGAAATCTTCCCTTATCGTGAAGAAGACGTGCAGTCTCCTGTGCAAAAGGCCTCAAAATTTGAAGAAGAAACAACACATACACCTCTTCGCCAAGTCTTTTCTGCATCCGGTACCGATACCGACGAAGACGTCTTTCTCGACGATTCCGAAATTTCAGATGAAACCGAATCAGTCTAATAATGAGCGAGTGGCTTCAGTCATATAGAGAAAATCACGCAGACTTCGACCTTCCGTCGGCTATCAATCTACTATCTACCGATCCTTTTGCCGCATTTTCAGAATGGTTCGACGCAGCAGTCAACGCCCAAGAAATCGAGGCCAATGCCTGTACGTTAAGTACTTGCAACACGGAGCTGCAAGTAAGTGCTCGGGTACTTTACCTCAAAGAACTACTTGACAACCAGTTTATTTTTTATACGAATTACCTATCGAAAAAAGGAACAAATCTTCATGCAAATGCAAATGCTTCGCTGCTGTTTTTTTGGCCAAAAATGATGCGTCAAGTAAGAATTGAAGGTCGTGTTGCTCCTATCGATGCTGCCATTTCGGATGCTTATTTTGCAACACGTCCGCGCGAAAGTCAGCTCGGAGCTTGGGCTTCTCAACAATCAGAAGTACTGAGTAGTCGGCAAGAATTAATCGAACGCTTTGCATCCTATGATGCTCAATTTCCAGATATTGTTCCTCGTCCTCCACATTGGGGGGGGTATGCGCTAGATGCACATTTACTTGAATTCTGGCAAGGCCAACCATCGCGATTGCACGAAAGACGTGTTTATACGCGCAACCTAAATGAATGGCATTCTAATCTCCTCAATCCATAATGAAGGCCTACCAACCCATCTGTGAAGTGCTAGCCAATGGCACACGTCTTGTATATTTAAAGGTTCCGAGCCAAGTAGCACACCTCGGCTTTTTCTTTGCTGCAGGTTCACGCCACGAGGGGCCAAATCAAATTGGTTTGGCGCATTTTTTAGAACATTGTTTGTTCAAAGGAACGCAAAAGCGAAACGCACTTCACATCTTATCTAGGATTGACGCGGTTGGTGGAGAACTTAACGCTTATACCGCTAAAGAGGAAATGTGCTTATATGCCTCTTTTTCTAAAGAACATACCCAAAGAGCTATAGATTTACTTTCAGATATTTCCATCAATTCCACGTTTCCAGAAAAGGAAATCGAGAAAGAGAAGGAGGTTATTCTCGATGAAATCAACTCATATCTAGATTCTCCATCCGATAAAATATTTGATGATTTTGACGCCAAACTCTTTGAAAATCATCCACTAGGTCAAAATATACTGGGCACCAAAGAGAGTGTTTCTTCATTTACGCAACAAGACCTTCAGCAGTATGTTCAACAATATTTTACGGCTGATAACCTCGTTGTTTCATTTGTAGGTAATGTTCCGCTTGCAAGGCTTAAGGCAGCACTAGAGGCAGCACTTTCGCAAATGCCACTGACAGCCGCGCGCTCGGTACCTCAGCCATTTACCTTTACAACGCCCTTCAACGAAGTGGTAAAGGAGGCCAACTACCAAGCTCATGCTGTTTTGGGTGGTTTGGCACCAAGTTACCACGATGACGAGCGCGTTGCCATGTCGTTGCTCATCAATATTTTGGGTGGACCTGCCCTCAATTCCCGACTTAATTTATCTGTCAGGGAACGCTATGGATATGCCTATACTATAGAAGCAAATTACCATACTTTTGCCGATACTGGTTATTGGCAAATTTACTTTGGATCAGAGCCCAAGAATGTGAATAAAACCCTCGCTTTAATAGATAAAGAACTTGACAAGTTAAGAGAAAAAACCCTGAGCGCGAGTCAATTGTTGCAAGCAAAACGTCAATATAAGGGGCATTTAGCGTTGGGTATGGACGTCAATTCAGGTCTGATGCAAGGCCTGGGTAAAAGCATGTTGGCGTTTGGACAAATTGATACGATCGCTGAGATGCATCAGGCTATCGACAAAATCACCTCACAGGAAATCCAGGCACTTGCGCAAAAACACCTTCGAAAAGAGGTCTTTTCTTCATTAATCTTCGACGTTTAACGCCCCCCAAAGATTTTACTCCCAACCCTTACCATCGTGCTGCCATTTGCGATAGCCAATTGGTAATCTCCACTCATGCCCATGGATATTTCCTTGAAGGCATCTTGCTTGGGGAAATATTTAGTTTGGAGTTCATCGAAAATTTGCTTTAGGTTGCGAAATTCACTCGCAACTTGCTTTTCATTAGAGGTATTACTGGCCATACCCATGACTCCACATACCCTGACGTGCTTGAGTTGTTGAAACTCGATTGAATTGAGTATTTCTTGGGCTTCAGAGATATCAAGACCAAATTTGGTATCTTCCTGAGCGATATAAAACTGCAGTAAGATATCCTGGATTCTATTTACTTTTTTAGCTTGTTTATTAATTTCGATCAGAAGTTTTAAGGAGTCTACACCATGAATGAGGTGCACAAAACCAGCCATATACTTCACCTTATTGGTTTGGAGGTGTCCAATTAAATGCCAATGGATGTCATTGGGGAGTAGCTGTGCTTTTTCTACCATTTCTTGAACTTTATTCTCACCGAAGTGCCTTTGCCCTGCATCGTATGCAGCCTGAAGATCGGCGATTGGTTTGGTTTTGGAAACGGCGATGAGCACGACGTGCTCAGGAAGCTGCGCTTGTACTTGCTTGAGTTGTGTTTGGATCATGTAGTTAGCGAATAGATGGTGAGCCCACTTCGGAGTTTGGGTTCTACCCAAGTTGATTTTGGCGGCATATTCATACCTGCATCGGCCACTTTTTTGATGTCGGAGATACGCGCTGGATGCAATAAGAAGGCAACTTCAAATTCTTTTGTATCGATGTATTCGATAATTTTTTCGATGGGTTCAATACCGGGCAAGAACTCGAGCTGCTCGGTTGTTTTGAGATCAGTTATGCCAAAAATTGGTTTAAGGATGAGATCAGACAAGATAAAAGCATCGAGTTGTTCAACAGGATCTTGGTCATTAATAAAATGCAAATTAGGTCTAAATTTAAGCCAAGTACTATCCATGTAGATATGAATGTCGTGTTTTTTTTCTGGTAGCGAGGCAGACGCCATGGTTTCAACGGTGCCTTCATTGGATAAAATGGCAATGAGACCTTTGAGGTCTAGCCCGTTGGTCGATCTGAGTAAGCGGTGAAAAGCAGCAATTTGCACGTCGTTTTCATCTACTAAATAGCCAAGAAAGAAATTAGCAGCTGTTGGATAGCTTTCTCCTTTTTCTCGCAATTGTTGTGTGTAACGAGCCGAAGATGCACAGCGGTGATGGCCGTCAGCAATATACAATGCAGGCACTTTTTCAAAAGCAGAACAGATGTATGCAGCGTCTGTTGGGTTGAGTACCCATACTTCATGCGTAATGCGGTCAGTTGTGGTGAATTCATATTCTGGCCTCGTTAAAAGATAGGTATCGAGTATAGCCTGAATGGGCTTCTGACCTTCATAGGTGAGCAATACAGGTTCCGCATTGAAACCAACAACATCTAGATAACTGGTAAAAATATCTTCCCTGGCAGTAAGGGTTTGCTCGTGTTTTTTAATTTTCCCGGTGAGGTAATCATCTACACTCACCCCTGCAAAAAAACCGGAGACTACAAAGCCGTCTTTTGATTGTCGGTATATATAAAGGTGGGATTGTTCATCAGTGACGAGAATACCTGCTGCTTTGAATTGTTCAAATTTTTGTTTGACCTGAAAAAAACGTGCTCTTGAATTTGGTTTGGTTTTGATTTGAGCTCCAAATTCAGGGTTGATGATATGCAGAAATGTATATGGATTGTCTTCAAGTTTAGCTTTGAGTACGTTTTTCTTGTAGGAATAATAAGGGCGTGTCGCAACCAAATGTACTTTGCTGCGAACCGGCCGTATTGCTTCAAAAGCCCTAATATGTGCCATTACTTAGAATTTGTAGCTGATGCCTAAACTTGGTAGAACTGGGAATTGATATATGATTTCGTTGGTCACGCGGTTCACATAAAATATGTTGTTGCGGTTGTAGACATTGGTGATTCCGAAGACAATTTCTAAATCATTTTTATCCTTGGTAATGATGCTGTGTTTTACGGTAATATCTAAGCGATGGTAATAGGGTAAGCGCTGAGAATTGAAGCTACCAAGCATTGTAGCCACATTATTCGGATTGTTGGTAACGTAATCAGTGGTGAGCCCTTCGCCAAAGTTTTCAAGCTGATAGTAACCAGCTGTTGGCGTAAATGGCAAGCCAGAGCCTAAATTCCAGCGGACATTCAGCTCGGTTTTCTTTTCTTTTCCAAAGGCATAGGATCCGACAAGGTTGACATTGTGGCGGCGGTCAAATACGGGGAAGTAGGTATCGAATCCGTCCCAACGGGTATTGTAACCAAAAGAATAAACTGCCCACAGAAAAATGCGGTCTTTGGCATACTTGATAAGGGCATCAACTCCATAAGATTGTCCAGATTCAATAATGAAGTCTTTTTTGAAAACATCGTCGATGAGCTCAAATTGAGCGATGTCCGTGTATAGTTTATTTTGATTGATATTGCTCAGTTGGTCAAAATATTTGTAATAAGCTTCTATGTTGATATTCCAATATTTATTGAGGTCGTATTCAAACCCTGCAATTGCATGCCATGCGTATTGTAAACCATTTTTAATTGCTGATACTTGTTGGAATTCATTGATAAACTGGTCCTGAACATTGGTTGGTGCAGATAAAAGACCGTTGAATAAATTCACAACATCTTTATCAGAAGATGCAGAAGTAAAGTTTTGAGAAAAACGCCCACCCGAGAATTTGAAGCGAAGATTGTCAGTAGCATTGTATTTGGCACCAAAGCGTGGCTCTATAGATACGGTATTGAGGGATGCGTACAATTGCATCCGTAAACCACCTTGATACACCCAACGAGGCAGCACCAAGCGGTAGTTAATGTACGTACCAATTTCTGTAGTAAAATTGCTGGCTTCAATCTTTCTTTGTAGTTCATTAAAAGTGATAAATTGTGTATTGAAACCACTTAGGTTGAAACCATAGTTGAGCTCGCTTTCATTTTTTTGAAAAAAGGTAAAGTCAAAACCCATGTCAAAGCCACCTATTTTTGAATAGCGCGGTTCTTGACCAATTTCTGCAAAGGTGGTTTCGTAGTTGCTGCCATTGACATGGCCACGGATAAAAATAGGTGAGCTACTGGGCACGAGCGTAAAATTGAGCCCGCCTCCTGCTGCGTTCCAGTCGAGGTCCGCGACGTTGTAATGGACAGAATCTTGATTAGAAAAACCAAAAACACTTACTTTAGAACCGCCTTCTCCGTTGAAAGTGACTTTGCCGTATAAATCTGTAAAATTAAAAGGAAGGCCATTGCCATCATTGATTGTCGGGTACAGTGCCTTACTCGTGTAATCTAAGAGGGAGTGCTTAGCCGTGAGCATATAGGAGCCCGAAGACAAGCCGTCCTTGCTTTTTGGACCAAGGGGCCCCTCCAAAACAGCCTTACTCATGAACGGTGATGCGGAGATCTTACCTGCAAACTTGCTGCGGTTACCATCTCGGTAGGTGATGTCCATGATAGAAGAGATCCTTCCTCCGTATTTAGATTCAAAACCGCCTGTATAGATATCTACTGATTTAACGAGTTCGGTTTCAAAAATGGAATAAAAACCGATGGAGTGAAAAGGATTGTAGATGGTCATGCCATCTAGTAAGGTTTTATTTTGGATAGGTGTACCACCGCGCACGTACAATTGCCCGCCTTGGTCACCAGTGGTAATAACCCCTGGCGTAACACTCAAGGCACCTACAATGTCGCTTTCTGCACCATACATAGGGATACGCTCTACAGCTTGTTTGTCCATTTTTGTTTCAGACATGCCAATTTGCTGTTTTTTAGCCTTTGCCTCATTGCTCACCCGAACATCTTGCACATTGAGCGTATTTGGATTTAAATACCAGGAGCCAACGTCGTATATTTTTTTATTGGGCGTCATTTCCACTGAGATGAATGTACGTTCGTACTTGGCTTTTTCGATTTTTAGAATATAATTACCATAGGCTAATTTTGGAATAGAAAAGAACCCTGCAATGTTAGAGTAGGCAACGGCTACGGGTGTGCTGTCGGCTTTTAGTACTTTGATGCGTTCATCGGAAATTGGCTCTCCGTTAGAAGCATCGTGTAGAAAGCCACGAATGGTGTAGTCTTGGGCAGCTAAAGTATTGCAAACCAGAAGGAGCAACGAGAGGAGTATACGTTTAAGCATTGATTCAAATAAGAGTTCTCGAAGATAAGGAATTGTTTTGATTTAATGGCCGCGGTCCAAATTCCGATACTGAATGGCCTCACTAATATGAGCTGTTGCAATTTGTGTGGCACCGTCAAGGTCGGCGATTGTTCTGGCCACTTTTAAAATACGCTCGTATGCGCGTGCCGATAAGCCTAATTTTTTCATGGCAATTTGTAGTATGTTTTGCCCATCAGTACAGAGTTTACAGTATTGTTCCACCTCGCGCCGGCTCATTTGAGCATTGGCATGGGTACCGCTTTGTGCAGCGTACCTTTCTTGCTGAATTTTTCGGGCTGCTAAAATACGCAGCCTAATTTCCTGACTGCACTCTGCTGTGCTGCGTTCGTTGAGTTCGGTGTATTTAACTGGGCTCACTTCAATATGCATATCGATGCGGTCGAGTAATGGTCCAGAAACGCGCTGGAGATAGCGCTGCACAGCATTGGGATGGCAGCCGCATGCCTTTTCAGGATGGTTTAGAAACCCGCACGGGCAGGGGTTCATGGCCGCAACTAACATAAAATTAGCAGGATAATCTATCGAAAATCTGGCCCTTGAGATATTCACGGAACGGTCTTCTAAGGGTTGTCTTAAGACTTCTAATACATGCCTTTTATACTCCGGGAGTTCATCTAAAAATAAAACCCCGTTGTGGGCCAGAGAAATTTCTCCGGGTTGCGGATAACTACCTCCGCCGATAAGGCCGATATCTGAAATGGTATGATGGGGTTTTCGGAACGGCCGGTGCGTTACAATTCCAGTACTGCGTTTTTTACCAGCAACACTATGAATTTTTGTGGTTTCTAGCGCTTCGTTTAAGGACATTGGTGGCAAAATAGATGGCAGCCTTTTGGCTAGCATGGATTTGCCAGCGCCGGGTGGCCCAACCAAAATAAGATTATGTGCGCCTGCTGCCGCAATTTCAAAGGCACGCTTGACGTGTAATTGGCCTTTTACCTCGGCGAAGTCTAATGCCGTTTGGGTAGCGAGTTGTTCGAATTCTTCGGGCTTGATCGTTGGGGTTTTTTGAAGCGATCCTTTGCCATTTAGTAAGTCAATGACCTCTTGTATATTTTGAACGCCAAATATGTCTAAACCGTCAACTATTGCGGCCTCTGCGGCGTTTTCTATTGGAACAATAAGACCTTTGAAACCTTCAGCTTTGGCTTGTAAGGCAATAGCTAAAATTCCTTTGGTGCGTTGAATGCTGCCATCGAGAGAGAGCTCACCGAGCAACAGCAGTTCTGCGAGGCGCGTATCTTTAACTTGTTTGGTAACGGCAAGAATTCCAATGGCAATGGGAAGGTCAAAAACAGAGCCTTCTTTGCGGATATCGGCAGGTGAAAGGTTGATCGTGACTTCCTTTCCAGGGAAATGGAGTTTGTTGTTGCGAAAAGCGGCTTTAATGCGCTGGTGGCTTTCGCGTACGGCAACGTCCGGAAGCCCAACTAAATGAAAATTAATACCGATATCGATATTGACCTCGACCTGAATGGTGGTGGCACTGATGCCAAAAACGGCGCTAGAGTAAGTTTTGATGAACATAATGAACCTTGATTTTTTCAAAGTTCATCAGAACCGCGCTGCGTTGCTTCAGTAGATCTACGGAGTCTGGTGCTTTTTGGAAATTAAATGTCTATTCTATCAGTAATTTCTGACTCATTCCGTTGTCAATTGTGAATAAGTAGCATCCTTTGGGTAGCCGTTCGAGGTCAATTTTCATTTCGATGGCATGTACTTCGGTGGAGAAAACCAGTTGGCCATAGACATTATAAAACCGAAGTGTTTTTTCCAATTGAAGGGGCTTCAAGCTAAACACGCCGTTACTCGGATTTGGATAAACAAGAATTGGGTTAGTGGCCATTGCCTGCACTTTACTCGTGATGCATTCGCCAGGATAAAATGAACTGACGCCATAATAACTGGTGGCGATATATGAATTTTGATAAGTGATGGAATCGCAGCCGCAAACGGGGTCAATGACGTCTGGGCACAACACTTGAAGGTCGATCAATGCTGAATCAATGCAACTTAAAATGACAACGGTGTCTTGAAGACAAGCGCTATTGCAAGCATCTAATGAACCAAAAAATGAACTCGTGTAATCAATGCCGTCACTACCAATCCAGCCACAACCTGAAAGCACTACGCAGCCTGAATCTGTGAGTGCCCAACCAAGTGCCATAGAACAAACGCCGAAGTCAACACCAAAGGGAATGGCTTCACAGGTATCGTTGAAGTCTTTGTCATTGGGCCAAGCAGGGGTTCCTTTAATTGGCCAATCCTGGGCATTATAAAAAGTAGGAAATAGCAGAAATAAAATGAGAAATAGAAAAAATTTAGTCATGTAAAATTTTTTGTTTCGCAATATTTTTGATCTAACCTTCAAGTTTTCAATTCAATGTAGATGGCCCATTATTTTTTCAACTGAAGCAATGACCGCTTTAATAACGGTTTGTACTTGTTCATCATGGAGATCATAATATACAGGTAACGAAATTTCAGTGGAGTAGTGAGTGTAGGCCCGTGGGAAATCAGTCATTTTGTAGCCTAAATTTTGATAGGCAGTGAGCAGGGGCAAGGGCTGAAAATGGACATTTACCGCAACGTCGTGTTCAAAAATCTCTTGAATAATCGCATCGCGTTGTGCTTCAGTACAATCGTGAATACGCAGTTGATAAAGGTGGTAAGAACTTTGCTTTTGTTCGGTTTGATAAATTGGCGTTATTGCCCATGCGAATGGGTCAAATGCTTTATCGTAGGTGGCAAAAATAACCTTGCGTCGGTCTAAATTTTCTTGGTAGCGCTCCAGTTCAATTAAGCCGATAGCTGCCTGAATATCAGTCATGTTGCATTTGTAACCTGGTTCTAAAACATCGTAGCGCCAAGCGCCTTTTTGGGTTTTTGCCAAGGCATCTTTAGATTGGCCATGTAATATTTTGATGTTAAAAGTTTTGTAGATTTCTTCGTGGTCAAAATTGTCCGGAAGATTGAAACTTATTGCGCCTCCTTCTGCGGTGGTGAGGTTTTTTACGGCATGAAAAGAAAAAACGGTAATGTCGGCAATACTACCTATGCGTTTGTTATTGTATGAAGCACCAAAACTATGTGCGGCATCAGCTGCAATTAAAATGCGTCCAAGTTGCACCTGTTCAGCAGAATTGGGTTCAAACAAGTGCTTTTTCTCTTCAATGAGTTGATAAAGCGCCGTGTAATCGCAGGGGAACCCACCAAGGTCTACGGGCATAATTACTTTGGTCTTATTTGTAATTTTTGCTGCAACAGCATTAATTGAAAGATTAAAATCTGCGGCATTGATCTCTACAAAAACTGGAGTTGCTCCAGTATGAATGACGACGTTAGCACTCGCACAATAGGTATAGACCGGAATAATGACCTCATCGCCGGGCCCAACTCCCCACCAGCGCAGCAATACTTCCATGCCGGTTGTCCAAGAACTAACAGCAATAGTTGTTTTGGCGCCACAATAGGCACTAATTTCTTTCTCAAACTGTTTGGTACGTGGCCCAGTAGTGATCCAACCGCTTTTCAAAGCTGCGGTAACTTCGTCGATGACAGCTTGATCAATTCTAGGAGGTGAAAATGGGATCATTTAGATAAGATTGTTAACGTGAGAGTTCTTTTTGTTTGTCACTTGGTTTTTTTCTTAGGATTAGAAAGTCAAAAATACCAAGAATATACCCCATGCCATAACTCAAGTGAATGAGTGGAAATAAAAGTGTAGTTTGAAAGAATGCTGGCCCACTCACTTGAATGCCAAAATAAATCAGGCCTAAGATATAGAGCCCTAGAGGGATGATGTATATGATTTGCAAGAATGTTGGCAAAATATAAAGAAGGCTGAGCGAAGCTAAATAGAAGACAAACAAAGGCGGGAAGAGCTGCCTGATGGTTGTCATTTTTCCGTGTTTTTGATTGACAAAAACTTTCCAATAACCATATTGAAAATACTGTTTTCTGAGGCCGCCAACGGTTGCTCTTACATAGTACTTTAAAGAGATGTCGTGGATCAGGAAGAGTTTGCCGCCTGCTACTGTAATGCGAAAATTGAAGTCGTCATCTTGGTTGCGAATCAGCGTTTCATCGAAAAACCCAATTTTTTCAAAAACCCAATACGGATACATGGGGCTCGTAACGGTATCCGTGTAACCCGATGTAACCATCGTTCTGAAATTCCCCATACCTACGCCAAAACTTGAAGACATCACCGCTGAAATGCGCCGCCCTATTTTATTGACAGATTCATTCAGTATTTGCCCTCCGACACCCCAAATCATTGGCTCGGCTTGTAGTTTTTCTAGACAAGCCATCAAATAATTTTTACTGAGGATGTGTCTGGCGCCAACAATTTGTATGAAGTCGACTTTTCCTCCGGCATTGATACCGAGGTTAAAAGCAAATGGCGTTAGTTGTTTTGGGTTGTCTACTAGGTGCAAGTTAGGGTAATGAGTACACAATTCTTCAATGATATTTCTTGTCCCGTCGTCACTCATGCCATCTACTACAAAAACTTGAAGTTGACAGTCTGAGGGCAAGGCGCAGTCATATATGGCAGCAATGCATTGCTGAATAAAAGGACGCTCATTTCTACACGGAATGACTACAGTTAATTTCAAGCTTTTACTTGCTTTGGAGGGTTGATAATCGCAATAAATGCACTCAAAAATAATAAGTAAAATACAATGCCTGACTGGCGCTGAAGCATACTTTCAAACAGTGCATTTAAAACAAAACTGGCAATAATGAATCCAAAAATCAAGTCTTTTCTTCGCCATGCAAGTTTTGCCAGTAAAAGAATGGTACCGATAAGCCAAAGCAGCGCAAACCAACCGAGTTCGGCTGTGATTTGTAGAAATTGATTATGAGGATTCCAATGCTTGGCAGCTATTTCATGAAAGCCTAAGTGGTGAAGTCTTTTTGATAGCTCGATGTCTAGGCCACTGATGCCGACACCAAAAGGATGTTGGGCAATGATTTCGCCACTAATAGTCCATAAGATGAGCCTCGCCTGATTTCCAGACATTTTTTGTGGACAATTTTCTATAAAAGTCTGAGGGTCTGAAATGTAATCTTTGGTGAGCGCAATGGTATGCTTGACATTTGCTTCAAGACTTGGCTGCAAAAAGAGTAATCCTCGAATGGTAAGCATTCCGAGTAAAATCATGGCCATAAATAGCGCTTTGTGAAAATTGTGCCAGGCCCAATTCAATACAAAATAGCAAAAGATACAGACCAACATCAGTATACCCGCAAGACTTTCAAGCGGTATGTGGAGGCATGAAAAAAATAAGATCAGCCCAATTGAAACGACCAACTTTATTCCTTTTTTGTTTTTAAGATTGAGCACTAAATAAAAGATGGCCAATGAAAAGAATGCGGCCGCATAACTAGGGTGATGGTTGTAGGCAAACCATGATGAATGAAAGTTTTGAGTTTGTCCTGTTGACATGTAACTCAAAATAGCATTGACCCAATAAAGCAAACCTAATAAAACACAAGCCCATGTAAAGGTATCGAGCACCTTTTTGCGCTCAATGCCTTGTTCAGGTTTGAAACTGAATAAAACAGGAAATATGACAAATGATAGTTTGTATTCTAATTGTGGGAGGTCTTGTTTGAGTTGCGGGCTTGTTAAAATGGCAAGGGCATAAATAGCATAAAGCACCACAAAACCAATAAAAATAGGGTGCAGTTGAAATTTAAGTTTTTGCTTGATACTGCCGTAAACAACAACGCCGGCAAATAGGGCAATAGCTAAACCGCCTAGTTTTGGAAACGGAATCCAGAGTGCACATAGCAGTAAAAAGGAATATTGATAAATTTTATCAAAGGTCATGAGGCAAGGACTTTTGATAAAATGCGACCAATCGCTTTTCTTCGGCAGTCCAATTATAGGTACTTTGGACCATCTTTTTGCCATTTTCTCCCATCTGTTGGGCTATTTCAGGGTGAGCCACTAAATAGGCAATGGCATGAGCAATTTCATTGGAATTTTCTGGATCAACGCAGATCCCGCAATGATTGTCTTCGATCAGGGCTTTCCATAATGGAAAATTAGAACCGATGACGGGTAAACCAGCAGACATATATTCAAATATCTTGTTGGGTTGCGCATTGACATGATTTGGCAGCGGAAGAAAAGTAACGATACCTGCAATAGCTTTTTGTTTAAGCGCTACTGAGGTGTTCCGATCAATAAAGCCCATTTCTTGTACATTTTTCCAACCTTGACGCTGTTGTAAAATTGCTTTGAATGCAGGATCAATTTTTCCCGCCAAAGCCAATTTTACCTCACTCGTTTCGAAGGCATCGACCAGCGTTAAAAGACCCCTCGAAGGCCAAATGCCACCGATGTAACAAACGTAATTCTCTTTTGAATGCGTCGGTCCTTCAACCATTTCAATTTCAGTAGCAAGCGGATAATTATTGATGTCAATAGTGTTGGCATTGATTTTTTCGAAGCGAGCTGCAATAAATGGCGTTGCTGTTATAATGCCATCTACTCTTTTTGCGAAGTAATTTTCTATGCGTTCAATGATGCCAGAGAGCAATTGCTTGGCAGGTAGTTTTGAATTACCAATGAATTGTCGCGGGAGATCTTCATGGGCGTCATAAATGACTTTTTTACCTTTTCTTTTGAGCTTCAAAGAGAGGCGTAAAAGTTCGGGATCATGCAGGTGATAACAAATTCCGTCGAGTTCAAGGGCCTTTTTATAAACTTGATTGACAGTATGATACATTCTTTGAAACTTGGATGCTCTACGTGGGCCGGCACTATGAATGTGCACGCCATCTTCAATGCGTGGCTTGACTCCCGACAATACTAAATGAATTTCGTGCTCAGGAAAATTTGCTGCAAGTGATTTACATTCTTTTAAAAAGATGCGGACATCATGGTCGTGATGCGCACTACTCAGATGAATGATTTTAGGTTTGGAAAGTAGACCGGTATTTGTCATTTTGAATAGCGCTGCGAAGCAAAAATACTCAATATATGCTTGTTTTTGATATCTTCGCTTGCAATCGAATGACATGCAACAAAAAAACGGTATTCTTCACAAAGTTTTAAGGCGCTTTTTCTTGGCATTTCGCCCTGCAATGAATCAGCGCATTTATGACAATAATGGAAGACGCATTGCGCATACGCGCATCTCGAACACGACTTTCATTGATCACCCACAAAATTTGGTTGTCGGTGAAAATGTTTTCATCGGACATTACAATTTTATTGAAGCAAGTCAGGGAATAACCATAGAGGAAGGTTGTCAGCTTACCACATTTATCAACATGACTTCCCATTCGAGCCATATGGCTATACGCATCTACGGCAAACATTACCACCAACCCAACCACGAAGTATACGAAAGAGGAGCCATTCATATCGGTAAATACACTTTTATTGGTCCTCATTCCACCATCATGCCAAAAACAAAAGTTGGTAAGGGGTGCCTGATTGCTGCTTACAGTTACCTCAAAGGTGATTATCCAGATTTTTCCATCATTAGCGGTAACCCAGCAAAAGTGATTGGAGACACCAGAAAACTAGACGAGCGTCAGCTCAGACAACACCCGGAACTAAGCGCTTTTTATGAAGAGTGGGCAAACGATTAATTTCCCAACCATTTTGGGTATTTTTTTGCTTTTTGCGGCGCTTTGTTTGCCATCAGTGGCATTCGCAACCCAATTTCCTTCGGTTCATTGGGTTGACCTCTGTTTACCATTGATATTGCTCCTCTTGTTCTTTAATAGGTCTAAAATTCAATTTTCGAAATACTACGCCCTGCCTTTTGCTATGGCAGGTTATGTCGGTTTGACCATCCTCATTCAAGCGCACACAAACTCAGTTTCAGATTATTTTGAAATTTATAAGTGGTTCAAGTTTGGGGTATTATTGTTGTTTCTTGGTTTGATGGATTTTGACCAATTGAAAAAATGCTTGCCCTATCTCTTTTTAGTACTTGTTGTGCTTAATCTCTTGCACTTTTTTGAATTTCCTGGCATCAATCAACTCTTAGAGGAGCAATATAATGGAGGATTACAAATTCAATTTTTTGGCAAGAATTCGCTCGGAGAGCCAGCAGTGAAGCGCATGGTGGGCACTATGGGAAATCCAAATATCAATGCACTTCTTTTTACTTTTTTCAGCATTTTATTTCTACCCTTCCAATTCAATAAAAAACAATTGGGCCTCTTCTTACTGGCATTGACAATGGTTTTTTTATGTCAGTCAAGAACTTCTATAGTTGTGATCCTCATTTTATTGAGCTATCTAGCCGTTTTCCATTTGCACTTATGGAAACGCAGGCAATGGTTGACCATCATTGGAGGGCTCGTTTTAACCTATTTTTTAGCCTTGTTGTTTGCCACTTCTTTTTTTAAGTATTCAGCGTATAGTTCAAGTTTGTTGGATGGTACTGCATTATATAGCGGGTCTGTACGAGGGCGCTTTGAAACCTGGGCCTTGCTTGGCCAACAAATTTTGGAATATCCGATTTTTGGACACGGCCCCTACAAACAATATTTTTATGCCAATCGGCTTTATGCTGAAAATGAATATATCCTTATGGCATGGCGTTATGGTCTCATTGGCTTAGTGGTATACCTGCTAGTTTATTTGCTTCCTTTTGTACAAGTATTACGTTTGAAAAATAGAAGCTATATCCCATTTGTTTTGGTCATCTTACTGATGCTCACTAGTGCCCTCACAAATAACCCTTTTACTGAGCGAAACATTGAGTTGCTATTTTGTCTAGCTTTGGCTTGGGCTTTTAAATGTATAAAGACGGCAGATGCAAGGAACAGCTAAGAAAAAATTATTACTCATTGGCAGTAGCAAAGGAAATGCGCATTTGCTCAATTACAAGGCGCTCATAGCACCGTATTTTGATGAAATCCTGATTGTATCTGGTCATCATATAGAAGGCCATTATGCCATCCAACTCGATTTTGGCCTGAAGCATCCATTGCGAATTTTAAAAAATGTCCGTGCCCTAAGAACAGTAATCCATGACTTTAATCCGGATGTCATACATGTACATCAGGCTAATTCTTATGGTTTAATCACGACACTTGCCAATCGCAGCTTCAAACCACTCGTGATCACAACTTGGGGAAGTGATGTGCTCTTGCTACCGCAAAAAAATTGGTTTTATAAAGCGATGGTGCGATTTGTTTTGAAGCGCGCTCAAAAAATAACAGCTGATGCTCAATTTATGGCTACTGCAATAATCAATCTAGCACCAGAGCAAGCCGTACTTGTTGCCAATTTTGGTGTGGAACTCGTCATTCCAGATGTTCCTATCGAAAAGCAGCATCTGATTTATTCAAACCGGATGCACGAACCGCTTTATCGCATCAACGAAGTAATATTGCAAAGTGCTGCCTTTCTGAACGCAAATCCTGACTGGAAATTGATCCTTGCTGCAAGTGGTTCCCAGACGGAAGCATTGAAACAGCTCGCAGCGAAGTATTTACCTGAAGGTTCTTTTGAATTTGTGGGATTTCTTAAACCTGAAGAAAATAGAAATTATTACGCGAAGGCTAAAGTATATATTTCGATTCCGGAATCTGATGGTACTGCTATAAGTCTTTTGGAAGCAATGGCCTATGGTTGCATTCCGCTGGTATCAAATTTACCAGCCAATAAAGAATGGATCAATTCAGGTACTAACGGAATCATATTTTCTTCAAACTTAAGTACAGATATCGAAAAAGCCCTACAATTAAACGCCGAATTGGTGGCTCAAGAAAATAGGAAACTCATTGAAGCAAAAGCTACCAAAGCAGTCAATCAAGAACGCTTTTTTAAGCTCTATGACCAACTATTTGATCAGCCCTCTTTGCGTAATGATAAAGCAAGCCAATCGTAACGAGCAACCAAAGCGCTTGCGTGTAAGAAACAATTTGCAAGCTGAATAAAAATACAGCATCTGAATTCCCGTAGGCCCAATGCAATATCCAATAAGGCAGCACTTGTATCAGAGAACTAACAATTCCAAGCATAAAAAAAACATTTTGTTTTTTCAAAATCATGGGAAGCGCGGCAATAGGGGTAAGGATGAAATTAACCATTAACCAAACAGACATCGTTTCCGAATAGGATCCTGCAATTTCCCAGTTAGCCCCAAAAACGAAGCTAAAAATTTCGGTCCCATAAAAAAATAAGATGCCAAAAGGAATGAAAGAAAGCAGCGCTAAGCCCAACAACAATTTTCGAATGAGGGGAAGAATGGCTTTTTGTTGGTTATAAAGTTCTGAAGCACGGTTGTAGAAAATCTGACCTAGCGAAACTCCTATAAGCGTGAGTGGCAGCCTGAGCATTGTATAAGAATGGTTGTATGAACCATAAATGACATCCGAGTAGAATCCAAAAATAAATGTGGCGATAAGCATCTCGCGGGCGTTATCTACAAAAACATGTGGCAAGCTGACAATCGGAAAATCTTTGTGCTCGCGCATGAGCGCTGTTGTTTTCTTCTTAGAAATGTAATGTTTAAAGCGATGGTGAATTTTCTTAAAGTCAAGTAGAAATTCAAGCGATGAAGCAAAATAACCTAAAAAGGTTGCTAAAATTAGGCCAAGGGTTTGCAATTGAAATAATGCAAAAACCCATTTGAGTAAATTAGAAAGACTAGAATTGATGATTTTTTGACGAGAGATCATGCCGTACTGACCAATTCGGACAGACCAATTTGTGCCAATATTAATAATGACAATACAAGCTGACCCCATGATGGTGAGTAAGAAAAACCACCATGAAAATGGTATGCCAATACCCGCTTTTAGCACAAAAATCAAGACGAGTGCACTAACGGCCAGAACAATAAATGAAATTCGGTAGGCCAGGCGGTACAGCAAATAAGAATGCTCATCTTGTTTCGGTAAAGGAAGTGCGGCTTCGTAACGCAGCGTGGCTACTGCTGAAATAAAGCCTGTAAGCCGCATGTAAAACCCGAGTTCGCCCATTTGCCCCGGTGTATACAAACGAGAGAGCAGCGGCGCAAAAAGAAGGGCAATGAGTTGCGAAATGACAGTCCCGGACATTAGGATGACCAAAGAACTTAAAAACTTTGTTTTGAAAGAATTGCCGTTAAATAGGAACCTCATTGCAAACAAAGATACAAGGATTCCTGTGTTTTTTTAGTGTAGTTGCAAGAGGTGCCTTATATTTGTCCAAATTTCAAAAACATGAAAAACGTAGCAGTAATCGGAGCAGGTACAATGGGTAATGGCATCGCGCATGTCTTTGCACAATTTGGATACCAAGTCAATCTCATCGATGTATCTGAAGACGCGCTCGACCGTGCTGTGGCAACAATAGTCAAAAACCTGGACCGCCAAGTGGCCAAAGGGGGCCTAACAGAAGCGCAAAAGGCACAAACCTTACAAAACCTAACTACGTTTGCCAACATGGCTGAAGGCGTAAAAGGAGTAGAATTGGTTGTAGAGGCTGCAACAGAAAACGTAGATCTCAAACTTAAAATTTTTAAAGATTTAGATGCACTTACGCAATCAGACGTCATTCTTGCCACCAATACTTCTTCCATTTCTATTACTAAAATTGCAGCCGTTACCACACGACCCGATAAAGTGATTGGCATGCACTTCATGAATCCGGTACCGGTCATGAAACTGGTGGAAATTATCCGCGGATATTCAACTTCTGATGAAGTGACCCAACTCATTATGGAAACATCGCGCAGTTTGGCAAAAGTACCGGTTGAGGTCAATGATTACCCGGGCTTTGTAGCCAACCGCATTTTAATGCCGATGATCAACGAAGCAATTTATACATTATTTGAGGGCGTTGCAGGAGTTGAAGAAATAGACACCGTCATGAAATTGGGAATGGCACACCCAATGGGCCCACTTCAACTCGCAGATTTCATTGGCCTCGATGTGTGTTTGGCTATCTTGGAAGTTTTACACGACGGTTTTGGCAATCCAAAATATGCACCTTGTCCACTTTTGGTCAATATGGTGATGGCGGGTAAAAAAGGCGTGAAGTCAGGTGAAGGCTTCTATTCTTGGACCCATGGCACCAAAGACTTGATTGTAGCTTCGAATTTCAGGAAATAAGAAGATCTTCCTTTTTTTATTGATCCTTTTTAGAAAGCTCTTTTTTACTCAAGAGGAAGATACTCTTTTTGCAATTTTTCTAGTACAAGTTGATCGATCGGAAAAGTAAGGTCAGTAGTTTGAAGGTGGTTGAGGTCAATCCAGCGCTGTTTTTCTTGTTCGATAAAAAACGGAATTTGATACATTGAATTCGAAATGGCGATCTCATTTTTATCGACTGAAACACGATAATAAAATGCAACCAAATGACTGTCGTCAAATGCAGATGCCTGATAAAACTCATTGAAATAAAAGAAGTCGGCAGTCGCAATTTCTAGTTGGAGCTCTTCTTTTAATTCTCGGAATAGCCCTTCTTTGATGCCTTCATTTGCCTCGACCCCGCCTCCTGGAAATTTACTGAAAAATTGACCATGTCGGTATTCGTCAGCAATTAGAATTTCGTTGAATTCGTTGGTTATTAAGGCGTAAACCCGTAGATTGAAGCGCGCCAACTAACGGATATACTTAAAGTTTAGACCCGGGTAAACAGCGGCTTCCTCGAGTTCTTCTTCGATGCGCAACAATTGGTTGTATTTGGCCATGCGGTCAGAACGGGAGGCAGAGCCTGTTTTGATTTGCCCGCAATTGAGTGCTACAGCTAGGTCGGCAATGGTGTTGTCTTCGGTTTCACCGCTGCGGTGGCTCATGACAGAGGTATAGCCATTGCGCGTTGCCAATTGGACAGCTTCTATTGTTTCAGTCAGGGTACCAATTTGATTAACTTTTACAAGGATTGAATTGGCAACGCCTTGATTGATTCCTTGCTGAAGTCTTTTTGTATTCGTTACAAAAAGGTCGTCGCCAACTAATTGAATTTGATGACCAAGTTTCTCTGTGGCAAGTTTCCAACCTGCCCAGTCGTCTTCGGCAAGGCCATCTTCTATGGAGATGATGGGGTAACGGGCACACCAATCAGCCCAGAAGGCGACCATTTCTTCTGAATTTCTTGACTCACCGGTAGAAGCAAAATTATATTTACCTGTGGCATCGTCGTAAAATTCGGATGCCGCTGCATCGAGGGCAATGAACATGTCTTTTCCTGGCGTGAATCCAGCTTTCTGAATAGCTTCCATCACAACTTCAAGTGCTTCTTCATTGGAGCCAAGGCTCGGTGCAAAACCGCCTTCATCACCAACATTTGTAGACATTCCTCTAGCTTTGAGTACTGCTTTGAGGTGATGAAATACTTCAGTGCCCCAACGCAAACCTTCTGAAAAACTAGATGCACCAAGTGGCATGACCATAAATTCTTGGATATCGATGAGGTTATCTGCGTGTGAACCACCATTGAGGATATTCATCATGGGTACCGGCATGGTAACCGCACCCACACCACCAATATATTGGAATAAACTGAGCCCTGCTTCTGCCGCTGCCGCTTTCGCGACCGCCAAAGAAGTTCCGAGAATGGCATTTGCGCCCAAATTTGATTTGTTAGGTGTGTTGTCTAGAGCGAGGAGTAGATAGTCTATTTTTTTTTGTTCAAAAACATCCATGCCGAGCAAAGCGTTTTGAATGGTCGTGTTGACGTTTTCTACGGCTTTGAGTACGCCTTTACCGAGGTATTTGGTTTGATCGCCATCGCGGAGCTCTACTGCTTCGTGAATACCTGTTGAGGCACCAGAAGGTACTGCTGCGCGTCCGAGTACACCATTTTCAGTGAGTACATCGACTTCAATTGTTGGGTTACCACGAGAATCTAAAATTTGGCGTGCGTGAATGGAGGATATAAAACTCATTTTTGTTGGTATTGGTGCATGTTAGCAATAAAATTATCGAAAAGATAGCGTGAATCGTGCGGACCCGCAGAGGCTTCAGGGTGGTATTGCACCGAGAATATGGGTTTGTTTTTAATCGCAATGCCCGCAACAGTGCGGTCATTGAGGTGCTCATGTGTCACTTCAATATTTGGCTGTGTAGCGATACTTTCCTTTGAAATGACAAAGCCATGATTTTGGGAAGTAATTTCGCCTTTACCTGTTTGTAAATTTAAGATGGGATGATTAATACCTCTATGGCCATTGAACATTTTGATGGTACTCAAGCCTTGGCTCAAGCCAAGAATTTGATGGCCCAAGCAGATGCCAAAAACCGGTTTGTGGTCTGCGGCGATCTCCTTGACAAGTGAAATACTATCCGTCATGACGGAGGGGTCGCCAGGGCCATTGGAAAGCATATAGCCGTCGGGCGCAAATGCATCTAATTCGGCTTTTGTGGTGTTCATCGGAAATACTTTTACATGACAACCTCTTTCCACCAAGCATCTGACAATATTCTTTTTAACACCAAAATCTATAAGAGATACGCGGTATTTAGGTTGCTCAGGGCTCACCTCATAGGCATCTTTGGTGCTCACGCGTGAGGATAGTTCTAATCCTTCCATTGAAGGAATCTCTTTTAATTTTTCTGTGAGAAGGGCAATATCCAAAATTTCAGAAGAAATAATGGCGTTCATGGCACCTTTATTTCGGATGTGACGCACCAGAGCTCTGGTGTCGATATCTGAGATTCCTACAGTATGGTTTCGTTCTAATAATGTTTGCAGTGATTCCACAGAAGCAACTCTTGAAAAACCATTGGAGAACTTTTTTGTAATTAGCCCTGCAATTTTGATTGAATCAGACTCAATTTCAGCTTCATGTACGCCGTAATTCCCAATATGGGCAGTGGTCATGATGAGTAGTTGACCAAGGTAGGAAGGGTCTGTAAAAACTTCTTGATAACCAGTCATGCCGGTATTAAAGGCGATTTCTCCTCCGGTGGTTCCAATCTTGCCAATGGCAATACCTTTGAACACCGTGCCATCTGCTAACAGAAGAATGGCTTCTTGATTTTGTTGCATTTATTAATTTTCTCCAAAATTACGGACTTTGTTAAAATAGGAGGGATATAAAAACAAAAAAGGCGGACACAGTCCGCCTTTTTTATCAACATTGTGTCAATTTATTCTTCAGTTTTCTCTTCTTCAGTAGCAGTGTCTGCTTCTTCGGTTGATTCAGCCGTCGGTGTTTCTTCGACAACTTCGGCAACTGGTGTTTCTTCAACAACTTCAGCAACTGGTGTTTCTTCAGCTACTTCAGCTACTGGCGTCTCTTCAACAACTTCAGTAGCTACTGTTTCTTCAACAACTTCAGCAACTGGTGTTTCTTCAGCCGTTACGGCTGCAAC
>JALRJE010000049.1 GCA_023268965.1 Crocinitomicaceae bacterium
CGGCGTTAGCAGGGGTTACAAAAATTGGGCCAAGGGCCAGAAACATCGCAAAGAACCAAGTGGTTACTCTGAGAGCGGCTCGCCGACGCGGCTTAGACGCAGGCAAGACCCTATTAACCACCTAGAAACGATAGCCGAGGATGACCCCGGTTTTTTTTGTTCTATTGAAATTTTTAAATAGTCAACTTTTAAGATTGAAATCTAAGAAGTTAAGCGTTCGCATTCATGTTATCTAGCACATCCATGACGCCTTTGACAGCCTCTGCTGAATCGGCGAGCAATGCACGTTCTGCCTCGTCTAGTTGGAGTTCGATGATTTTTTCGATACCGTTTTTGCCGAGTACTACAGGTACGCCAAGATAAATATCAGAAAAACCGTATTCACCTTGTAACCAAGCACAAACTGGGAAAATACGTTTTTGATCGCGAACTACAGCCTCTACCATCTGAGCTGCTGCTGCACCAGGTGCATACCATGCAGAAGTACCGAGTAGTTTTACGATTTCACCCCCACCAAATTTGGTGCGCTCGATGATGTCATTTAAACGTGCTTCGTCGATGAGTTCTGTAACGGGAATACCACCAACAGTTGTATAGCGCGGAAGTGGGACCATGGTGTCGCCGTGGCCGCCCATTAATACCGCTTGGATATCTTTAGGAGACACATTAAGTTCTTCTGCTAAAAATGCACGGTATCGGGCGGTATCTAGTACGCCAGCCATACCAAACACTCTCGAAGAGGGCATGTTGGCATTTAAAAAGGCGCAGTAGGTCATGACGTCTAGCGGATTGGAAACCACAATAATGATTGCATTTGGCGAGAATTTCACGACGTTTTCGGTCACGGTCTTAACGATACCAGCATTGGTTGCGATAAGGTCGTCACGAGACATACCTGGCTTGCGTGGCAAACCTGAGGTAATGACTACAACGTCTGAATCTGCGGTACGCGCATAATCATTGGTACAACCAACGGTACGAGAATCATAAAGATTAATGGGGGCTGTTTGCCAAATATCGAGCGCTTTACCTTCGGCAAATCCTTCTTTGATATCTAGTAATACAATTTCATTGGCGATCTCACGGGTAGCCAGTACATCAGCACAGGTTGCTCCTACGTTACCTGCACCTACAACAGTTACTTTCATTTGTCTTGTTTTTAAATGGATAAAAGCTTTGCGCGACGAATTTACGCATAGTTGAGAAAAAAATCATTTTTTTTATCGCTATTTCAAGGACATATTACAAACAAAGGCAACCCTCTGCTTAGCTTTGCGTTTAAACTATATTGAAAATTGGAGCAGCAAGACAACTTAAAACGAATCGTAGAGGGGTGCCTCAAAGGTGAGCGACGCTCACAAGAACGCCTATTTACGATGTTTTATGGCAAAATGATGGCTGTCAGTATGCGCTACATTGGCGAGCGCGACAGCGCTCAAGAAGTACTCCAAGTTTCATTTTTAAAGGTCTTTGACAAATTGGAACATTTTGATTTCTCTGGATCTCTCGAGGGCTGGATGCGAAGAATTGTAAGCAACACTGCTATTGACCATATCAGAAAATCGAAAAACAATCCTTTCTTAACCGAAAAGGACAACGATTTCAAGTCTATGGCTGCAGACCCCATGCAAGAGAAAGAAATCCTTGAACACAACCAACTCAAGGCACAACTTGCACATGAAGCGATTGCTAAACTATCACCAGCATACCGGACGGTTTTCAATCTTTATGTGATGGAAGAGCGCAGCCACAAAGAAATAGCAGAAATGCTGGGCATCTCCGAAGGAACATCAAAATCCAATTTATCAAAAGCAAAAATGAATTTGCAACGCCTACTAAAAGAACAATTTACACGGATCGAACAAGAATGAAAGATCAATTTGAAGCAAAAATAAAAGACCTAGTAGAAGAATTCTCCTATGACTACGAACCCAAAGCTTGGGAGTCGTTGTCTAAAAAACTGCCTCAAGCCAACACCGGATTATCTTGGTTGGGTAAAGTCGCTATTGCTGCAATTCTTTGTATCGGCTTAACCGCTATTTGGTACAATTTTAGTCCAAAAAATGACCGTCCCAATCATGCGGATCGAATCGTAAAAAATAAGTTCCAAAATACGGAACAAAGAAACCCATCAGCTTCACAAAAAGCACAAAAAAATACGAAGCCAAATACGAACCAAAACATCTTAATTCTTGATCCAAACAATGCTGCCAACCAAAGTTGGACGCAAATGACGCAAGAAGTAGTTGCAGACCCCGAATTGAATTTACCTCCTGTTTTGTTCAAGCAACAAGAAATAACGTTTGCTGATACCAATGAGCAATTGAATGCGTATACTGATATAAAATCTCAACATGATGCAGAAAACTTGGCAAATGATCAAATTGATCACCAAGCGCTCGGTCCTGTTGCAACACCATGTAAGGTGCCAAAAATCATACTTGATGCCGATGCCATAAATTACGAAGAAGGTACGCCGCGCATTCATATCAATGCAGAAAACACCAGTGCAGATATCACCTGGAGTGCGAACGGCACCCTCATGAACCAAACGAATAGAGGTGTAGATTTACTCGCCTTTCAAGGTCAAACCTACACGATTACCGCAGTTGCTCAACTCGACGGATGTCAGAGTACAGAAAAAATCAAGGTAACCGCCAATGAAGACTACAACTTACTTGCAGTCAATGCCTTTAATCCTGCATCTCGAGATGAGCGAAATGCCACCTTCATGCCCTATGCCCTTACCATCCGAGAGGTGCGCTTTGAGCTGCTTATTATTGATCCTGACAACGGAGGTCTTGTTTTTAAAACCACTGATGCACAAAACCCTTGGACTGGCATTGACCAACGCAATGGGCAGCCTGTAGGTGCACAAAAAGCATTTATTTGGAAAGTTACCTTACAACAAATGCTTCCAAATGAAAAAACAACCTACTCAGGTACAATCGTGAGGATATAAGCGCGGCGAACTCAGCGGAATTAATTACATTTGTTCAGCACGAAACAAAGTGAGTCCGCATGAGCATCATCCACTTACTGCCCGATCATATCGCCAATCAAATTGCAGCTGGAGAGGTCATTCAACGACCAGCCTCTGTTGTCAAAGAACTACTCGAAAATGCTGTTGATGCCGGAGCCTCCAAAATTCAATTAGTCGTTAAAGATGCTGGCAAAACACTCATTCAAGTGCTCGACAACGGCAAAGGAATGGATACCCAAGATGCTGAAAAGTGCTTTTTGAGGCATGCCACCAGCAAATTACAGAATGCATCTGACCTTTTTGCCCTAACGACCAAAGGATTTCGTGGCGAGGCCCTCGCTTCCATTGCAGCAATAGCTCATGTGAGCCTCAAGACCAAACAAGCAAACCAAGACACCGGTATACATATTGAAATCGAGGGCAACCAAATCAAATGCAAACAAGAAGTACTTTGCAATAACGGAGCCTCTTTCGAGGTCAAGAACCTATTTTATAACGTACCAGCCCGCCGCAACTTTTTAAAAAGTGATACCATTGAACTCAGTCATATTCAAACTGAATTTGAACGCGTTGCCCTGGCCCACCCCGAACTTCAGTTTAGTTTTCAACACAACGGCCAAGAGCTCTTCCAATTGCCCGCAGGAAATCATAGAATGCGTATTGCCGCCATTTTTGGCAAGGGGAGTAATGAAAAATTGGTCCCCATTAACGAGCAGACCGATATCGTGCGCATTAGTGGCTATGTTGGCAAACCTGAAATGTCAAAAAAAAGCAGAGGTGAACAATATCTTTTCGTCAACAATCGCTTTTTTAAAGATCCTTATTTCAATCATGCAATCACGAAAGCCTATGACGGCATGATATCCGAAAAGCACCATGCCAGCTACTGCATTTTCCTAGATATTGATCCACAAAAAATCGATGTCAATATCCACCCAACCAAAACAGAGATTAAATTTGAAGAGGACCGCTTTATCTATTCCATCCTATTGAGTAGTGTAAGGCAAGCATTGGGCAAACACAATATCTTTCCTACGCTCGATTTTGAAACAGAGAACGCTTTTGATGTGCCAAATGCACTTAGAAAATCAGATCCCATTGAACCTCAAATAGTAGTAAACCCGACTTATAATCCTTTTCAAACTACGGTTCATCCCTCTTCAAAAACTGGATCAAGCACAAACAACTACAGTTCAGCCTTACAACAGGAAGGTTTCGGTAGTACACCTCCTAGCCCCGAAGATTGGCAACAATTTTATCAAATAGAACACCAAACGCCCTCAGACAATCCAATTGATTTCTCAGCTGAACTTGAGGCCAAGCAATTCTTATTGCACGATAAATATTTAATCAGCCCGACTAAATCAGGTTTTCTCATTATCGATATCCACAGCGCAAAAAACCGCATTTTATTCGACGAACTCATACAGCATTTTGTATCACAACCACTGGCATCACAACAATTGCTTTTTCCGCTCGAAAGAACGTTAGCAAAAGAAGCCAAAATCACTTGGCAAGATCAAAAAAGTCTTTGGTCGCAATTGGGTTTTACTTTCGAGATACATGAGGATCAACTCCTTATTTCAGCTGTTCCGGCCCTCTTATCGGCTTTAGATCTTGATGCCTGCCTAGACGACCTCACCAATGCAGCTACGTATTCTGACATTGACAGCGGCGATGTAGCCCACTTTATTGTTGCTAAATTGGCCTATCTAGGCTCCAAAAACTACCGCCTACGGCACCACAAAGAAGTTGAGCTTTTCATAGACACTTTATTTCAATGCCCACAGCACACCACTACCCCCAATGGAAAACCAATTATGTATACTTTAGGCTTCGACGAATTGGCCAAAAAATTATAGCTATGTTTCAGAATCTACCCCAAGTCACGAAAAATATTTTACTGCTGAATATCGCTTTTTTTGTAGCAAGTTTACTGCTCAAAAGCCAAGGAATTGGTCTTGAAATGACGCTCGGTGCCCATTATGTCAATTCGCCATTTTTCGAACCATATCAAGTGGTAACGCATTTTTTCATGCATAGCACCGATAATTTTTTGCATATTTTCTTCAATATGTGGCTATTCGTCATGCTAGGTGCCTACCTCGAAAATATTTGGGGCCCAAAAAGATTCTTTATCTTCTACCTGGTTAGCGCCATGGGTTCTTTTGCACTTTATAACATGATCGGGTTCATCGAAATCATGAACTTGAAGCACACTCTAGCTGCACAATTTGATATCGATCAGTTCAATTATTTTTTAAAACACACCGTTGATTTAAACGGTAACCTGATTGATCAAATCAATGCGTATATCTCCGACAACCAAATTCGTGTGACCCCGACCTTACAAAATTATTTAGATAAGTCCATTACACCAATGGTGGGTGCCTCAGGTGGTGTTTTTGGCATTATGACTGCCTTTGCCATCTTATTTCCAAACACAGAATTCCGGCTCTACTTTGCTATTCCGGTCAAAGCCAAATTCTTGGTTACAGGCTATTTTCTCCTCGAACTTTATTTAGCTTTTCAAAACCAAGCTGGCGATAACGTCGCGCACCTCGCCCATGTAGGAGGAGCGCTTGCTGGTGCTATTTTGGTTCTTGTATGGCGCAAGAAAGACCGTTCAAACTTTTGGTAATGAATCCCCTCATCGCACAACTCCAAGAGCAATTTAAAAGTGGCACCATGACCATTCGTTTGGTTATGATTAACATCGGTGTTTTTGTACTCATACAGCTCATTAATGCGCTCGAAAGATTAGAAGTATTGAGTACAGCAAACGCTTCTTTGTATGAATACATCAGTCATTATTGGTTTGCTTTGCCGGTAGATACCTTTGGTGTACTCCTTCAACCTTGGACACTCCTGACTTCTTTATTTGCTCATTTTGGCATTTGGCATTTATTTGGCAATCTATTATTTCTTTATTTTGCTGGCCAAACATACGAGCGTTTTTTTGGAGGCTTACGGCTTTTACAACTTTATATTCTTGGTGGTTTAGCGGGTAATTTAGCAGAAATAATAGCCCATCAACTTTTTCCAGCACTGCAGGGTAGCACCTTCTCTGTAGTTGGTGCTTCTGGAGCAATTATGGCCATATTTATGGCCCTCGCTCTTGCACAACCACAACTAAAAGTGCAACTTTTTGGTATTTTTCCGTTGCGGATTTATATGTTGGCCATCTTCTTTTTCCTCAAAGACCTCAGTGCCGTTGGTACTTCTGATCAAATAGCACACTTTGCACACATTGGTGGGGCGCTATTTGGTCTCTGGAGCATCCAACAATTTTGGTATATTAGACTTTCTAGACCGTGGCTTGGCATAAAAATATCTCAAACGAGCCCGAAGTTGAAAGTGAAGAAAGGCGGACGCCCGCTAACTGATGACGACTATCGCGCCAAAAAACAAGAGCGCCAAAAGCACTTAGATACTATTTTAGATAAAATAGCTAAGCGTGGCTACGACGCCCTATCTAAAGAAGAGAAGGACTTTTTATTTCAACAGAGCAAAGATGTCTAGAAAGCGGCATTCCTTGCTCTTTGCACCCTTTAAAATAGCATCTGCTTTTACCCTGATCGGACTGCTATTAAGTTATCTTGCTCCTTTTATTCACCCATCGACGATACCATCACTACCTTTCTTTGGGCTTAGTTATCCGATTTTTCTCGGACTTAGCTTTTTTTGGTTGCTTATTTGGGGCATTTTTCGATCGAAATGGGCTGTAATTTGCTTGCTTACCATATTGATTGGAGGGAAACTACATTTTCGCAATTTTTCATTAGCCAGCAGCAATCCGAAACGAATAGAGACGACTGGCCTCAAAGTGCTCAGCTATAATGTTAGGCTTTTCGATTTATTTAACCCATCGTTCTCAGCAGCACTCGACGCGAGAAACGAAATTTTTCAATTTATCGATAAAGAGCAGCCCGATGTGTTGTGTTTGCAAGAATTTTATCGCCAAGACAAACCAAGTCGTTTTGAAGTCATGGATTCTCTCAATCGCATCATGAGTACAAAAGACTATCACGAGCGGAGTGCCCATAAAAGGCGTACCAGAGAAAATTACGGAATTGCCTTATTTTCCAAGTACCCGATGATTGCAAGAGGAGATGTGATGTTTGAATCACAAGGCGTACAAGACTTTAATTATTGCATTTTTGCCGATATCGTTAAAGGCACAGATACGTTTAGGGTCTATAACGTTCACTTGCAGTCTATACGACTAAATACCGATCCAAATCTTGAAGGCAAGGAGGTACAAACCTACGGCAGTAAAAAAGGAGCCATTGCAGTATACCGCAAATTGAGAGGAGCTTTTGAAAAGCGAGCTGAACAAGCAAGAAGGGTTGTTGAACACCTTCAAACCTCACCTTATCCCGTAATTGTCTGTGGAGACTTCAATGATACGCCGATGTCGTATACCTATAACCAATTTCAATTACTTTTGCTCGATGCCTTTAGAGGTAGTGGTTTCGGCTTAGGCAGTACGTATGTCGGTCGCCTTCCTGCGGGCAGAATCGATTACCTTTTTTATAGTCCGCAACTCAATGCTACCCGTTTTCAGATTCAAAAACACACGCGCAGTGATCACCGAGCAGTGAGCTGCGTGTTTTATAAAGCCAATGAATGATCGCCCTACTCGATTGCGGAAGTCACAAAACACCAGCAATAGCTGCTCAACTCGATGAATATATCGACGTACAAACCATAGGTTTACATGATTTCGAGGCTGCTCAATTGGATCATTTTAGTGGTGTTGTGATTTCAGGTGCTCCTATTTTACTTACCGATATTGATCCTACACCCTATTTAACGCACCTTTCCTGGATCAAGAGCTACACAAAACCTTTACTCGGTATTTGTTTTGGACATCAAATACTAGGCTTACTCAATGGCGCAAGGGTCTCTAGAATGCGTGAAGATCGGGGCATGCAAGAAATTGAAGTCCTTAAAGATGATATTTTATTTGAGCGCCTCCCTGACATCTTTGAAATGCAAGAAGACCACTGCGAACACATTTCAGTTCCTTATGGTTTTGAGCTATTAGCCTGTTCAGACGCCTGTATCAATGAAGCCATGAAACACAAGTTGCTGCCGCAATATGGAGTGCAGTTTCATCCGGAAGTATCAGGTAATTACGGGCATGTGCTGCTCTCTAATTTTGCAAATCTTGTAATCGGTTCATCTACCAGCGGTTTACATCTCAACTATTGACGAAAAAATTTGACAAAAAAAAGGAGACCGAAGTCTCCTTTTTTCTATGCTTTTGCAAAAGTTTACATTTTGATAAACTTAACCGTATCCGTTTGTTTGCCTGAACTGAATTTCACGATATAGGTACCG
>JALRJE010000082.1 GCA_023268965.1 Crocinitomicaceae bacterium
TTCCGCGTAAGGAACCAATTTGCGAATTGGAGAGGCGGGCATTTCGATGGCTTTGTGAGCTAGTGAAGGCATTTAGTCTAATTTAGTGCTCAAAATTAATCAATCTTTTTTGCTGAATTTTTTATTTGCTGACAAATAATATATATATTCGCCGTATAAATTTAAAAAGTCGCCTATAGATCAATTTTACCTTTAACCGCCGAAATACATTTCAGCACAAAAGCGTAAATTATGATTTTAACTCAATCAAGCGACTCTCAGCTCATTCAATCCTATGTTGCCGGTAATGAAGATGCCTTTGCTCAATTATTGCATCGCCATCAAGAGGCTATTTTTAAGTTTATCTACAATAAACTAAAAGACACAGATCTTGCCAACGACCTCTTTCAAGAGACTTTCGTTAAGGTAATACAAAAACTCAAGCTAGGCGCATATCAAGAAGAAGGAAAGTTTTTGCCTTGGGTTTTGCGCATTGCGCACAATTTGGTTATTGATCATTTCAGAAGACAAACCAAGCACCGCATGATCTCCGAGCGCCACTCTTGGTCTGAGGACTACAATATATTCCATAAAATTTCTAGCGAAGACCCCAATTTTGTACAAGCAACAACTGCAGAAGAAATTGCCGAACAACTCCATGTTTTAATGGCACATCTTCCTGAAAGTCAGAGAGAAATGATTTACATGCGCTTATTCGAAGAGCGTTCATTTAAAGAAATCTCTGAATCTGAAGGTGTGAGTATCAATACAGCACTTGGAAGAATGCGTTATGCGCTGCTCAATTTGCGTAAAATGATCGATGAACACGCGCTTACAATGGAGCTTTCTTAGTCCAATTCAATTTTGCTGTGTATCTTTGTCATACACGTTTGAATTATGTTTGAGAATCTTACCGATAAGTTTGAAAGAGCCTTTAAAGTCCTCAAAGGGCAAGGTCAAATCACCGAAATTAATGTAGCTGAAACGCTCAAAGAAGTACGCCGTGCACTCTTAGATGCTGATGTCAGTTTCAATACCGCAAAGCATTTTACCAATATTGTAAAAGAAAAGGCACTAGGTAGAGACGTTTTGAACGCGGTTTCTCCTGGGCAGCTCATGATCAAAATTTGCCATGAAGAGCTCATTGAACTCATGGGGGGCAACGAGGTGGAAATCAATCTGAAAGGCGCGCCTGCTATTATCCTAATGTCGGGCTTGCAAGGTTCGGGTAAAACAACTTTTACAGGCAAACTCGGGGCTTATCTCAAAAATAAAAAAGGTAAAAAAGTATTGCTTGTTGCTTGCGATGTATATCGTCCGGCTGCTATCGATCAACTTCATGTACTCGGTGAGCAACTTTCCATTGAGGTTTTTTCCAATAAAGAAGAAAAAAATCCAATTGCGATTGCGCAAGCTGCTATCGCCCATGCCAAAAGCAATGCATTTAATGTTGTATTGGTCGATACCGCAGGTCGTTTAGCGGTCGATAACCAAATGATGGATGAAATTGCGGGGCTCAAAGAAGCCTTGCAACCTTCAGAAACACTATTTGTAGTTGACTCCATGACTGGCCAAGACGCCGTCAATACAGCCAAAGCCTTTAATGAGCGCATCAATTTTGATGGCGTAGTGCTCACCAAACTCGATGGCGATACCCGCGGTGGTGCTGCGCTTTCCATCAAGGCAATCGTCAACAAACCGATTAAGTTTGTCGGTACTGGAGAAAAGATGGACGCCCTAGATGTCTTCTATCCAAAAAGAATGGCAGACCGCATCCTCGGTATGGGCGACGTCGTATCCTTGGTAGAACGCGCTCAAGAACAATTCAACGAAGAAGAAGCGCGTCGTTTGCAAAAGAAAATCATGAAAGATCAGTTCGATCTCAATGACTTCTTGGCACAGCTCCAACAAATCAAAAAAATGGGCAACGTCAAAGACCTCATGGGCATGATTCCCGGAATGGGCAAGGCTATGAAAGACGTGGATATTCCAGACGACGCTTTTAAAGGAATAGAGGCCATCATTCTCTCTATGACGCCCAAAGAACGCGCCAATCCAGGTTTACTCAATCCATCGCGCAAAAATCGTATAGCTAAGGGAAGCGGCACCAATATTCAAGAGATCAACAAACTGCTCAAGCAATTCGAAGACATGCGCAAAATGATGAAACTCATGAGTAATCCGCGCAACATGATGGGCATGATGAGTAAGCTCAAAGGAATGGGCGGAATGCCTGGAATGTAATACAAATGGAAAGTCAAAATCCAGCAGATTGGTATGAAGCTAAGCCGGTACTTGAAAAAGTAAAAGTCCGCAGCAATTGGGGGTTAACGCTTTTCTCGGTGTTGTTATTTGCACTGAGTTTTTTATATCTGTTTGCCGATGAGCTCGACTTTATTTTTTATCTGGTTTTGGTCCTTTTTCTCCATGAATCCGGGCACTACCTGCTCATGAAACTATTTAAGTACCAAGATTTGCGCATGCTTTTTATTCCGCTGATGGGTGCCTTTGTTCAGGGTAGCAAAAAACATTATTCGCAAAAGGAAAGTTTTTTAGTGATTGCAGCGGGTCCTTTTCCTGGTGTAGTTTTTGGTTTATTTCTTTTGTTCCTGGCTAACCAATATCAGCAATCATGGCTCCTCGAATTGAGTTTTTTGTTTTTATTTTTAAACGTCATCAACCTTTTACCTATCGATCCTTTGGATGGCGGGCAATTATTTAAATTATTTGTACGTCAGAAACGCGACCTTTTTCTGCTGCTTTTTGCTTTATTGTCCTCCTTGCTTATGATCAGTGTTGGCTATTTTATCGAAAGTTGGATTCTTCTCGCTTTCGGATTTTTGATGTCCTTTAAAGTGCGGAGTTTTCAGCGCAATTATCAACTCAGGCAATTATTAGATCAGCAAGGCATTGACTACGAACTCAATTACGAAGATCTTTCGGATCAAGATTACCATCGGTTAAAAACGGTTATTTTAGAGGAAAACCCAAAACTCAAAAGCATGCATGATGCACACGGAACTGCCGTCCAAGAAGTAGTAGCCAGTCATGTCAATGCCGTATTATCTGTTCCAATTACCAGAGATACAAGCCTGTTATTTCGTATCTTGCTTATTTGTAGTTGGTTACTTCTGGTCAGTTTGCCCGTCTTTTTATTAATAGGCCCATTTTTGGATTTCACTTGGTATTTTGAAACGCTTTAAAGTCACTCTTTTTTCTTTCTTTTTTGCGGCACTATCCAGCAATAGTTTTGCGCAGTGCACGCAAGTATTGGTGAGTGGTAAAATCCTCGATACCCTGCGCTTGCAAAATTTCTACAATCTCATGGTGGTCAATAAAACAACTGGAAGAGGGGTATTTGGGCAGCCTAATGGCCATTTTAGTGTGTATGCCAACACAGGAGATTTAGTTGCGTTATCTACCAAAGGGTATCCGGTGTATCAATTTGTAGTGAAGCCAGACGAAAACTGCCAATCCAAAATTTTAGCCTACGTTGAGCGCTTGCCGCAAGAGGTCCCAGACATCATCGTCAGACCACTCAAAACCCTCGAGCAAATAAAAGAAGAACGAGAAAACCTTGCACTTCGCGAAACACGAATGGTAACGGGTGTCAACGTTTTGGAGAGCCCAATTACAGCCTTGTACCAAGCCTTTTCTAAGAAAGAGCAAAACAAACGCTGGATTGCCGAGCAGCAATACAAAGATGATCAGCGCCGTATTGTACAAGAATTACTGAGGTTGTATGTTGCTTTTGATATCATCGACCTCACAGAAACCGAATTCGATGCGTTCATTACGTTCCTCAATATCGATGAGCAGTTCATCAAAACGGCCACTGAAATGGAACTTATCCTATTTATCAAGGATAAATACGATCATTTTAGAAGACTGTAAGATGGAGCTACCGGTAAAGAAAGTTTATTTCTTTACTATACAATAGCATTTATTTCTTCCATCATACGAAGGGCCAAAGCGCTGGCTTTTTCTTCTGATGCCGATTCTGCATAAATACGAATAATCGGCTCGGTGTTGCTCTTTCTTAAATGCACCCATTCTTTGTCAATATAGATTTTCACGCCGTCAGTGGTGTCCACCTCAAAAGCTTCATATTTCTTAGCCATCAGTACCAAGAGCTCATCTACGTTGGTAGAAGGGTCAAGGTCGATTTTATTTTTGGAAATGACGTAGTTTGGATAGCTTGCTCTCAGTGCGGTCATGCTTAATTTTTTATGTGCTAAATGACTTAAAAACAAAGCAATTCCAACCAAGGAGTCACGGCCGTAATGAAGTTCAGGATAAATGATTCCACCGTTTCCTTCGCCACCGATGACCGCACCAATTTCTTTCATTTTGACCACCACATTTACTTCGCCAACTGCGGCCGCTTCATAGCGCAATCCGCGTTTTTCTGTAATGTCTCGGAGCGCACGTGTGGAGGATAAGTTAGAAACGGTTGGACCCGGTGTATGCGTGAGTACGTAGTCGGCAACGGCAACTAAGGTGTATTCTTCGCCGAACATGCTGCCGTCTTCACAGACCAAAGCCAAGCGATCAACATCGGGGTCTACGGTAATGCCCAAATGTGCACCTTTTGTTTGGACCAGGCTAGAAAGTTCGGTAAGGTGCTCAGGTAGAGGCTCTGGGTTGTGCGGAAAATGCCCGGTGGGTTCGCAATAGAGTTCTTCAATTTCAAAAACGCCAAGTGCGCGCAACAGGGCAGGGACAAAAGTACCACCGGTAGAATTAACGGCATCTACCACCACTTTGAATTGAGCTGCAGCAATTGCTTTTGCGTCAACAAGTGGTAGCTTTAAAATGGCGTCAATGTGTTTTTCTAAATAGCTCGCGTCTGAAGTAATGGTGCCTAGGTCGTCAACTTCAGCGAAATTAAAGGCTTCGTCTGCGGCAATTTGCATGAGCGCTTCGCCTTCCGCACCGGAGATGAATTCACCTTTGGAGTTGAGGAGTTTGAGGGCATTCCATTGCTTTGGATTATGGCTGGCTGTTAGAATGATGCCGCCGTGTGCATCTTCCATTGGTACCGCAATTTCTACTGTTGGTGTGGTAGATAGCCCAAGGTCGATGATATCGATGCCGAGTCCGACGAGCGTTTGTTGGACCAAGCTGGCAATCATGGGGCCTGAAATACGGGCATCCCTTCCAATGACAACTTTCAGTCTTTTACCTGGGTGTTGTTGTTGCAGCCATGTTCCGTAGGCTGCTGCAAATTTGACGGCATCGATAGGAGTGAGGCCGTTGTCAACAGCGCCGCCGATGGTGCCGCGAATGCCAGAGATAGATTTGATGAGTGTCATGAAAGTTTGTTTTGAAGCATTTGAAGTACCGCAACCATTGCTTCGGTGCCCTTATTGCCATGTTGGCCACCTGCACGGTCTAGCGATTGTTGTTCGGTGTTGTCGGTGAGCAAGCAAAAACCAACGGGCTTATCGTATTTGAGCATGACATCCATGAGGCCATGTGTAGTACCACTGCACACAAAATCAAAATGACGGGTTTCACCTTGAATAACCACGCCAATGGCAAGTACACCATCAATTTGCTGCTGCTGGCAAAGCTGTTGAGCACCTAGGGGTAACTCAAAAGCACCAGGGACATTCAGAATGGTGCGTAGACTGGCTTTTTGGCCAATGGTATCGAGTACATCTATTGCGCCTTTTAATAGGCGTTCGGTAATGTGCCCGTTCCATGCAGAAACAACAATGCCGATTCGAAAATCGGCACAGTTGGTTAATGTTGATGGATCAAAGGCAGAGAGGTCTTTACCTGCTGTGGCCATAAGCTGATTTATTTAGTTGCGCATCGAGCGATGTAACGATCGATGGTTTTTGTGCTTGCGTAATTCGGGTAGTCGTCTTTGATGCGTTGATAGTGAACTGCTGCATCGGCTTTTTTGTTGAGCTGCTCACAAACCAAACCAGCTTTAAACAAATACATTGGAGTTGTGAATTCGTTGTCTTCTTTATCTGCGGCTTCTGTGTAAGCAGAAAGGGCATCGTTGTATTTTTTAAGTTGGCTGTAGCAGTCTCCTTGTAGGCCAATGCTCATGGTAGAAACATAGGTGTCTTTTAAGTTAACACCATCTAACATATCAAGTGCGGCTGAAAATTTACCTTTTTCCATGTATTGCGTTGCAAGGAGGTATTGTGCAATTTCACCACCTGTTTTGCCGTCGTTACTTTTCACAAAAGGTTCTAATACACGAATGGCTTGATCTGTAGAGTCTTTGGTGATGTAGTTGAGTGCAACCCACCAGCCGTCATTGGATTTTTCATTCGCTGGCCCCCAAATGAACTGACGGTAAGAGAAATAAACCACCACTGCGGCGATTAAACCACCAATGATATATGTGCCAAGTTTGAAACTTTTGTTGGTATTGAATTTGTTTTTAAGGTCTTCGAAGCTCAATTGCTCTATCATAGTCGAATTTTTTTGAAACGCAAATATAAATCATTTTAGCAAATGAATTGCTTATTTTTGCGCTATGTTTCTACTCAAAAACACTCCTTTTTCATTCCTTCTTCTTATTTTTTGGGGTTCAGGTGCACTTTGTCAGGCGCAAAACACCATTAGCGTCACTGGTAAGGTGCTTTCCATCGAACAAGGCAAAGCATTAGAATATGTATCTGTTAAACTTTTTAAAGCAACAGATTCTTCTTTTCAAAAGGGTGTGTTTAGCGGTTCCGACGGCCGTTTCTCTCTGAGTACAAACCCTGGTAGCTATTTTGTTCAACTGAGTTTAGCTGGATTTGAAAACGAATTCATTGAAACCTTTGAACTTAAACCAAGTCAAGCTAATTTTCATTTGGGTACAATACGCATGCAACTTCCAAAAACTCAACAAGTAAAAGACATTGTTGTAAAAGGTCAAAAAGAAGTCATGGAAGCCGGTTTTGATAAGAAAGTTTACAACGTTGCAGAAGATTTAAATGTGAGTGGGGGTACGGCCAATGACATTCTCAATCGTTTACCATCTGTTGAAGTGGATCAAGATGGGGGTGTTTTATTGCGCGGACAAGGGAGTGTGACCATTTTAATCGATGGGCGGCCAAGTTCTATGAGTGGTGGAAATGGTAAAACGCTATTAGATGCTCTACCTGCCAATTCCATTGAACGTGTCGAAATCGTCACCAACCCTTCTGCAAAATACGATCCAGATGGCACCTCCGGCATCATCAATATCGTTCTTAAAAAAAATAAACTTTTAGGTTTTAACGGAATGTTGGCAGCCAATTTGGCAAGTGGAAACCTGAATGGCGGCAATGTTGGCGACGGCAGTGTTTCTTTAAGTTACAGAAATGGCAATATCAATGTTTTTGGAACCTATAATGCCCGTTACCGCGAGGGTTACCGCAATAATTTCAATGACATTCGACAAGAATTGAGCACAGGTGTTTTTACGTTAGATCAAAACCGAACAGGTACAGATTTAGACGCTGGCCAAACATTTAGGGTAGGGACAGATATCAATTTGAATCCGCGCAATACGGTAGGTTTTGTGGCAACGGGATCTATTACACAAAGAGATCGGACAGGTGATCTCTGGAATGCCCAATTAGATACCAATACCCAAGTTACCAATCTGTGGCTGCGCAGTTCTTACGACCCTACTGATCGCCAAAATCTTGATTTGAACTTCAATTACAAGCACGACTTCAAAGAAGAGCGCGGGAACCTTATTTTTGATGTGAACCAGTCGCTGGGTTCAGAGGATATAGAAGGGTATTATGTCAATACCTACTACAACCCCGACACCTCGCTCTCAGCGCTGCCTATTTTAGATCAACGGCTTTTCAATACCGACAAAAATAACATCACAACAGCACAGGCCGATCTCACATATTTGTTTCCAAAATTAGGTTTGCGCACAGATGCTGGCCTCAAGGCTATTTTAAGAGACCAACTCGTAGATACCTATTCAGAGACCCTAGACAACACGTTAAATACTTATCAAGAAGACACACTTGCCAATTTTTTATACGGTTACAAAGAACAAATTTATAGCCTATATGGGGTGGCCGGAAAACAAATCAAGCGCTTTAAAATGCAAGCAGGTTTGCGCGCCGAGAAAGCCTATCAGATCCCAAATCTTATTTCAGACTCTATCAAAATAATAAATGACTACTTCAATTTCTTTCCGTCGGCCTACTTGCGATATGAATTGAAACCTAAGTCAGAACTGAGTTTAAGTTACTCCAGACGCATCAAAAGGGCAGGTGCCGAAGAACTAAACCCCTTTACAAATTATGCCGATCCATTTAATTTGCGACGAGGCAACCCCTATTTAAATCCGGAATATATCCATTCATTCGATTTATCTTACGCACTCGAAAAGAAAAAACTAACCTTTACGAGTGCTATATTTTACCGTAGCTCAAATGGCGTTATTTCTCGTTTCAAAGAGTTTTATCCAGACGGTATTAGCGCCGTTACTTTTTTGAACATTGCGCAAACCAAAGCGCTAGGTAGTGAGCTTATATTGATCTTCAAGCCCTCTCCATCATTGCGCAGTACTTTATCTTACAATAGCAATTATACCTGGTTTATTACCAACCAAGCCGAATTGCCGAATAGGCAAGGATTCAGTCATAATGTCAAGTGGAATACCTCTTATGAATTCTGGAAAAAAACAGCCACCTTACAACTCAGCGTCAATTACAATGGCCCGAGGGTGACGGTGCAGGGTATTGCACAAAGAAGAGGGCCTATTGACCTTGCTTTTGAAAAGAAATTAGCCAATGGCCATTGGACACTTGGTACGCGCGTTACCGATCTTTTTAATCAAGTCGGATTTTACTATATCGTTGATAGGCCTGGCGTATATCAAA
The DNA here is from genome assembly GCA_023268965.1 of Crocinitomicaceae bacterium. Taxonomy (GTDB): domain Bacteria; phylum Bacteroidota; class Bacteroidia; order Flavobacteriales_D; family Crocinitomicaceae; genus UBA952. The sequence goes on from JALRJE010000082.1 coordinate 8,826, forward strand.
TGGGAGAATTCAAGTGGCTCACGCGTCGGGTTTATGTCTCGGCAAGCTATAAATTCGGAAAGCTAGAGATTTCTAATAAAATTAAACAAGGCGGTATGGATTCCGGCGGAGACCTTTAGGTGTCCTTTAGTTTAGACCAAACTGCTTTATTCCAAGCAATATATTGCTGAAGCAGCAATGGTGTATTTTCGTTAGATAAGTCCTCTATTGATGTAATTTCTACTTTTTGTAATTCGCTTAGTAAGCCAAGTATTTGTTGAGGGTCAAATTGTTTGGATAACAATATTTCTTGGTCTCTGATGCCTGCATCTGCCCAATATTGAAAGAAGTCTTTTTGTTGCTCTAGCCAAAACTCGAGTAATTCTTTTAACAAGAGGGGAGATTTTCCGTTGTAAACCAACAAAGAAATCTTCACCTTTATTTGATACTGCGCATTAAATTGTGCGCGCATGGAAAGTTTCTTTGAATCGGAAACCTCTTTGTATTCCTTGAATAATGCTAGTTTTTCATCGGGAAAACTAACCCCGAGTGTACGTGCAGCTGTGTCTAGACGCGAGAGTTCTTTGATCCATTTCGGAAAGAGTAAGAGTTGATCTAGTTGGCGATAGATTTTCTGCTTGAGTTCGAAGAGTATTACCTCGATTTGTTCCTCGAAAGGTTCGTCATGGTTGAGATGAAGTAAAGCAAGTGCTTGCTCAGGACTCATTTTTGCTGGTTTTTACGCATGCGCAAATTCAGAAATTCAACAAATAATGCGTAAACCAATGCAAAATAGATGTAGCCCTTTTGCATGTGCTCGCCAAAACCTTCCGCAATCAATAAAACACCGATGGCGACCAAGAAAGAAAGCGCAATCATTTTAATGGTTGGCCGCTCATTAATAAACTTACTAATGGGTCCAGAAAAGACCATCATAATAAACATAGAGATCAGCACGGCTAAGACGATGATGACCAGCGGATTTCCGTGCGTTTCGTGCTGAATATCGTTGGTCATGCCGATCGCAGAAATTACCGAATCAAAGCTGAAAATAAAATCTACAATGACAATTTGAGTAACGGCAGCGGTAAATGTCGTGGCTTTTTTTGCACTGGCATCATGTGCGCTACCTTTGACACTTGCGTGCATTTCGCCAACAGATTTATAAATCAAAAATAGGCCACCAATCAGTAATACTAGACTATGCGCAGTAAATGATTGACCCGCGATACTAAAAAGGGCTTCTCGGTCGAGGGTCATGATCCAAGAAACCAAACTGAGCATGATAATCCTGATGATCAAAGCCAAACTTAGGCCAATTAAGCGTGCACTGCGTTGTTTATTTTGAGGAAGATTATCCGTAATAATCGAAATAAAGATGATGTTATCGATACCGAGGACCACTTCTAGAAGGGTAAGAATAAGTAGGTAAGTTAGGCCAACTGAAGTACCTAGAATGGCAAAATAACCAATAAAACTATCCATTTTATTTTTTTACGAAATTAAAAAAGTCTTGCAATACCTGAGCATTGCCGTCTTGATGGGTTTGTATTTCCAAAAGTTGGTGGTCGTTCTCTAAGAAACTAACAAGCGTCGGTATCAGTTCTTGTTGTTCCACACAGTATTGAACTTCAAAACCATAACCCTCGGCTATTTTACCCGGAGATTTTTGATGTGTTGCCTCAAAATACTGTGCTCTTAAGGGAGAAGTTGCTGGGCCTTGAATGATCTGAAAAATGCCACCACCATGGTTTTGAATCATGATTATTTTTAGGTTCTTCGGAAATGGTTCGGTCCAGAGTGCGTTGCTATCATAAATAAATGAGGTGTCGCCGCAAACGAGCAAGTGCTGTTGATTTGGGCTGGCCAGTGCTGCGCCTACAGCCGTAGAAACAGAGCCGTCTATGCCGCTGGTGCCGCGGTTACTGTAATAGTGCACACCTTCAATAGGATCAAAAAGTTGCGCATAGCGCACCACAGAACTGTTCGCCAAATGAAGAATGCAAGGCGCGCTCAGTACTTCTTGCAGGGCTGCAAAAACATTGTAGTCATAAATTTGACCTGCATTGGTTTGAAATTCGGCTTGCCGGTCTTTTGCAATGTAGTCAAGAGCCTTCCATTTGCCATGAAAATTTGAGGAATTCAATTCAAGGCCTGCCGACAACAATTCCTTAAAAAATAAAACAGGATTGATAGGCAAACAGGCACTGAGCACCCCATATGTGTTCATATCCGGGAAATCTGCAGCCAAGCGCCAATGCAAGTGCAGGGGTGTTTGTCTGAGATAGGCTTTAATGCGCTTAGACACAATGGCTCCTCCGAGGCTGATCAGTATTTCTGGCTGATACATAATATCTGAATTGTCTATACTGTTTAAGCTTCTATCTATACATGCATTGAAGCGTTCGTTTTGTAGATTGGAAGTATTTTCTACTAAGACAACGACATTGCTAAATTTGGCGAATAACGACAGTTGTAATTCTAGAGCGGGGTCTGGGTCCATTTGCCCCACCAACACCATGATTTTCTTGTCTTTTAGGACTGAGAAATCCGGAAGCGCTGCTGAATGCGTTGCATTGAATATTTTTGGGAAGTCGAAATGCTGCATTTCAGTGAAACCGTAGAGCGGTTCATTTAAACCGATATTTAAATGAATAGGCCCCTTCCATGGCTGTTGAAGATGTTGAAGAAAATGGTGGATTTGCTCAATAGATCCTGGGCTCACAGTAAAATTATCTTCATCAAATCCGAGGTAAGCATGCGTATGGTTGTTGAATACCTCAGCCTGAACAATGGTTTGGCCGTCGCCTTGATTGATCCATTTGGCAGGCCGATCGGCGGTGAGCACAAGCAAAGGGATATTGCGGTAATAGGCCTCTGCTATGGCAGGGTAATAATTAAGGCAAGCAGAACCAGAGGTGCAGCAGAGCGCCACGGGTGTTTGGGTTTGTTGCGCCCAACCCAGCGCAATAAATGCTGCAGCACGCTCGTCGTGAACGACTAATGTTTCGATGTCTGGATGTGCTTCAAAAGCTATTGCAAAGGAGGAATTTCTAGAACCCGGTGAGTGAATAACCCGTCGAACCCGATGATGGGCAAGCGCCGCAACCACCATCTGGACCAGTTCTTTGTCTGAGCTTTGCATGGCGCAAATTTACGGCAAATCAAAGCAAGCGCAACAAGGTTTGGCTTTTATTTTCAGTTTCTTCCCATTCTTGTTCTGCTGTAGAATCGGGCGTGAAACCACCGCCCACATAACAAAAAAGCTGTTGATCAATCAGGCTGCCACAACGTAGGTTGACGTATAGTTTTTGCGCGCCTTGACTTGCTCTTCCAATGATGCCAGCATACAAGCCGCGTTCATGATGCTCGGTTGCCGCTAAATATTGTAGTGCTACTTTTTTTGGAAGCCCTGCAACGGCTGGTGTGGGGTGAAGGTGCTTGAGTAGAAGTGGTAAAACACGATTTGGCATTTGCCAAGTAAGTTCTTGTAATAAATGAGTCACTGGGCCTGGGCTGTAGGTCTGAATAGCAGCAACCTGAACATTTGCACCTGGAATTTGACGAAGTTGACCTTCAATAAACTCGGTCACCATGGCGTGTTCGTTGTATTCTTTATGGGTAAAATCTCGAGCGCTAGCCGTTGGTTTCGTACCGGCAAGCGCCATGGTTCTCCAATTACTTTGCGTACGTTCAATTAGGATTTCTGGGCTTGCTCCAATCCAAGACCCCAATACAGTATCGTGGAAATAGTAAACTAGGGCATTTGGATAGTTCAAGAGCAGCTTGTCATATAATAGCTTGGGGTCCGTAACTAGCCGTTCTGATATTTTGATTCTAGAGAGGACAATTTTATCGGCTATGCCGCGGTTGAGGTCCTTGATGAGTTGTTGGGCTTGCCTCAAATAAGCCTCTTTGTCGATGCAAAAAGGCGTGTTTTGAGCTGTGCTTGTTGGAGTGGTATCTGAAGACCAAAAATATTTATATTGTTGATCAAAATCAGTTACAATAAAATGATGATTTTCAATACTTTCTGTTTGTACAAAATCACCTTCTAAGCACTGAGGTTCTTCACCAGGAAAGCGGTAATAAAGCATATTAATCTTCTTTTGGCAAAACCATAACGGTGTGCTTGCCATGGCAAATGAGGCGCTCGCTTAGCGCTTCTCTAACTTCGATAGTCCAGAGGTGTGTTTTGCGACCTGCATGCACTAATTTGGCAGTTGCAATAACCATTCCTTCTCGAACAGCGCCCACATGATTAGCGGCTATGTCTAGACCCACAGCATAATGGGTGAGGGGGTCTATGAGTAAAACAGAGCCCAAAGATCCAACTGTTTCCATGAGCGCAGCACTTGCACCGCCATGCAGTAAACCCATAGGTTGCCTGGTTTTCTCATTGACGGGCATACTCGCTTTTACAAAGTTGTCGCCAATTTCAAGGTAGCGAATCTCTAGCGCTTCCATGAGCGTGCCGGGGTTGAGTTCGTGGAGTTGTTCGAGCGGAACCTGCTTTAATTTCATGTTGCAAATATAGCCAAGACCTTTGCAATGGGGAGCGGAAATTGTAATTTTGACTGATGAAAATGACAAAATCCATCGATGTTTTCCTAACAGACGGCTGCGGACGCTGCTCAAAATTTGCAACTGACGCCTGTACCGTAAGGATTTACGCACCTGAAATTGAAGCGCTACGCAGCATCGCTTTATCTGTATTTCAGGAAGAAACGATGAAATGGGGAGCGCCTTGTTACAGTCACAATGGCAAAAATGTGGTTATGCTTTTTAGTTTCAAAGACAACTGTGGCTTTTCCTTCTTCAAAGGCCCGCTCTTGGCCGATGCCAACCAAATGCTTGTTGCGCCTTCCGAAAATGCTCAAACCTTTCGTTTATTGCGCTTCACCAAGCTCGCTCAAATTATCGAAAAGCAAGATGCAATCCGTTCTTATTTATTCGAAGCGCTCGAAATCGAGAAAGCAGGCCTTAAGCTCAAACCAACTCCGGTAACCGAATTTCCAGTACCCGAAGAATTACAAGCACAGTTCCAATCCTATCCGGAATTTGAAGCCGCTTTTTACGCCCTCACACCAGGTCGCCAAAAAAACTACCTCCGTCATTTCAATGACGCCAAGCAAAGCGGCACCCGCACAGCCCGCATCGAAAAATACAAACCCTTCATTTTCAAAGGAGTTGGCATGGATGAGGCCTGGAAGCTTAAATGAATTTGAAAAAATCTTTACCTAAAGTACCTAAACCCCTTGTCAAAACCCGAAGTTTTACTACTTTTGCCCCGGAGAGTTGGCAGAGTGGTCGATTGCGGCAGTCTTGAAAACTGTTGAACCGAGAGGTTCCGGGGGTTCGAATCCCTCACTCTCCGCCAACAAAAAAAGCCCCATGTTTTGGGGCTTTTTTTTGTTAGGAGAAAATTGGATGAGAACCCCAAGGTTCGACCCGACGACCAAAGGGAGGAGAGCACGCGTAGCGTAATCCCTCACTCTCCGCCAAGTCAAAGTACTGAAATGTACAAAAGCGTGTAAACACTGAGTTTCACGCTTTTTTTTATGTTCTTTTTTTTACCGAAATGTACCGTTTTATACCCCAACTGGGTTGCAATCTGGTGACCACTTTTCAAAAATCAAAAAGTGGTAACGGGTGTGGGTACATGTCATAAATGTAAGATGCTATTTCATGCTTATGATATGGCTCGTGGCACATTCACTACATCTATGCGAAAATATGGGACGCTTCAGGCGTCGTTGCAGAATTGACTTGGCAGACTTCCTAACGGAGTAGGATTTTCTTTGATGGTTTAACGTCGTTGACTCACAATGAGTTACCATTCTTAAAAACGTGACGGAATATCAAATTCTTTCTGAGAAACTTGTTAAAATGTAAAGTTCACATTACATTTGTAAAATAAACTTTACATCATGAAAGACAAAACATTCACTTTAAAACAGAAATCCAATTTGAAAATCCTAGCTTATTGGACAATTGCCTGGACATCATCTCAAGCCTTGGTTACCTTCGGTAGCAAGTTGATTTGGCCTGAATCCACGATTTTCATTATTTCTACGATTCTATTGAATATAGGACTGGGTATTGGCCTCATTTTAGCAAACAGGAAGTATTTAATTGAAGGAGATGAATTGGAAAAGAAGATTGCGATAGAGTCCATGTCTCTAGCACTTGGCTTAAGTATTGTGGTAGGTTTGGCCTACTCTTCTGCAGATCAAGCTAACCTAATTCCCTTTAATGCTGAAATTTCGCATCTAGTCATTTTTACTGGAATAAGCATTCTGGTATCAATAGGAATTTGCAGAAAGAAATATTTATGAAAAATATTATCAGAGAGATCCGAACAAATAAAGGACTTCGCCAGGAAGATTTAGGGGAGCAAATTGGAGTAAGTAGGCAAACCATAAATGCCATTGAAAAAGGAAAATTTGATCCTAGTTTGTCTACTGCTTTTAAGCTGTCTAAATCACTCGGATTAAAAATCGAAGAGTTATTTCAGTTTGACGAATAATGTGCCTTTCATGTCACATTTGAATTAAAGACAGTCACATCAATGCAATTAATGAAAGCTGCATTTCGGGATCAATACTGCTATCCTGATGAAATAAGTATTAAGTCACTTGAAATTCCACTCATTTATCCGGATGAAATTTTAATCAGGGTACGTTCAACCACGGTAAATAGAACAGACTGCGCAAATTTAACCGCGAAGCCCTTTATCATGAGATTCGTACTAGGGTTATTCAGACCTAAAAAGCCTATACTTGGGACCGATTTTGCAGGTGAAATCGTTTCAATCGGATCTGCATTAATTCAATTTTTAAGCCAATACGATATAAAAATATCCGCGACCTGCACTTCGAAGAATGTGGAATTAATAAAATCGCTCGGAGCAGAGGTGGTCTATGATTATACGAAAGAAGATTTCACTAAAAGTGATTGCAAGTATGATTATATTTTTGACACGGTTGGAAAGAGCACCTATGGCAGTTTCAAATCGATCCTGAAGAATAACGGGGTCTATATTTCTTTGGAAGTAGGGCCGTATTCTCAGAATCTCTTTTTATCAATGATGGCGTCAATTATTAAAAAGAAGGTCATTTTCCCGGTTCCCTATTCAAAACATCTGACCATACCATTTATTATTAAATCCCTCCAAGATGGCTCGTTCAAACCTCTAATTGATAGAGATTATCCGTTGGAACAAATTTCAAAAGCTTATGAATTTATGATGTCTGGACAAAAATCAGGAAACGTCACCATTTCGATATAACAAGTCGATGAGGAACCAGGAGGATGGGTTTCTCAAAAAAAGTTTCTCACGGAATAAACTTATATTTGCTCTGCTATTCATTTACTTACATATATTATTTCAATAATACAGGTTGAAATTTTCAGAGTGATTAGAAGGATTGACTCCTTCAGAATAGCGCAATTGCAATCTTTACAATATGAAAATAGCAGTAATTGGTGCTTCAGCAGGCATTGGCCTAGAAACAGTTAAAAGGGCTTTAGAACGAAACCATGAGGTTGTAGCGTTGGCGCGCTCTGCCGTTCAACATCCTGAGAATCCATTTTTAAGGTCGATTAATGGAGATGCATTGAATAAGAACGACCTAACTCGAGCAATCGAAGGGGCTGATGCAGTTATTGTTACTTTAGGTACGCGGAAAAACATGGGCCAAACCACGCTGTTCTCCGACTTCGCAAAACTCTTGCTAGAAGTTCAAAAAGAATCTAAGTCAAAAGCAACACATCTTATTGTTACCGGCTTTGGAACGGGTGAGAGCGCAAATTACGTTGGATGGTTTGTGAGATTGTTTCTCAAGTATTTTTTGAAGGATGTATATGCTGATAAGGCGAAAATGGAAGAATTGATTTCCTCATCAGATCTCAATTGGTTGATTGTTAGACCAGGAAGACTTCTTGATGAGCCTAGAACAGAGAAATACCGTATAGAGACAAGCCTGTATAAAGGCATCGATATTGGAGCAATAAACCGAAGTGACGTGGCCGACTATCTTGTTAAACAGGCTGAGCAACCTTCTGATATATTGAAATTCGCCGCCATCTCACAGAAGTGAGAATTAAATGGATGTTCTAAATGAGAAACGAACCTTGGGTAAATTCCATTATATTCGCTTAGTTAAGTCAAGCAATTGGGCGAAATGCCCTCCGCGGCCGATTGGGTTGCTTAGCGGGTTGACTGAGCGAAAAGATTTCTTGTAAATTGCTGATATTGAGCATATTGTAGAGTTAGGTTCAAAACCCGCTCTGGTTGGGACTTTGAATGGGGTGTTTAATGTAAATACCCGTTCTCCCAAATAATCAATAACTCGATTCATCCATTCGTACCTTGCCTCGAAATGTGTAGTATACAAAAAACGTGTAGGTGAGCACAAGTGGTGTGCCGATTAGTGCCATCAATAACATGATGCCAAGAGATTTTTCAGATGCACTTGAATTGTGAACCGTAAGTGAGTTGGACGGATCTATAGTTGAGTAAAGTAAGGTTGGGTACAGATTGCTTGCGGCCAAAATGAAAAACAACAAGATGGTCAAGCTCGAGAAGATAAATGCCCAACCATATTTTCTTTTGCTACAGAGCCTAGGTAGGTTGGCAATAGAAAGGATGGCCAGAATAGGGACAATAAACCATGCGGGCTCTAAATAAAATACTTGTGTTAGTCTTGGTAGGTATAGCAGTGCATAAACAGAACTCAGGGTGAAACTTGCCAAAAAGAAGAGGAGTGCCCCTCGAAGGCTCAATCTGATTTTTGTATAAAGACGCCCTTCGGTTTTAAGTAGTAAATAGATGGCGCCATGCGTCATGAATAGAGCCAAAAGCGTTAGGCCTACAAGAATCGGAAAGGGCCTTAGAAAGCTAAAAATACTAGATCCTCTGAATTCGTACTGGGCATCTATGGGAAGGCCTTCTAAGACGTTTCCAAAAACAACGCCTAATAAAAATGCGAGTAAAATACTTGATGCAGCATAAATGATGTCCCACATTTTGCGCCACCACAGCATGGGTTCTTTACTGCGAAATTCGATGGCAATTGCTCGAAATATAATTAGCGCTAAAAAGAGCATAAATGGCGTGTACATAACGGAAAGCAAGGTTGCATAAACTTTCGGAAAACCGGCAAAGAGTGCCCCACCGCCAATCACTAACCAGACTTCATTTCCATCCCAAACGGGTCCTATTGCATTGAGGGCAGTGCGTCTTGAACTTTCTTTTTTAAAGGTAAGATGCCAAGCGCCAGCCCCCAAATCAAAACCATCTAACAAAGCATAGCCCGAAAACAAGCCGCCTACTACTAAAAACCACCATGAAGCGTAATCTAAACCTAAAAATGTTGCAGCCTCCATGGTTATATATTTTGCCAATTTGACATGTTATCTTGTTTAGGTCTAGAATCTATGGATTCCTCCGTATACATACCGTGCTTGATTTTTTTATTTAGCAAATAAATAAACAGCATAAAAAGAACTATATAAATGATGCTAAATAGGATCAAAGAAAACAAGACTTGCTGACTACTTACGGAGGCAGAAAGTGCGTCTGATGTCTTGAGCAAGCCATAAACCACCCATGGTTGACGACCCATTTCTGCGGCAAACCAACCAGCCTGATTGGCTACTTGAGGTAGAAAAACACTGAACATGAGTAAAAAGAGCCACCATTTAGGTTGCCAACTGCTCTTTCTGAAAATCCAATATAATCCTATACTTGCAAGTAAGATGATTGACATCCCGATAGCAACCATCAGGTGATAGAATTGAAAAATAGCATTGATCTGTTTTGGGCGCTCGTCAGCAGCAAAGGCATGAAGGCCTTTAACTGGCTTTTTAAAGTTTTGGTGTAATAAAAAAGAAAGACCACCTGGAACTTTTAAACCAAATACTTTTTCATTTTTCTGATCTACCCACCCTAAAATATAGAGGTCGGCTGCGGCATTTTTCTTGTAGTGCCCTTCTAAGGCGGCAAGTTTGGCAGGTTGGTTAACGGCAACGCCATCTGCAGACTTGTGCCCAGTGAATAATTGTGTTAAGGATACAATAAAAGCTACGCTAAAGGCAATTTTTAATGCTTTGTTTGAAGCAATTTCATATTTCTTTTTATATAGAAAATAAGCATGAACACTTATGACCAAAAACGCACCTGAAAGAAATGCACCTGACCAAACATGAAGCAAGCGGTCTACGCTAGATGGATTAAATACCATTTGACAAAAATCAGTGATTTCAGCTCTTGCATTTAAGCCTTCGCCGACAATTTTAAAACCTGAAGGGGTTTGTTGCCAGCTGTTGGCAACTACAATCCAAACTGCCGAAAACATAGAACCTAAGAAAACACCAAGTGTTGAAATCCAATGAAGAACTGGGCCAACACGATTCCAGCCAAAAATAAGGATACCTAAAAAACCACTTTCAAGTGCAAAAGCAAAAATACCTTCTGCGGCTAGGGCACTACCAAAAATATCACCAACATATGCGGAATAGGTAGCCCAATTGGTGCCAAACTCAAATTCCATTACAATGCCTGTAACCACACCAATTCCAAAAATAAGCGCAAATATTTTGGTCCAAAATTTGGCAAGGTCTCGATATAGGTCTTCTTTTTTAATGAGGTATAGGCTTTCAAAGAGGACCATGATAAAGCCAAGACCAATGCTAAGCGGAGGGTAGATGTAGTGGAAAGATACAGTGGCCGCAAATTGTATGCGTGCTAAAATTTCTACATCCATTGGATTTTTTTTTAGTTACAAATATTTCTTTTTTTACAAGGAATGAAATGTAACTTTAGTTACATCTACACGGTTCTATTAATTTGTCTTTTTAAATGATCAAAGTCTAATTCGAAATGCTGATTTACTCAGATTTATGTATTTTCGAGGCTGATTATGGTTTTCAGCAGCATCTTGTTCTTATTGTACTTTTTACCAGTATTTATGCTGGTGTATGTGCTGCTGCCACAAAAGGTTA
>JALRJE010000097.1 GCA_023268965.1 Crocinitomicaceae bacterium
ACCTGAAAAACAGACCTATTGGAGGAAATTAACCTTTTGCTAAACTATTGAAAATTAGGATTCGGTAATAAACTGTACACAAAATCCGTATCAACCTCATCTCCAAACTGATAACGGTGTTTGACCACTGCTTCTTTTTGAAAACCAAAGATTTCCATGAGGCGGTTTGATGCGACGTTATCTGTGGCTACAAAGGCTTCAATTCTGCGAAGTTGCATTTCGTTTTTACCGTAGTCTAAAATGGGAAATAGCGCTTCTTTCATGTAGCCTCTTCTTTTGAATTCATCCGCTTTCAAACTGTAGAAAAGTTCTGCACGACAGTGTTGCTTGGCCCAAGAATGATAGCCTGCCCAACCGATGACCATATTGCTGCTTTTCTCTACTAATTGAAAAAATTGTATGGTCAAATTGTAGGTTGAAAAACCACCTTTATAACGGCTGCATTCGAGTTCGTATTCTTCCTCATTTTGATGTCCAAAAATTTGCATGATTTCTTGCTTCGAAGCTTGTGCAAAAATGTCATCATAAGTTTGCTGATTGAAAGAAATTAGGTTCAATCTAGGAGTTGCTAACAATGGTTGAAAAGTCTTCACGAAACGAAGGTACACAATCGGTTTCGACTAAGAAAAAATCACCTAGAATTACTACTTTTGTTTATATGCGCAATCTGATCGCTTTTCTGCAACGTTTTAGGATCTTTTTGGTCTTTGCATTGCTGCAATTTCTTGCGCTCCTGTGGTATACCACTTTTTTAAGTTTTCCGCGCAATCAATACCTCACTACCAATAATCATATCGCTATTCAATTGCTCGAATGGGAGCATGACCTCACCAAGCATTTTAACCTCAGCAAGAATAATACCGATTTACAATGGGAGAATATTTATTGGCGCAAAAGACAGCCTCAATTTATGTATCAGCTTTCAAGAGGGAAAGTCAAAATCAGCGATACCCTCTACGAGCAACAATACACCTATATTCCTGCTGAAGTTATTAATTCGAGTGTTAACCGAAGAAACAACTATTTCACGCTCAATGTAGGGGCTGCACAAGGCATCAAGCGCGGCATGGGCGTATTTTGCCAGCAAGGTGTCGTCGGCATTATTCACTACGTCAGCAAGCACTACAGCTTAGTAAAGACCGTTCTGACCAAAGACATCAATATAGATGTGAGCATCCGAATGAAAAAAACAGATTTGCCCGGGTTGCTCAAATGGGATGGCCAAGATCCGCGCTATGGCATGATCACCGGTATCAACAATGATTTGCGCATCAAGAAATGGTCGAGAGTAGAAACCAGGGGTGGTTCAGGTATTTTCCCTAAGGGGCTTCCAGTTGGCAAAGTCAGTTTTACAGAGCCGATCGAAGGGGAAGCACTTTGGAAAGTAGAAATCCGCTTTGCTGCCGATTACCGACGTTTGCAACGCGTATATGTCATTAAGAACTTACATTTAGCTGAACAAACCGCATTAGAAGCCCGTATTCCAGAAGAAGACTAACATGAACGTCGTTTACAAACACACCATTCGCTTTGTCATCTTTGCTTTTTTACAAGCAATGGTTTTTAATCAGCTCAATATTGGTTTTGGAATTCATCTGATGATACAACCCTTGTACATCATGCTACTTCCTTTCGAGTTAACGGTCATACCCATGATGGGGATTGCCTTTCTGATGGGTTTAGTCATCGATATCATTTCCAACACTTACGGGCTCAATACTTCTTCGTTGGTCCTTATGGCATATTTACGACCTATTGTATTTAAGTTTTATGGGCCAAGAGAAGGTTATGACCCACTTAAAGAGCCCAACTCTCAAGATATGGGCGCTAGTTGGTTTACTGTGGTTTATGGCATCCTTCTCGGACTCCACTCTTTTTGGTTCTTTTTACTCGAAATTTTTGAACTTGGCCGAATCGGATTTATCTTGCAAAAAACGATTTTTAGCGGCTTGCTGTCCTTCCTTTTAGCGCTCCTCATTCAAAGTTTCATTTTGAATAGTACACAGAAAAAATGAACCTAGACGCACGCCGAAATGTCATTCTCGTCTTCATCTTCTTGGTGATCGGCATCTACCTATTCAAGTTATTTTACATGCAGGTCATCGATGAAACTTGGGCTTTAAGAGCACAGGAAATTGCCGAAAAACGCAAAGAAATTTTTCCGCCAAGAGGCGTCATTTTTGATCGCAATGGCAAAAAAATTGTGACCAATCAAACCTACTACAACCTCATGATGGTTGAGGACAGTATTCAAAACCTAGATACTGCTGCTTTTGCCAAATTAATTGGGTGGTCTACCGAAGAGGTGCGCAATCGTTTTAAAGAAATAGTCGAAGGAGAAGGTACTTACTTCAACAAAATTTCCGGAAAGCGGACACCCAATTATCAAACCATTAGAGCTTATCCGTTTCTCAAAGAATTGACCCTTGAAGAAATGTCTAAAATTGCCCCCCATCTTGCCAATTTTAAGGGCTTTTACGAAGTAGCGACAAGTGCCCGCAACTACCCATACAAAAGTGCAGCAAATATTTTGGGTTACTTATCGGAGGTCTACAGAGAGGAAATCGAAAAAGATCGCTTTTACAAACCAGGAAACACTATTGGCAGATCTGGCATAGAACGGTTTTATGAAAAGGAGTTACGAGGTGTCAAAGGCATCAAATATATCGTTACCTCAGCACTCAACAATGCCATTGAATCCTATGCCGATGGTAAATACGATACCATTGCCCGACAAGCTCCGCCTTTGAAAATGGGCATGGACGTCGAATTACAAACATATGGCGAGCAGCTTATGCAAAAGAAAAAAGGCTGTATCGTTGCAATCGACCCCGCAACCGGTGAAATCCTGAGTATGGTTTCTGCACCATCCTACGACCCCAATTTGTTGGTCGGGAAGCGAAACATTAGTGCCAATTACCCAAAGTTAGCTCGAGACCCAAACCTTCCGCTTTTTCCAAGACCTTTACAAGCAGAGTATCCGCCTGGGTCCATCTTCAAATTAGTGCAAAGTCTAATTGCCATGCAAGAAGGTGTCATAACGGCCAATACCGGATTTCCTTGTGATAAAAGTTTAGTGGGGTGCCACAACCATCCCTCGGCACGCAATATTGCTGAAGCCATCCAATATTCTTGCAACCCTTATTACTACATGGCCGTGCGGCGCATCATACAACAGGGTGTCAAAAAAAACAACTTTGCCGATGCAGCATATGGCCTTGGCAAATGGTATAAATACATTCGCAGTTTTGGTCTCGGTGGTATTTTTGACACCGATGTTACCGGCCAAAGACCAGGTCTCATTCCAAGCCCTGCCTTTTACGACAAATGGTATGGCCACCATACTTGGGCTTTTTCTACCATTCGATCAATCTCTATTGGGCAAGGAGAAGTGAAACTTACACCTTTACAAATGGCCAATATTGTAGCTATTATTGCCAATAAAGGGTGGTACTACACCCCGCATTTTGTTCGTTCTATTGGCAAAGATGGAGCCCTGCCGCAATTCGAGAAAAAGCGCTGGACCATGATCAATTACCGCCACTTTGACCCCGTAATTGAAGGAATGCGCAGGGTAGTCAATGAAGAAGGTGGAACGGGCCAAATGGCACGTTTAAGCGATATAACGGTGTGTGGTAAAACAGGGACTGTTCAAAATCCACATGGTGAAGACCACTCCGTGTTTTTTGCCTTTGCCCCAATGAACAAACCCAAAATTGCCATTGCTGTCTTTGTAGAAAATGCAGGTTGGGGGGGCACCTGGGCAGCTCCAATTGCCTCCTTAATTATTGAGAAGTACCTCAAAGGAAAGGTGTCTGATCTCGATAAAGAAAAGCGTATTTTAGAAGCGCAAATTGCTTATCAAACGAATAATTAATGCGCAAACAAGAAAGCCTCACCGAATACCTTGACTGGCCGCTTTTTGGAGCGCTCATTGCCATGATATTGATGGGCTTGGCTACTGTTTACTCAGTGGCTTTTAATGAAGCAGTACCCTCTATATTTAACTTCTCAGAAAAGTATGGTCGCCAACTTTTTTGGATTCTATTTTCTTTGTTTCTAGGACTTTTGGTCTTCTTAATTGACTCAGACATTTATCGAAAATTTGCCATTCCAATTTACCTCGCGACGCTTGTTTTGCTCGTGGTTGTATTGTTCATGCCTGCGGTCCACGGAGCACATGCATGGTTAGGCGTAGGTTCTTTTGGGGTGCAACCTGCAGAATTTGCGAAAATTTCAACCTCCTTGCTGCTAGCCAAGTATATTTCCGGACTTACGGTCAAACAACAAACAACAGGCACGGTACTTACCGCTAGCAGTATACTGTTGATTCCAATGGTATTAATTTTGTTGCAACCCGACGCAGGAACTTTCGTCGTTTTTACCTCTTTTCTATTCGTGATGTATCGCGAGGGGCTCACCTTTGATCCAATTTTGCTCAAATTTGTCAATGCCATTCCAGGGGTGCGCTACAAAGAAACCTGGGTAGGGTCTCACTTTATCCCCATTCTATTTGGACTTGTTTTTTTGAGTATCATCACGCTCCTCTTGGACAGCGTTGTGCTGAATTTAAATCTTTTTGGATTCGCACTTGAACTCAGTGGGTCCACAGGAGTAATTTTTGGACTATTACTTATTTATCTGATTTCTTGGCTCGTCATGCAGCGTTTCAGTACGCGACGAGAGCGGACGCGCATGATGGTGGTTTTGACCCTCGGGCTACTCATTAGCAGTGCTATTAGTCTTGGTGTAGACAAGGGATTTGGCATGCTGCGCGCGCATCAAAAAGATCGAATAGAACTTTTTTTAGGGCTGCGCGAAGACCCGAATGGCGACGATTACAACCGAAATCGGGCCATGGCTGCTGTGGGTTCTGGTGGACTTCTCGGAAAGGGATACAGAGAAGCATCCGTTTCGAGTGTGCGCTCCAATCACGTACCAGAAAGTGAAACAGACTTTATTTTCTGTCCATATGCAGAAGAATGGGGCTTTGTTGGGGTATTGGTCTTATTTGCATTATACCTCTTCATGCTGTTTAGAATCATTGTTATTGCCGAACGGCAACGTGCTGCATTCAATCGCATCTATGCCTATTGTGTTGCCATGATTTTATTCTATCATTTTGCCATTAACATTGGCATGAATATCGGTTTTGCACCTGTCATCGGGATTCCACTGCCTTTTTTTAGTTACGGTGGCTCTTCTATGATGTCTTTCAGTGTAATGTTATTTATTTTATTAAAACTAGACGCACAGCGCAAAGATGTTTTACGCTAATTAGTTGTAAATTAAAACTATGAAAAGAAAAGCAACCGTCCTTTCTGAACAAGAGCAGAAAAAAATGACACGATTATTCTGGGTTTTTGCCTTGTTGCCGTTTGTCATGGTACTGAGCTTGTTTTTATTGCAGTCCGAAGAAGATCTACCCCCAGTTTCTATGCTTGACAACCCGCCTGAACTTCAGGCTTCTTTAATTCTTGCCAAGAAAAGTATAAAAGAAGATACCGTTATAGGGCGTTTTTGGCAAGTCAACAGAACGAGTGTAAAATATCGAGAAATCTCGCCATTTGTGACCGATGCCTTGATTTCTACCGAAGATGAGCGTTTCATGCAACATGCAGGTGTCGACTTTCGTGCTCTAGCGCGTTCGCTCACATCTTTTGGTCGGTCTGGCGGAGCTTCAACAATTCCGCAGCAATTAGCCAAGCTGCTCTTTACCTTACAACAAAGGCAAAGGCAAGAAATTGCCCGTGCCAGCGGCGCTAGAGTAGAACTTCCGTATGTTGGTGGTATGCTAGGTAAATTTAGACGGGTAGGTGAAAAGGCCCGTGAAAACATCATTGCCAAACGCCTTGAGGAGCGTTTTACCAAAGAAGAAATCATCACTATGTACCTCAACCAGTTTGATTTCTTATACAACGCTGTAGGTATTGAAAGTGCAGCGCGCGTGTATTTTAACAAACGACCAAAAGACCTCAATAAATCTGAAGCGGCAACCTTAGTCGGACTTTGTAAGAATCCGACCATTTACAATCCCTATAGTTATCAAATAAGAAACTACCGTGCAAGAATCGCTGAAAATAAAGGCATTGCTCTAAGTGCCGTAACAAAAGAAGAAATCCAAACAGCTCGTTCCAAAGATTCAACAATTGCGCATTCTCGACGCAACCAAGTACTTTTTCAGTGGCTCAAAAACAGCGAAAAGAGCAACGAAGCCTTGCGCACCCAAATAACAAGAGAAGAATACAATCAACTCATCAAAACGCCTATTGTTGTTCATTACCGCTCCTTAGACCACAAAGAAGGTATGGCACCTTACTTCAGAAAAGAATTGCGAACAGAGGTGCAGTCCATATTATTAGCTAAAAAAGCAGATGGTACCTTTAAATATTTGCGAGAAGACGGCAACACCTACAATATAGACGCTGATGGCCTCAAAATCTACACTACACTTAATCCCACCATGCAACGCTACGCAGAAGCCGCCGTTGAAAGACACATTTATGAACAGCTCCAGCCTCAATTTGATCTCAACAATAAAGGGCTCAAAAACTATCCCTTTTCGAATAGTATCAAACCTGAAATTGTAGAGCAAATCATGACTTCTGCGCGCCACAACTCCGATCGCTACAAAAAATATGTTGCACTTGGTTTTGCTGAATCAGAAATCAATCAGGTGTTTAATGAACCTGTCGAAATGACCGTTTTTAGCCTAAAAGGAGAACGAGATACCGTCATGAGCCCGAATGATTCCATTCGTTACTACAAGGCTTTCTTACACGCTGGAATGGTCTCTGTTGATCCCAGAACTGGATTCGTGAAAGCATGGGTTGGCGGAATCAACTTTAAGCATTTTGGTTACGACCACGTTCGGCAAGGGAAGCGCCAAGTAGGTTCAACCATAAAGCCGTTTGTATATGCAGCCGCACTTTCAATGAAAGTTGTAAATCCATGCACCGGATTTTCTGCAGATGAGTACTGCCTAAAACTCTTAGACCATAATACCAATAAAGTGGTTGGGCAGTATTGCCCTGCTGGGCCGGCCGCTCCATCTGTTAAAGACGGCCTTGCTCAATCTTCCAATAAAGTTACCGTTGCAGTCATGGGAAGAATGGGGAGTTTTAATCCTGTCAAGAAAACAGGTGGGCCCTACCAAATCGAGAAATTACTCAAAAAAATGGAGATTAATCTCCAGCCAAACGATGTCGTTCCGTCCATGTGCTTAGGCAGTATGGACCTCTCGCTTTTGCAAATGGTTGCTGCACAATGTGTTTTCCCTAATGACGGTATTTATATCCGCCCTACTTTTATAGAACGCATCACAGACCGAAACGGAAAGGTGATCTACAGCGCAACCGAGCACCGCGAACAAGCCTTGAATGCCACTGTTGCCTATGAAATGCTACAAATGATGAAAGGAGCCGTCAACTACGGAACAGCAGGAAGCCTTAGGGGCGGGCGCAGTTGGGGTGGCATAACAGCTCCCACAGCCGGCAAGACAGGAACTACCCAAAACAACTCTGACGGTTGGTTTGTGGGCATAACGCCAGAACTTGTTACGGGCGTTTGGGTTGGTGCCGAAGACCGCGCTGTGCGCTTTAAAAGCATGACTTGGGGTCAGGGTGGCCGCATGGCCTTACCAATTTATGGCTACTACATGCAGCGCATATACAAAGACCCCGGCATTGCACTTTCTACGCGTGATTTCAGCCCTCCAGCTGATTACGACCCAGCTGTATATGACTGCACCGTAGCACCTCTACCCGAAACAGTAGACGAGTCAGAACTCCCATTTGAATTTTAATCATGAACAAAGTAGTAAAAGACCCAGCAGCTGCATTAGAAGGCATCCAAGATGGCATGACGCTTATGGTTGGAGGTTTTGGCCTTTGCGGTATTCCAGAGAACTCGATCGCTCAACTGGTTCAAATGGGAACCAAAAATTTAACGTGTATCTCCAATAACGCCGGCGTAGACGACTTCGGGCTTGGGCTCTTGCTTCAAGCAAAGCAAGTCAAAAAAATGGTGAGCTCTTACGTAGGTGAAAACGACGAATTCGAAAGACAAATGCTCAGTGGTGAACTTGAAGTAGAGCTTATTCCGCAAGGATCCTTAGCAGAACGATGCCGTGCAGGTGGAGCAGGAATTCCTGCATTTTTTACACCTGCTGGTTACGGAACAGAAGTGGCAGAAGGCAAAGAGGTTCGTGTTTTTAATGGAAAACCTCACATTTTAGAAAATGCGCTTACAGCTGATTTCGCTATTGTCAAAGCCTGGAAAGGCGATACCGAGGGCAATCTTATTTACAAAGCCACAGCACGGAACTTTAATCCGATGATGGCAATGGCAGGTAAAATTACCATTGCTGAAGTAGAAGAGCTTGTACCGGCAGGTACTTTAGACCCCAATCAAATCCATACACCTGGCATTTTCGTACAACGTATTTTTCAAGGTGAAAAATTTGAAAAACGCATCGAACAACGCACTGTTCGCACTAAACAATAAGCAAATGGCACTCGACAAAACCGGCATTGCCAAGCGCATTGCACAAGAATTACAAAATGGTTGGTATGTCAATCTAGGTATAGGCATTCCAACACTAGTAGCCAACTACATTCCCGAAGGTATTGAAGTAGAATTTCAGTCAGAAAATGGTATTCTGGGCATGGGGCCGTTTCCATTTGAGGGTGAAGAAGATCCTGATCTTATAAATGCTGGCAAACAAACGATTACTGTTCGCGCTGGTGCATCCTTCTTCGACTCCGCAACCTCTTTTGCCATGATACGCGGCCAGCACGTGCAACTCACCGTGCTTGGGGCTATGGAGGTTTCACAAAACGGTGACATCGCAAATTGGAAAATTCCAGGCAAAATGGTCAAAGGTATGGGGGGCGCAATGGACCTAGTTGCTTCCGCAGAAAATATCATTGTAGCCATGATGCACAGCAATAAAGCTGGTGAATCTAAAATACTTAAAGCATGTACGCTTCCACTGACAGGTGTAGGCTGTGTGAGAAAGGTAGTCACTGAACTTGCTGTTTTGGAAATCAGAGACGGCAAATTTCACCTCATCGAAAGGGCACCAGGCGTCAGTGTCGAGGAAATCATCTCCAAAACAGAAGGTGATTTAGTCGTTCCTGAATTTGTTCCTGAAATGACACTTTAATTGCAGCAATTACCACTTATATACCAACGGGCTGTTGAAGCCGCAATAGAAGCTTCAACAGCTATTGTTCAAGTATATAATCAAGATTTTCATCAAGTGATCAAACAAGATGGGTCCCCAGTAACCGATGCAGATATTGCTGCAAGTGAATGTATTGAAAAAATACTTCAACCGCTTGGCATCCCGATCACTGGCGAAGAAAGCGACAAAGCGCCCTTTGAACAAAGACAATCTTGGCAGCAGTGTTGGTGTATTGACCCTCTTGACGGCACCAAAGAATTCATCAAGCGAAATGGAGAATTTGCCGTGAATATTGCCCTGATCAAAAATAGCGAACCTATTTTTGGACTCATCGCCTCCCCTATTCAAGAAGAAATTTTATTCGGTTCGAAAGAGACCGGCGTTTTTGTTATACATTTTAAAGATGTAGATCAAATAGAAAATTGGAAACAATTAGGTATACCTGAAAAAATAAACGAACCGCTGGTCATGACCTGCTCTCGAAGCCACCATAGTGGGCCAGTTTTACAAATCATCAATGTCCTTAAGGAAAAAGGCCATGAGCTAGACTACATCAAAAAAGGGTCGGCGCTCAAATTCTTTGATTTAGCATCGGGTAGAGCAGATATTTATCCACGCTTTGCCCCCACCATGGAATGGGACATCGCTGCTGGTCAAGCAATTTTAGAAGCGTTAGGTGGTGAGGTTGTGCATGCAGAAACTGGCGAGCCATTGCGCTACAACAAAGCTAATTTGGTGAATCCGTATTTTATTGCCCGAACCAAAGCCATGAAAGACAAGTTTAGTCTTTAACGTTCTGAAAACTCGTAAACATAGCATAGTGGTCTGCGCGAATGCGCTGTGCTATCAAATGAATATCTGCGGCTGACTTTTCAAAATTAGAGAGTACTTGTCCAAAAATTTGCATACTCGTTTGATCCGCATAAGTTGCTTCAGGGATAACTCCATTCCGATCACAAAAAGTAAAAGCATAACGCCAATTTCTGACATTTGCTCTATTTCATGGTGCTTAGAAATTAACTTAATCCAAACGGTCCAATTAAAATTCCAGTCAGTAAAAAGCCAATTATAGAAGGCAGTTTGATTTTTTTCAGAAGAAAAACCATCAAAACTGCAGCAAGTAAGATAATCAGAATGTCATTTAGGATGGGTAAGTGGATTTTTTCTACCTTAATTAAAGTCTACAGTTTGAATCTCTAGAAAATAATTATGTATTGCGACAGTACGCTCTTCATCTATGTTGATGTGCCAATTATCTAGGTTTTTGTAGTCTTTTTTGAGTGTATCTCCCTGCGTATTTAGTACCAATAAATCATCCCCAAAAATTGTTACCGGTAAAAAATAGTTGAGGTCTTTACCAAACTTTGTCCACATAGAAAGTTGCTTCTCTTCACCCACTAGGATGGTATCCTGGATAGCCCAATTGTGAATTAGATCATGACCGCTTACAATAATAGGTGAAGCAGAAATATTCTTGATTTTAAATGCAACAGTTGTACTTTTTTCGCAAGAAACTAGTAGTAAAAATAGGATAAAAACTAAATTCAGTTTAAGCATTTTTTTTAACGTTTCGTAATACAATCAATTTCCACTATTGGACCAACCATACAAATACTTCCACCAGAAACTTCATGGTATTTCACCCAAACTTTCATACCGTCTGTAGGGGAAATATTGAAATCATTCAGGTTGGTTGGTTCAAGAACCTCGCCATTCTGTAGCTTGATTACTAACCCGCAGCCATCTAAACCAGTGTAGTCTTCGATTGTGGCTGCCTGTGCGTTTTCGCATGAAGTGCGTTCACAGGCCGAAAAAATCAGTAACACAAAGGTTAATAAAAAGAAGACTTTCATATAATTTCTTTTGAGTAAAGATAGAACAAAACTAATTACTTGAAAGGCTTGATCAATAAAAGAAATAAAAGAAAAATAAGGCGGCGTCTTCTCCCCTCACCCCTTCATAATAACCGATTGTTGAACGATTGCCATTCATTACGCGGCCGTTGTCTATGTAACCAATGGTAGACCTATTGCCGTTCATGACCCGACCGTTGTCGATATATCCAATTGTTGATCTGCTGCCGTTCATGACCCGACCATTGTCGATATAGCCAATTGTGGATCTACTGCTATTCATTATTCTACCGTTGTCAATGTAGCCGATTGTTGAACGAGACCCATTGGTAACTCGGCCACTTTCAATATAGCCAACAGTTGAACGAGACCCGTTCATGAGCCGTTGCGCATTCAGGTGCAGAGTTAACGAGAAAAATACAGATAAAAGGAAAAACTTTTTCATTGAACTAATTTTTGAATTGTATAACAAACTTCTTTTCGAAAGTTAAGCAAAAATATATTTACAAGAAGAATTGTGGCCTCGAAATTGGCCAAGGAATTACTGCAGTCTATTTCTTTTTTTTGGGCTTAAGGGCAAGCGCAAACGCAATCCCAAAAAGAAAGGTAATAAAGCCAGCAAAAAAAGGAACGTATTTAATCATCTTTGGACATATTGATTAATTTCAAATAAATACCAAAAGCTAAAATAGACGGAACCCAGATGCCAACAAACGCCCCGTCTTCTTTTTCACCTTGAAAATACAGGAGCTCTGAAAATATAATTGACATTAAGGCTGCGGCCATCAGAATGATATCCGTTGATGTAAACTTTTTAAACATGCGAATTATTGTTTTTCTGAAAGTTAGTGATTTAAAAGGAAAAGATCATCATTTAAAAGAAATATAACCTTTTCGTTAAATTACTACGCCTTATCGGCATTGGCAATAAATACACTTCTTTTACTGATCCAAAGCATAAACACCGCAATTGCTGCGCCCAACACAATTAAAATAATGCGCTCCCAGCCTTCTAATGAAAAAGAAATTCGGGCTAAAAAAGTAGCCAGTACATATCCGGAATTTCGAATAATGAGGATTGTATTTTGTAGGTTTTTTGCGCTACTCAAAAGAAGAAGCACATCTACAAAAGTTAACAATGTAAAGAATTCTGTATAAAAAATATGAGACGGATCCATGAGTGCGGCATGGTTGTCGGCATACCTTACTAAATCTACCAACCAGGATGAAAAGGAATAAAACGAGAGTGCAAAGAAAACCACCAAAAGAAATACAGACATGCGCTCCTTGAGTTTGATAAATGCTGCCGTGAGTTCATACTTGATTTCTGTTCGTTTGGCATCTAAATGATAAAAAAT
The DNA here is from genome assembly GCA_023268965.1 of Crocinitomicaceae bacterium. GTDB lineage: Bacteria > Bacteroidota > Bacteroidia > Flavobacteriales_D > Crocinitomicaceae > UBA952. The sequence continues at coordinate 12,399 of JALRJE010000097.1, forward strand.
CCAAACCAGTAAGAGTAGTGCTACAAAACCACTCAAGTCTTTTGTTAAGTCGCTATTCAATAAGGTAACCTTGCCTTCGGTAAGTTGGCCAATATCTTTAAAGCAGTTTCGCAAAAGAATGAGCGCCATGATTTCTAGTTGCTTGGCTACACTTTTGGTATAGCTTTGCCGCAAGTAGAAAATCAGTAAATAGACCTCATAAACCAATAAAGAACTAAAAGGAGAAAACAAGGCTGCAAAAGGATTTCCGAAGAGATTTTCTGGGAAATATTGCGGATTAAGCAAACCCAGGCGCAAGGCAAAAATAACGGCTATATGCAACAAAAAGGCTGTAATACCGAAGTAGAGCGTCAGCTTCTCAATGCGAGACTTGAAAGCATTTGTAAACATAAGCGATCGATTTAATCCATTGAAAGTAAATTAATTAATCGACAATCACTATGTAATATA
>JALRJE010000114.1 GCA_023268965.1 Crocinitomicaceae bacterium
ATTTGTTTTTTTTGGACTTTCTTGACAACTCCAAAACATCATGAAGACAACACACCCAAAGAAAAAAAACTTCATTTAATGGACGCCGAGGTAAGGATACGCGCAGTTTCTGCCTGAATGGATGAGCGCAAGCCCTCTGAAACAGGATGCAGCGGCATACGCATGGTCTCTTGCATGAGGCCTCGTGCGGCCAAAGCCACTTTAACACCACCTGGGTTTCCTTCTTCAAAGAACATTTTAGTCACGCTAAAGAGATCGTAGTGCGCCTGCTTGGCAAACTCTAGGTTGCCAGACATAGACGCGTGTACCATTTGCGAAAAACGCTCTGGAAAGGCATTGGCAACTACAGAAATGACACCATCTGCACCAGCAGCAATTAGCGGCATCGTGAGGTTGTCGTCTCCGGATAACACTCCAAAACTAGACTTTCTTTGACGGATGATATCCATGATCTGTTCCATATTGCCAGAAGCTTCTTTAACGGCAACCACATTAGACAGTTCGGCAAGTTCTAAAGTTGTTTCTATACTCATGTTTGAACCTGTTCTGCCCGGAACATTATAGAGAATGATGGGTAAATCTGTGAAGGAAGCAACTTGTTTAAAATGCGCTACTATTCCTTTTTGAATGGGTTTGTTATAGTATGGAGAAACAGACAAAATGCCATCTACCCCACTTGGTATATTTTTCAGTAACGGCTCTAGCGCAAGTGTGTTATTGCCTCCAACCCCATAAACAACAGGTAATTGTCCATTATTGACTTCGAGAACGGTATCTAAAACCAGGCGCTTTTCGTCTTGGCTTAAGGTTGGCGACTCACCGGTGGTTCCTTGCACCACTAAAAAATCTGTTCCACCCTGTATTTGAAGCGTAACCAATGCTTTGAGGGCTGTAAAATCAATGCTTCCGTCTATATGAAAAGGTGTAACTAAAGCTACACCTGAGCCTTTAAATGTTTTCATTGGACAATTCTTTCTAAGGTTTGTTGAATGTATTGAAGTTGTGCATGGGAGTCGACTTGGGTGGTGTCGATCTGTAAATCGAAGTTTTTACCCGTAGCATTCAGTAGCAAGCGTCTTTTGATTTGGGTAGACTGCAGTGCACTGTAAATTTTGACGTCCAAACTACCGTTCCAAATCAGCAAATCGTAATTTTTATGAAGCTCAGCCTCGAGCTGTACGTCTTTAAGTTTTCCGAACATGGAGTAGTCGGCAGCACCGTTATAGTAAATGAGAAAATGTGGTGGCAGCGTTTTTTTGTCGATATCTTTGGGTACATTGACAATTATGAGGGCATGCGCAAACTTCTTTTGTTGTAAAAAATGATCAATGGCTTTTACAAAAGCGCGCATTTGCTGCTCATCCTGATAAGACCAGACAACCACAATGCGCTTGGTTTGCTCCCAAATACTCGTTTTACTCACTGTGAAATTAATTTTATTAGTTCATTTTCAGTTAACAAAGTTACACCTAAGTCTGTAGCTTTTTGCAATTTAGCAGGCCCCATGTTTGCTCCGGCTATTAAATAGGTCGTTTTTGCCGAAATGGATGATCCCAATTTACCACCATTGAGTTCAATGAGTTCTTTGAGTTCATCTCGACTAAACGTTTCAAAAGTACCTGAAATCACGCATATTTTACCTTCTAATACGTTCGAATGTAAGGTTTTTGCTTCAGATTGAAATTGTAGCCCTACAGCTTGTAATCCTTGGATAAGCGCTAAATTTTCAGAAAAACTAAAATAAGACAAAATGGATTGGGCTATTTTTTCGCCAATTTCTTCGACATCTAATAATGCTTCAAGACTGGCGCAGCGCAAGGCATCCATATTTTGAAACGCAGCTGCTAATTTTTTAGCTACAGTTTCACCCACAAAGCGAATCCCTAAACCAAATAAGACGCGCTCAAAAGGAATTTGTTTTGAGGCTTCAATGGATTGCAATAAATTATTGGCAGACTTCTCGGCCATTCTATCCAATGAAAGCAGCTGATCAAAGGTTAAGTGATATAAATCTAATGGGTTATTAATCAAGTTTTTAGAAAACATTAATTCTATCGTTTCTTCACCTAAACCATCAATATTTAAGGCCTTTCGACTGATAAAATGCAGTATTTTTCCGGTTACTTGAGTCGGACACCCTTGTTCGTTTGGGCAGTAGTGCTGAACCTCTCCTTCTTGGCGCTCCAATTTACTGCCACACTCTGGGCAATTGTTTATGAATAAGATTCGATTTTCTGACTTTCTTAAACCCAGATTGACGCCAACAATTTTTGGAATGATTTCTCCACCTTTTTCAACCTGAACGGTATCGCCTTCGCACAAATCGAGTTTTTGAATTTGATCGGCGTTGTGCAAGGAAGCGCGCTTAACAGTCGTGCCTCCTAACTGAACCGGTTGGAGATTGGCAACCGGAGTAATGGCCCCTGTTCGTCCTACTTGAAAAGTGACAGCTTCCAATACCGTTTCAACTTGTTGGGTTTTAAATTTATACGCAATGGCCCAGCGCGGAGATTTTGCTGTGAGGCCGAGTTGTTCTTGCTGCTCAAAGGAATTCACTTTGAGCACTACACCATCTATATCAAAAGGGAGTTCAAAGCGCTGTTTGTCCCAGTAATGAATGAAATCCATGATGCCAACAATGGTGGTTGTTTTTTCAATCATGCGGGTTTGAGGGCTTGGCACCTTAAAACCCCAATTTTTGGCTTCATTTACTGCCTCAAAGTGACCATTGGTGGTCTTGGACATTCCATAAACACCGTAAAGATAGCAGTCGAGGCCGCGCTTGGCTACTTCTTTGGAGTCAAGGAGTTTAAGCGTACCTGAGGCCGTATTCCTAGGATTGGCAAAAAGCGCCTCACCTTGTGCGGCACGCTGCGCATTGAGTGCCTCAAATTTTTGCTGTGGCATGAAAATTTCACCTCTGATTTCAAAATCTGAAGGGGCATCAGGACTTAACTGCAGCGGTATAGCGCGAATGGTGCGCACATTGTTAGTGACGTCTTCGCCTTGCTGGCCATCGCCTCTTGTGAGCGCCTGCAACAGCTTGCCGTTTTGGTATTGGATACCAATAGCAACGCCGTCGTATTTGAGTTCACAAACAAATTCAGAAGCTGCTCCGAGTACTTTTTGACAGCGCTCAGCCCAATCGATGATTTCTTGCTCAGAATAACTGTTAGACAACGACAACATTGGGAAGCGATGCGCCTTTGCTTCAAATTTCTTAGTGAGGTCACCGCCTACTCGCTTGGTAGGGCTATTGGCATCAATGTACGATGGATATTGTTTTTCAAGCGCTTCAAGTTCTTTGAGCAACATATCAAACTCATAATCAGAAATTTGAGGTGAATTGAGCACATAATAGGCATGATTGTGCGCATGAAGCTGCGTACTTAACTCAGCCATTTTTGCTTGTATTGCCTGCAATTCCATAAGCTAAAGTTAAGCTTTTTGCGCAAGTATCATGCGTTCTTTTCCTTGTAAATCCCGATGGATTTCTCTTCTTGAAAAATACTCCTGATCAAACAAAGCAAGGGTTTGCTGTGCTAAATTTTCATGTACTTCTAGCGCAATGATTCCTTTAGCTTGCAGATTTGTTCGCGCTAAGTGCGCCAATTGCTCGTAAAACAAAAGCGGTGTTTGGTCGGGCACAAACAAGGCCATTTGTGGTTCGTGTTCCAATACATTTGCTTGCATCAGACCCTTTTCTTTTTGCGGAATATACGGCGGATTGCTCACGATTAAGTCAAATTGTTCTGGACTTTGCCAAGTAAAAATATCCTGAACTATTACGTGTATCTCAAGTTTGTTGAGTTGCGCATTTTCTTGAGCCAATTCGATGGCTCCTTCGGATAAATCAATGGCACTGACTACAGCTGTTGGATAAGCTTTTTTAAGTGCCAAGGCAATGCAAGCACTTCCGGTACAAAAATCGATGATATTTGAATAAGAATGCCCTTGCGACTTCACGAGCGCGACCAATTCTTCGGTTTCTGGTCTTGGAATCAGGGCTCTGGCGTCGGTTTTGAGCAGCATATCGGCAAAAAAGGTTTCACCGAGTATATATTGAAAGGGTTCATTTACTTTTAAGCGCTTGACAACACTGCGGATGTATAATAAATCGGACTCCGACAAACGTTCTTGTTGTTTGAGCAACAAATCGGTGGGCGTCCAAGAAAAGCGTTTTTCAAGAATTTGTTGCCACATTTGCTTACAGGCCATTTCACTGTAAAGACCTTTTAATTCCTCATTGAAATAGCCCTGAACCGTTTTGAGTAAATTATCTGAAACAAACATTATTGCTTGCGTAATTCAATGAAAGTCTTGATTTTTTCGTTTTCGATCAGGACTGTCAGGTTGTAGTAAGCCAAGCGCCATTCGCCATTTTCTAGCACGCAAATGCCACTTCCTCTGCAACCTTCCATCCAGGTTTGGAGGTCTTCGTCAAAATAAGCGACTTGCCCTTCAGCGACAAAATGCCAATGTCTGTTAGATGGCTTGAAATCCCAGGCTTTGCCCTTGTCAAAATAAGGTTTACAAAAAGCCATGAATTCGGGTTTTGTCCAGCGTTCCCCTGGTGCTGTACCTAAAAAGACAAAGCTGTTGGTAGTCATTGAAAAATAGGCTTCAAAATTGGCTTGAGTTGCAGCTTGGTGCCAGTTATCTAGCAGCTGATTCAGCGTATTTGTATCGTATTTTAAAACTTCCATTTCCAACTCATCCCAATCAACTTCTTGACAAAATCCTTGAAAAGAAAAAATTAAAATGTATATAAGAATCCACCGCATGTATGATCTTTTTTGGTTCACAAAGCTTCTAATTTGAACACACATTTACCTTTGATAAAGGTACGCCAAGCGTAGTTTTGCACCTGCCCCGCCTCGCCGTTCACGGGGTATTCAAAAATTGCTAGGGTGGCGTCTTTGCCTTTTTCTAGCGTTCCTAATTGCTTCTCTTGAAAAGAGGCAAAAGCGGCATAGATCGTCATGCCTCTGAGGATTTCTTCGAGGGTAAGCCCTTGCCCAAACGGACTATTATATGCGGCTTGAATAGTGGCAAAAGGATTCGTTTGCTCTACAGGAAAATCAGTACCAAGGGCCAGCATACCGAACTGATCCATTAACGTGCGGTAAGCATACGCACCCTTCATTCTCTTCTTGCCCAACCTATTTTCGGCCCAATCTGCATCGGAAACCGCATGGGTTGGTTGCACAGATGGGAACACTGCATAATTGGCAAACTTTTGAAAGTCGATGGGGTCCACTACTTGCGCGTGCTCGATGCGAAAACGGTGATCAGGTTTTTGCTTGAAAACACCTGCATATAAATTCAAAATCAAAGCGTTTGCAGAATCACCGATACTGTGCGTATTCATTTGATAGCCCGTCGACAAACAAAATTGCGCCAGATTTTTCATGCGCTCAACTTCTGTCAGCAACAAGCCTCTACTTTGAGGATGGTCGTGGTATGGCAACTTCAGCAAAGCGCCTCTTGAACCCAACGCGCCGTCGGCAAAACATTTAAAACTACGGATGCTCAGATTTTTATACAGAAAAGGCCCATTCTTTTTAGCAAACTTGCGGTTTTGAGGACTGTCCATTAACATGGCGTAGACATTCAACTTCAATTGATTGTTGGCAACCAACGTTTTGAACCACCCAATATGTTGAAAATCAATACCGGCCTCATGCACCCCAGTA
>JALRJE010000039.1 GCA_023268965.1 Crocinitomicaceae bacterium
ATGACTGGTTTAGGTAAGGAACGAATGGCTTTGTGCAGGTCTAATATATTGAGTCTAGGAACGCCATTTTCGGAGATATAGCCGCCAACACCCTTCACGTTTTGGTCTCCGCCAGAACAAAATGCTTTGTCGCCCTCGCCAGTTAAAACGACTACATTGATGTCGGGTCTTTCTCGACAGATGTCCATGGCGTCGAGCATTTCGAAGTTTGTTTCTGGTCTGAAAGCATTATAGACCTGAGGACGGTTGATGGTAATTTTTGCAATTCCTTCAAAAAATTCAAATTTAATGTCTTTGTAATTTTTGATGCTTTGCCAGTTTCTTTGAGACATGATCTAATATTTGATTGCTACTGCAAAGATAGAACATCCCGAAGGACCTAAAGGTTTATTTAAGTCAAATTTCTAAATCTTTTCTCAGTAGCTATGCAACTTTATTTGATGATCATCCGTCATTCTACTGATACCCTTTTGGGTAAGCCTTATTACCTTAGCCTCATGAAACAGCTCTACTTGTATTAACCAAAACCAGGTCACTGACCTATTAAAATGCAAGTCGTATGAGTAATTATTTGGGTGCCCGCATTCGCGTGGCTTTTATAGAAACTGACATTATTTTCAGAACAGGATTGCGTGCATTGCTGGAGCCACGCAATGACTTCGAGTGGGTCGGAGAATCGACAAGTCTCAGCGATTTTAGGGCCCGCTATACCGGCGTGGGTATTCAAGTGATCATGATTGACGCAGATTTACTTCAAGAGCTCGACCAGGCCTACATTAATTTTTGGATGTCCGCGTGGCCCAATGCCAAGTTCTTGCTTTTAGTCCCGAATTTCAAGTCTGCTATGGTACCGCTCTATTTAAAGTGGGGTTTTCATGGGGTAGTGAACAAATGGAATATGCATGAAGAAGCTGTGGCCGCATTTCGTCAGGTTTTTTTTCAAAATTCCTATTTGCATCCCAATACCAAGCGCATGCTCGATGCTGAGCGTCGTACCATTCATACTTTAGAGCGCATCACAGCGCGCGAAATCGATGTGATTAGAGGTATTTGTCAAGAAAAAACCTGTCGAGAAATTGCCCACGACCTCCAGATTTCTCCACGCACCGTCGAAACCCACAAGATGCGCATTATCGAAAAACTTGACGTGCGCAATACCGCAGGCATCATTGTACATGCCGTGCGCTTGGGTATTATTCCTTAAATGTAAAGTATTCTCTTGTGAAAACTATCGAATTTCTATCTCGTCCAAAAACAGCCAGGGCGTGTTGCCTGCGCCTGGCTGTCCTTGAGGGATTTTAGAAAGTCCGTAAATCACGACATGAACTATTTGGGTTTTCTCTTTGATGTTGTCAATGACAATTGTTTCATCGGTCGAATGACCGTCGACAATACCGTTTGCTACACCAATTTTGGAAAACGAAATGTTATAGGTTTGCGCAGCCCAAATCCAACTATTCGGGTCGTGGAGGGTATGTATCCTGATTTCTTCAACTTTGATGGGTTTATCAAAAACAATATCAAAAGAAACGCTGTCGCTTTCAAAACCCAGCCATTCGTTGCCTTTCCACGGGCGTGCGCCTAACTGGCCATCTACAATAGTGAGGCTTCCGTTATCGTATTTTGGGCTCGGCGGCGTTTGATAAACGATTTGCGCGCCCAATGCTTTGTGTTGTATCACTTGGAGTTGTTTAGGAGCTAAGCCTGAACCTTGTTCAATTTGCAGGCCAACGACTTTCGTTTTTTTCTTTGTTGGATAAATGTTGTTGAGTATCTCTGGTTGTTTATCTAATCCTTTGGCGGGCACCTTTTGAATTTCAATACCGCCGTTTTTACCTCGCATAGTTTTGAGTTCTGGCTTCAGTGCTGCTTTGGAAAAGTTGACTTTTTGGCTGTTTAAAAATGAATAATGAAACATTCTCAAAGTAGAAAGAAATTGTTCGTAAGGCAATTTTGTTTCGGACCACAAAGCGGTACTGAGTGCAATGGCGCGCGGGTAGGCCATGTATTCTAGCTGAGCCATGTCGGGGATGTATTCGGTCCAGAGGTTGCCTTGGGCTCCTAGAACGTAGGCTGCCGAAGCAAGGTCCATGTCAGACGGAATCGGATTGAATTCATAAACGCGGTCCAAAGGTGTGTAACCGCCAATAGCCAACGGTTCGTCTGCGCCTCGTCCTTGATAATGATCAAAATAGCAATGAGAACCAGGGCACATGACCACATAATGACCTTGCGCTGCGGCTGCCTTTCCGCCCTCGTAGCCGCGCCAGGACATCACGGTCGCATTTGGCGACAGCCCACCCTCGAGAATTTCATCCCAACCAATGAGTTTTTTGCCATTTTGAGTCAAAAAGGCGTCCATGCGCCCAATGAAATAACTTTGTAGTTCGTGTTCGTCGTGTAGGCCGTTTGCTTTAATGACAGCCTGACAATTCGGACAAGCTTTCCATCTTGTCTTTGGCGCTTCGTCTCCTCCCACATGTAGGTAAGCACTTGGAAAAAGCGGCAAAACTTCTGTTAAAACGTCTTGCAAAAACAAAATACTTTCTTCTTTGGCGCAAAAAATGTCATCAAAAACGCCCCAAAGACCTTCCACGCCTTGTGTTTGGCCGGTACAGGAGTATTGTGGGTATGCGGCCAACGCAGCTCTTGCGTGGCCCGGCATTTCAATTTCGGGAACAACATCAATAAACCTTTCTGACGCGTAATGCACCACTTCTTTGATTTCTTCTTGGGTATAAAAACCGCCGTAGCGCGATTGGTTGTAGGTCCGAGGCTGGGTGCTGTAATGGTTTTCCACTGTGGAGTCTCGCCAAGCGCCGACTTCGGTCAAAAGTGGATATTTTTTAATTTCAATGCGCCAGCCCTGATCGTCAGTAAGGTGCCAATGTAAAGTATTGAATTTGTAATAAGCCATCAGGTCAATGAAACGCTTGACTTCATCGACCGTAAAAAAATGCCTCGAAACATCCAGATGCAGGCCTCGCCAATGAAATGTGGGGTAGTCTTTGACAAAGCATTTTGGAAATTGTAGTTGTCCGTCTTGTTGCGTACTTAATTGCAACAAAGAAACCCAAGCATAAAAACAAGAAGCTTCGCTCGAGTAGGAGATGGTAATGTGATCTGCAATATTGATGCTATATGAATCTTGCTTCACATTGGTAAGTTTTTTGAATTGCACCATTGGGTTTTGAACAAATGGTGAAACCCTTATACTATTGGCCCAAAGCGCATAGTCCGTTAGTGCGGTTTTTAAATTGGGTGCGAGCTCAGATGGGTCTATGAGCAGCTGGCCACTGCAGACAAACATACCATTGCCTTGTTTATAGACAGCGGGTGTAGGTAAAATAGGACAAACTTGAGCCGTTGTAAACAACGCAAAAAGTCCAAATGTAAGAGCGAAACTAAATTTTATCATGCTTTAAAATTAGTGAATTCAAACAGATGACTAACTTTGTTCAAACATCATTCATGAAAGTATTCGACAACATCTTAGAAACGATTGGTAATACCCCACTAGTCCGAATCAATAAACTTGCCAAAGATATTCCAGCTCAAATTCTAGCCAAAATAGAAACGACCAATCCCGGCAACTCGGTCAAAGACCGCATGGCTGTCAAAATGATCGAAGACGCGGAGAATTCCGGCTTACTCAAACCGGGCGGTACCGTTATCGAGGGTACGTCTGGCAATACGGGTATGGGTTTGGCATTGGCTTGTATTATCAAGGGTTACAAACTTATTTGTGTACTCAACGACAAACAATCCAAAGAAAAAATGGACATTCTGCGTGCCGTCGGAGCAGAAGTCGTGGTTTGCCCAACAGCTGTTGAACCAACCGATCCGCGTTCATACTATTCTGTTTCAAGACGTCTGGCCACCGAAATTCCGAATTCATGGTATGTCAATCAATACGACAATCTTTCGAACAGAACAGCACATTACGAACAGACGGGCCCTGAAATATGGGAGCAAACCGAAGGTAAAATCACGCACTTTGTTGTGGGAGTAGGCACTGGTGGTACCATTTCTGGTGTCGGAAAATATTTAAAAGAGAAAAATCCTAATATTCAAATATGGGGAATTGATACTTATGGCTCGGTTTTTAAGAAATACAAAGAAACCGGCATTTTTGATCAAAACGAGATCTATCCGTATATCACAGAAGGAATCGGCGAAGACATCTTACCTGCCAACGTCGATTTTGATATCATTGATCATTTTGAAAAAGTTACGGACCGCGATGCAGCAGTTTATACCAGAAGGCTTGCTCGCGAAGAAGGAATATTTGTCGGTAACTCGGCAGGTGCAGCCATCAAAGGGTTGTTGCAAATGGGAGCAACACTCACTTCAAAAGATGTAGTGGTGGTTTTATTTCACGACCACGGTAGCCGCTACATAGGCAAAATTTTCAATGACGACTGGATGCGCGAACGTGGTTTCCTCGAAGAAAATCTACTTACTGCCGGAGACTTGGTTGCCCAACACGGCAACAAGCCACTTGTTTCTCTATACGCAGAAGAATTAGTGTCTCATGCGATCGCCAAAATGCGCAATTTTGATATATCTCAAATTCCGGTCATGAAAGACGGACAATTTGTGGGTTCAGTAGACGACAGCCATTTGTACCAAGTACTCATCGATAATCCAGCACTCCGAGATGCGCCTATTTCTTCCCTGATGTCGGCAGCCTTTCCGGTAGTCCACGCGAACACTCCCGTAGAAGAACTTTGTAAATTGATTTCTAAGCAAGTTCCTGCGGTGTTGGTTGCTCTCGACAACGGTAAGCACCACATTGTGTCCCGTTACGACGTCATTGCTGCAATGGCTTAAGACCATGCGCATCATTTCTTTGGTTCCATCTTTAACTGAATATCTTTGGGCCTTGGGCCTAGATGAGGAGGTGGTTGGAATCACTAAGTTTTGTATTCATCCGAAAGCATGGTGGCAGCACAAAACGCGGGTAGGGGGCACCAAAAAAGTCAATTTTAAAACGATCGAAACCCTGCAGCCAACGCTTATTATTGCCAATAAGGAAGAAAACACGAAGAAAGATATTGAACAATTGCAGCTCAAGTACAATGTTTTATTAACGGACATCACTTCCTTAGAAGAGGCCTATAGTTATTTACTTGAGATCGGTAGAAAAGTGCAGCGCGAAGAAAAATCACATTCGCTCGTAGGTCAAATTCAAACCGATTTTCAGCGCTCTGGCAACATTGCGCAGGGGGCTACTTTTCTTTATTTGATCTGGAAAGACCCCTATTATGTAGTTGGCCCCCAAACTTATATACATGGTTTATTGACCCATTTTGGCTTTGAAAACTTTTGCTCGATAGATAGATATCCTGAACTTCAAGAGGTACTGTCAAAGAAGGAAGAGATCCAGGATCATCCGGATACCATCTTTTTAAGCTCCGAACCATTTCCTTTTGAGGCCAAACACATGGACGAAGTACAGCTCCTTTTCCCGAATTCTAAAATTGTGCTTATCGATGGTGAAATCTGTTCTTGGTATGGATCTAGAATGCTGAAAGCACCGTCTTATTTCAAAGAAGTTATACGAGGGGCTTTCTAGACTGCTTATGCTTTTGAACGCTTAAAAATCAAATAGGGTAGGCAGGTCTGAAGCTGGTTTTGGCTTTTCTGTGCTACGCTTTTTTGGTGGCTCAATAGGACCGCGTGTTGGTTCATTTTCAACAGGTAAGCTCAATAATTTGGCTTTGATGCCTTCTAATTTATCGATGATTTCTGCGTAGTTTGGATTGGCAGGAGCTGCTGCTTTTTGAATGATTTGAACAGGTTCGGAAAGTGGGGTGTTTGATTTTAGTTTGAGGGCTTTTTTGGCGCCATCGAGCGTGTATCCTTGCACTTTAACCAGCTGATAAATGCGCTTGATTTGTTCGATTTCTTTGACCGAAAAGAGCCGGTTACCTTTGTTGTTCTTTTTTGAAACAGTTAGGTTAAATTCTTTCTCCCAAAATCTTAAGAGTGAGGCATTTACCTCTAGCATACTTGCGACTTCGCCAATGCTGTAGTAAAGTTTGCTAAGTATTTGATTTTCAATAGGGGGCATCTGGCTACTTGAATGAAGATTCGAAAATAATTATTATTTTTGCATTGGCTATCAAAAAATGAAAATAAAAGTTATAATTTTCTCTATACTCTTTTTGGTCATCTCTCCAGGGTTGTTGGCCCAAACACCTACATCCCAATCTCAAACAAAGGTCACCTTACCCAACGACCCACAAGTAGATGCTATTATCAATTATGCCAAACGTTTTCTGGGTGTGCCGTATCGCTACGGAGGCACCACCCCATCTGGCTTTGATTGTTCTGGATTTATCAATTACATCTTTGGCAATTTTGGTTTTGATTTAGTCCGCACTAGTTATGGTTTGGCAGAATTAGGAACCACCGTTAAGCTTTCTGAAATTCGACCCGGCGATCTCATGTTTTTTAAAGGAAGCAATGTCAATTCCACAAGTGTTGGCCACGTTGCATTGGTTGTTGAAGTCAGTCCCGAAGCAATCAAATTCATCCATTCTGCCAATTCAGGAGTCCGGATCGACAATTTCAAAACTTCACAGTACTATTTAAAACGCTACATCAAAACCAAGCGCTTAGATTACGGCACGCCCTAAATGCTTATTTTAGCACAATGGAGCAACAAAAACTTAACGAGCGTCGGCAGTGGCTTTTTATCGCATTAGCAGGTTTATTTGTCACGAATGCCGTAACAGCCGAACTCATCAGTAATAAGCTTATTCAAATTCCGCTAGAAGGATACTTTTTCGGTAAAAAAGTGGGTCCTTTCGTTACCATCATTGGTATTTTACCGTGGCCTATCGTTTTCTTGCTCACAGACCTCCTCAATGAATTTTATGGTCAAAAAGCAGTGCGCAGACTCTCCTGGATTACTGCGGGGCTCATTGCCTATTGCTTCCTGATTGTAGGCCTATCGATGTCTATTCCGGCTTTTGAAATTAAAGGATCAAAATTAGCCACCAACGAAGCGTATAATCTTGTTTTCGGTCAAGCTCAGGCTGTAATTGTTGGAAGTATCGTTGCGTTTTTGGTATCACAAATCTTAGATGCCTATGTTTTTGATCAAATCAAACAAAAAACGGGTAATCGGTTTATTTGGCTACGCAGTACCGGAAGCACACTCCTTTCACAGCTCATCGATTCTTACATCGTTTTGTACATCGGTTTTGTATTGCCCGGCGCCATGAGTTTATCGACTTATTTCGAGGTTGCTCCGACTAATTACCTATTAAAAATTCTAATAGCGATTCTACTTACACCATTAGTTTATCTCGGACACTATTTAGTTAGACGTTACCTCGAGCGTTCAAAGCAAGTTTAGATTTACGCAATTGGAGGAGTAATAAGAGCAGTGCTAAAACACCAAATCCTGCGGCTATAAACATGCAAATTCGAGCGCTTTCCATTGTGTTTTCATAGCATATAAAGGTAAGCCCTGAACCAATCAAGATGCCGAGTTCAAGCGCAATAAATAGCGTCCCGGAACCCGTGCCACGGCGGTGTGCTAAACTCAAATCAGCGGTCCAGGCAAAAAGAGTTGGGCTCGAAATTCCGGTAGCCAAACCAAAAATACCAGCAGCAATCGTATAACTCCAAATATCGTCTACCAAACCGAGATATATCATACTGAACACCAACAGGCTGCAGCCGAGTAGCATTGTTTCTCTCCTGCCAATTCGATCCGATAGCGAGGAAAAAACCAAACGAACACCAATGGTGGTGAGTACGTAAATACCAAAGAAATAGCCTTTATTTGTAATGCCTAAATATGCTGAATACTCGGGGCTTAAAACAAAAATAACACCTGAACTAATAGCGGTGAGCAGCATAATGGTTGCAGCTGGTTTAACGGTTGGTTCTACTACATCTTCCCATTTGATCAGGAGTTGTTTTCGATTAAAGCGAAGTTGTGTAGGAAGGGTTTCTTTGATGGGAATCAACAATAAGAGTGATATGATGCCGAAGCCAGCGGCACACATGAATAAAACGTCAATATTACTTTGCGTAAAAATAAAAGAACCAAGTGCTTGGCCAATACCAATACCTAATGAAATAAAGGTTCCCCAAAGCCCCATTGCGGCTCCTTTTCTATCCGGGGGTAAGATGTCAGTCAAGAGAGCGGTGGCACCTGTAGGCGCAAAACCTGCGCTTAGGCCATGCAAGCATCTCAGCACAAAAAAGAAACCGATCCAACTCACAAATGAGTAACTCAAGCTTGCGGCAATAGCGAAACAAAGCCCAATATAAATACTGCGTTTTCGACCAATTAAATCAGCAAGTTTACCTGCAAAAGGTCTGGAAATACCAGCTGCAACGGAAAATAAAAATATGATGCTGCCCTTTACTCCGCTTCCTCCTAACTGACTAATGAACCCATTCATTTCAGGTAAAATTAAATTGAAGCTCAGTATGAAAAAAAACATACTGAAACTAAGTAACCAAAAGTCTTTTGAGTATCTAAGGAGCATGGGTGCAAAAGTAGTTAAACCAAACCAACTCTTGTTTGTTGTAAGCATATGAAACTTATTTTTGTACTCATGATCTTAGGAAGCTTAAATGCCTGTGGACAGCAAGACCCAGATGCAGCAAAAAATCAAAATACGTTCAACGGTCGAGCGTTACCAGAAAACGTTTGTTACGTCATCAACGGAGGTACAGAACGTCCGTTTACAGGCAAGTACTGGGATCACCACGACGAAGGTACCTACGTTTGCGTGGCTTGCGATGCGCCGCTATTTGAAAGTAAGACAAAATACGAATCCGGGTCTGGTTGGCCGAGCTTTTATGATGTGCTCACGCAAGGAAATGTCAAAAAAATAATCGATCGCTCTCATGGCATGGTTAGAACAGAGGTGCGTTGTCATAATTGTGATGCCCATCTAGGGCATGTTTTCGACGACGGCCCAAAGCCAACAGGCCTTCGCTATTGCATCAACTCGGCGTCCTTAAACTTTATAGCTCAAGACGAAATGAACGAAAAACAAAAAGATCAAAATAACTTTCAAGGCAAACAACTCGCCACTTTCGGTGCGGGATGTTTTTGGTGCATTGAAGCCTGTTTTCAAGACCTAAAAGGAGTCATTTCGGTGGTGCCAGGATATGCAGGTGGCCACACGGACAAACCTACCTACAAAGAAATTTGTACCGGTCAAACGGGCCATGCCGAGGTTGCTCAGGTTGTTTTTGACCCGAGCGTTATCTCGTATGAAGAATTACTCGAAGCATTTTGGTTTGTGCATGACCCCACTCAGCTCAATAGACAAGGAAATGACATCGGTTCGCAGTACCGATCCGTCATATTTTACCATAACGAGGCACAAAAGTCAGCAGCCTTAAAGTATCTCCAAAAATTAGAAGCTGAAAAAGTTTGGGATAAGCCAATTGTAACGCAAATTGTTGAAATCAACAACTATTTTGAGGCTGAAGATTACCACCACAATTATTACCAAAACAATCCGGGCAACCCTTATTGCCAGAGTGTCGTGCGGCCTAAGGTAGAGAAATTCAGAAAGGTTTTTGCAGAAAAAATGGATTAATCCTGCTCTGGGGCTAGGCGCAAAACGATGCCGTCAATGTCGTCATTGAGATGAATTTGACATCCAAGTCTACTGTTTGCTTTCACGAAAAATGCTTGGTCGAGCATATCTAACTCAGCGTCGCTTTGTTCTGGCAAATCCGTTTCTGATTCTAAATAGCACTGGCATGTAGCACACATCGCCATGCCGCCACATTCGCCTTTGACAGGTAAGTCATAGGCCTTGCAGAGTTCCATGATATTCATGTTCATGTCTGTAGGGCCTTCTAATTCGTGTGCTTGACCGTCTCTATCGATAATCGTTACTTTGATATCTGCCATATTCGTTAGTTATAAACGCGCAATAAGTTGTTGCCGTTAAATTGAGTTGCGTATTGTCTTAGCCCAAAAATGCTGTTACTCACAGGTGAGCCATCGTACAAAGAAAATACTGCGTTATTACAAGAATCTATTAACTGTAAGAAGTTTTGATCGTCTGGATAGAGCGCCATAGGACAAGAACCTTCAGGATCAGATGGGGCATGACGATCAAAAGCGACAAATTCGTCAATTGCTTTTCGGTAAACAATGATGCCTCTCGAGCCACCATTGAGGTAGGTCCAACCACCAACTCCTTGCAGATTACTGTAGCTAGGAAGTTGCATATCAATCGTGATATCGACCGGGACAAACGGAACCGGATGCTGATTTTGATTGTTGCACTTCGAAGACAACAAGAGCAGTCCAAAGGAGATAACAAGCAGTTGTTTCATGGGTCAAAATTAATGAAATTCAGTTTTTAAAAGTACCTCAGATTTTTCTTCCCATTTTTTGTAGAGTAAATCTAATTGCGCCTTCTCTTGTTCGTATCTATTTAGCGCACTATTGTATTGAGCTTTGTCTTCATAGTCTGTTTTGCTCAGGTCGTCTTCTACATTTTTAAGTACGCTCTCTTGTTGTTCGATTTGTTGTTCGATTTGCTCAATTTCTTTTTGCGCTTTCTGAAGTGCTTTATCAATCTTGGGTTTGTTTTCAGTTGGTGTAATTTTTTCTTTCTTTAATTCTTTGGCCTGCAAAGTAGAAGTGTCATTTGGATTTTTTTGCGTTTTGTAACTCAAATACTCTTTGAGGTCAAAGTGGTGAATTTTAACCCCTTGATTTTCGATATCCCAAATGCGATTGCTTAGTCCATCGACAAATTCTCTATCGTGAGAAACAATGATGAAGGTCCCTTCGTAGTGCATCAGAGCTTCTTTTAATACTTCTTTACTTTGAAGATCGAGATGATTGGTTGGCTCATCGAGGATCAGGAAGTTTGAAGGGCTCAGCAATAAACAGCAAAGCGCGAGTCTTGTACGCTCTCCACCTGACAAAACACCTACTTTTTTATCGATGTCTTCGCCAGAGAACAAAAAGGCACCTAGAATACTTCTCAAGTCTCGACGGAGGTCGCCTTTGGCTATTAAATCGACCGTGTCGTAGATACTCAATTTCGGATTGAGTTTTTCTGCCTGATCTTGCGCAAAATAGGAAATCTGTACGTTATGACCATGCAATACCTCTCCTTCATGACCAATGCTGCCCATAATGGCTTTGAGTAGCGTAGATTTACCAACGCCATTTGGACCCAGTAGCGCAATTTTTTCACCGCGTCCAATGGTAATCGAAACTTCTTTGAACAAACAACGATCGTCATAGCTTTTACCTATTTGGTTGAGCTCTAAAACCCACTTTCCAGGTTGTACCGCGAGTGGAAAACGCAGTTTAAGTCGGGCAACTTGGTCCTTTTCTACGGAGATGCGTTCGGTTTTGTCCAACTTCTTGATCAAGGATTGTGCAAAAGCTGCTTTGTTTTTCTTGGCTCGAAATTTCTCGATGAGTTCTTCTGCGTGCTTGATGTCTTTATCTTGTTGTTTTTTTGCTTGCTCGAGTCTTTCCATTTCTTCGGCACGCAATTCTTTATATTTCGAATAGGCGTAGGGGAAGTCAAAAATTTGTTGTCTAGAGATCTCGAGGGTTCTGGTACTGACATTATCCAAGAACAAACGGTCGTGAGAGATGAGAATAACCGCACCTTCAAACCTCTGTAAATACTGTTCCAACCAACTGATCGATAATATGTCGAGGTGGTTGGTAGGTTCATCGAGTAGTAAGATATCTGGTGTATTGACGAGTATGCGCGCTAATTCTGCACGCATTTTCCAGCCACCTGAGCACTGCGCAATCATTTTTTGTTGGTCCTCTATGCTAAAGCCGAGACCTTCTAATGTTGCTTTGATTTTTTCTTCCCATTGGTAACCTTCTAGTACTTGAAAACGATGATTGAGTTCGCTGAGCTCGTCTAGTAAGGCCAAGTAGCTTTGGGTTTCATAGTCCGTTCTTATGGTCAGTTCGTTATTAATTTGATCTAGTCTTTCTCTAATGGCATTCAAGACCTCGTTAGAATAGAAAAGAAAATCATAAACGCATTTGTCCGAATCGATGTGAATATCTTGTGTTAGAAATCCGAATTTTAAATTTTTTGGATGATGCACTTGACCATCACTGGGCTTGGTGCTGCCGGCTAAAATGCGCAGGAGAGTAGATTTACCTGCACCGTTTTTACCCACTAGACCTACTTTGTCTCCTTTGTTAATTTGGAGATTTACATTGTTGAATAGATATCCTTGGGGTAAAAAATAACCGAGTCGATCAAATTGTATCATGTCGCAAAGTTAATTCTTTCCTTTCAACATTAATTAAGGCATGATTTTTGTTTAACAAATTGCAACAATATTCGTATATAATAGTTATATTGTCGAACTCTTATCATAAATTAATTACATACCATGGGTAGACCTCCAACCAAACCAGCCAGATTGCGCAACGGTTTTTATATAGAAGTAAAATCACAAGGTTCTTCTGCTATTCTTATCCGCAGAGACACACGAGAGCAAATGTTAGTTGCCGCAGAAGACTACGCTCGCACAAAAAATGTCACTATTAAAGGAGAAATGCGCAATGATAAGTGGGTCGCTGAATAATTACCGCTTTTCGTTTTGGCTTCCGCTTTTTGCAATTCTATTAATCCTGATCCCAGTATTTATTGTTTCAGGATTAATTGGATTGGCAAAGTTATCGGGTATCCTTGTTCTTGTGCTGCTCATACTAGCCATGCGCAAATGGTTCAGCATCGCCCGAAGCAAGAATAATCGAGTGGAGCGGGTTCAACTCAATGCAAATGACCTTTTTGTACTCCAGCAAATGATTCCTTCCTATAAAAATTGGTCGGTTTCAGATCAGCGTATTCTCATTGATCAAATGGGTCTCTTTTTGGCTGAGGTGAACTTTATGGGTACGTGGAATCCAAAAACACAACTCTCTGTTGCCATTCTTGCAGTATGCGCAACCTGGCAATCAGGTTATACCAACAAACAACATTGGAATTTATATTGCAAAGACGAGACAACATTTTCTTTTGATCCAGATTCCAAGGACAACTATGCCATACCTCATGCGCCTTTCTTTGAAAAGGACATCTTAGGGCTTCAATCCAATGAATATATTACACCCTTACAAAAAGGCATAGCTCTTTTAAAATAGAGCGGTCTATAAATCAATCAGTTATATTTCTGATTCAAAAAAAAAATAATTTTCTTCCAAAAAATTATTGCAGAACCAAAAAGAGTACATATCTTTGCACCCCGCAATTGAGACAACGGTCTATGTTAATTTGGGGTTTTAAAAGAAGTTGATGAGTAAGGACGGGAGTT
>JALRJE010000042.1 GCA_023268965.1 Crocinitomicaceae bacterium
AACCGAAGGTAATTTTGTGCAGCAACATATCAAGGCGGCCCAATTAGTTGCAGATGTTGCTTTGGTTCATGTAGTATTAAGTTCCGAGCATCCGGAGCTTACGCATGAATTGAAAACCGACACTTTTGAAGAACATCTCATTTATGTACCCAAAAGTAGTTTGCCTATTTTAGGCGTTTTGATCAATTATTTTCGTGTTTTTGCGGCCTATTTAAAATTTGCTGCACAAACGAAATTGGGTAAACCTGAACTCATTCATGGTAATGTATTGTATCCAGTTGGATTGGTAGGTATTTTACTCAAATGGAGGTGGAGGGTTCCGCTTGTGCATACTGAACACTGGACCTGCTACCACGACTACGCCCAGCCGCAGCCTTCCCGAATTCAACAATTTTTGATGAAATGGATTGGCAAGCGTGCCAACTTGATCATGCCGGTGTCTCTAGACCTTGCAGCGGCCATGCAGCATTTTGGAATAAACACTCCAATGAAAGTGGTTCCAAATGTTGTCGATACGAAGCTATTTAGTGCCCTGGATAAAAAACCGCATGGTGTATTTCGTTTTGTACATATTTCCTCGTTGGACCCCGAGCAAAAAAACTTTCATTTATTGGTTCGGGCTTTTTATCAGCTCAAAAAGCAACAAGCAAAAGTAGAACTACACGTGGTCTCCGATGGTGATTTTAACAAATATGGAGACCTGATCAAAGGATTTGAATTTGCACAGTCAATTCACTTTCACGGCAGACAAGACAGCGCCGGAGTAGCAGCAGTCCTCCAATTTGCCGATGCCTTAGTTTTGAGCAGCCGCTATGAAAATTTACCTTGCGTACTTCTCGAGGCACTCTCTTGCGGCACTCCCATGATCTCAACAGATGTAGGTGGTGTCGGAGAAATTATTTCAGAAGGCAATGGAATTCTCGTTGCTTCAGAAAATGAAAAAGCGCTTTTGACCGCCATGTTGGATATCCAAAAGCGCCAATATTCAACTCAAGAGATGCACGAGGAAGCTGAATTGAAATACAGCCCTTCGACAATTTCAGGACTGTTTCTAGAGGCATATCAAATGGTGCTCCAAAAAGATGTGGCGTAGTATTTTCGGAAATTTTGGGGTAAGGGTGCTTTCTGCGCTGCTCAATTTTGGATTGGTCATTTTGTTTTCACAGCTCACCGGAGCAGTTGGCAAAGGCGAACAAAGCTTACTACTCACCTCCGTTGCGATCATCACCATTTTTGATTCCTTGATTGGTGGCGCTGCGCTGGTCTATTTATCTTCGAGGTTTTCTTGGCTTCGCTTAGTGGGTGCTTCTTACCTTTGGATCTGTTTGGTAAGTCTAATTGCTGCTATTGGTTTGTATCTTTTTAAGATTTTTCCGAATGGATACTTGATCAATGTAATTGTACTTAGTGCAATAAGTGCTTTAACGTCTGCTCATGCTTCCTTACTACTCGGGCAACAAAAAATAGGCGCATACAACCTCATTCAAATTACGGTTCCATTACTCACGTTTCTAACCTGTTTATTTCAATGGACCACTCAAAATGAACTAGATTATGTGCTCGCACTTTACATTGCTTTTGGATTTTCTTTTGCACTCAGTGTTTTTTATTTATGGCGTTTTTTTCCGAGTACAAAAGACGTTCAGCAAAGTTGGCAAACAGTTTGGCGCAGCATGTTTGCGCTGGGTTTTTTCAATCAGTTGGCACACGTTTTACAACTCTTGAGTTTTAGAGCCAGTTATTACATCTTAGAACAATATCATGGCACGTATGAAGTAGGGGTGTATTCGAATGCGAGCTCCATTACAGAATCTATTTGGCTCATTGCGACAAGTATTTCTTTATGGCAATACGCAATAATTGCCAACACCCAAGATCAGCAATATACCATTCAAATTACGGAGAAATTAGCGCGTTTTGGCTTATTGGCTGCTTTAGTTGGGGTCGTATTTTTCTTGTTATTACCCGCAGATTTTTACCGCTATGTTTTTGGACCAGATTTTGGCGAAATTCAACAGCTGATGTGGGTTTTGGCGCCTGGTGTTTGGGTGTTCACCTATGCATTAGTGGTGGGTCATTATTTTTCTGGTCATGGTCGTTACAGGGTCAATGCCTTTGCCTCTGGTGTGGGTCTTGTATTTAGCATTTTAGCATCCTTTGCCTTGATTCCGAGTTATGGAGCTTTTGGTGGGGCCATTGCGGCAAGTATTTCTTATACAGCAACAAGCGCAGTAATTATGTATTGCTTTTTAAAAGATGGCGCAGTGTTTTCTATTTTCCCTTCTAAAGCCGAGCTCGAACAATTATTTACTCAAATGCGCGTTTTGTGGCGTAAGTCTTAATTATGCAGAAAATTATCAAACTCTTTAAAGCAATTTGGTTGCTCTTAAAAAGACCAGCCTTGTTTAATTTAATTCTCAAAGATGAAGAGGTCTTGAAGAATGAATTTGAAAACGTATTTCCAGCACTTAAATTACAAGAACTTGATCCGTTTGCTTGGACAGAGGCTCAGGAGTTGAACATTACACCCTATGCGTTTCTTTCCGGATCTTCCATGGTAACAGATTTTGCTTTTTTACAAATGCTTTGTCGAAAGTACAAAGTAGAAACTTATTTAGAGATCGGAACATGGAGAGGGGAAAGTGCAGCTAATGTGGCGCCGTTCGTCAAAGAAGTTTTTTCGCTCAATTTACCAGATAGCACTTTGCGTCGTATGGGGCAAGCACCTCATTACATAGACTCCCATCGGTTTTTTTCAAAAGACATCAAGAATATTACGCACTTATTTGGAGACTCCGCAACCTTTGATTGGCAGCCCTACGCTCAAAAATGCGACCTAATCTTTATTGATGGCGATCATGCTACAGAAGCCGTTTTACGCGATACACAAACCGCATTGGGTTTGAGAAAAGCTGCGGATTCAATTTTGGTTTGGCACGATGCAAAGCAAGATGCGGAATATCCACGTTACGAAGTCTTACTGGGTATTTATAAGGCTTTGCCTGCTCATATGCATTCAAATGTTTATTTAGTCAAGCACGCGCTATGTGCTGTTTACCTTCCCGATGCGTTCATAGGGCAAGCCGTAGAAATTAATGCCTTGCCAAAAAGAGCTTTTGAACTCCGCCTAACACAAAAAGAAGTTTAGGCGAATTGTTTGATTTCAAATTCCTTAAGCCAAATTAAGTAGCATACGTAGCGAAACACAAAGTTTTGTAAGCCCGCATATTTGCTATGAGAGAAAATACGTGCTAAATCTTTTTGGAGTTGTACGTGATCAATGAGCTCACTTTTATCAAGGGCGCAATGGGTTTCAATTTGTTCGCTCCAGAAATGGGTTGTTTCCATTAGCCAGGCGCTTTCTGGCACCGAAAATCCTTTTTTATCTCTTCGCCATGAAATGGTACTAGGTAATTCTGTATCCAGCGCCTTTCTCAATAGATACTTTGACCAGCCGTTTTGAATAAGGTCTGTTATTTGCAGCGATCTAGCTGTTTGCAAGAGCTCGGTGTCGTCGGCAAAAGGCGTTCTGGATTCTATGCCAAATTGCATGGAGCAGCGGTCTTCCCAACGCAAAAGGCTTTTTAATTCGTGTTCATGGCAATAAGAAGCTAAATGTTCTTGTAGGCTAGAATAACGCTGCCTGCTCTTTTCTGGAAGCTGCCGTAAATAGGCGAGCGAAGGATTTGCTCTTTTCGTTATTATGCCTTGCACCTTGTTTGGAAGATAGGTGATCAGGTCTTTGAGCCATTCTTTAAGAATGTATTTTTTAGAACTTGGCGAATTGCCAAGTTGGCTCCATTCGCGTAAAAACAGTGCCCAACTCCCTGTCCAGAATAGTTCCTTGAAAAAGGTGGGGTAAAATACTTGGTAACCTGCAAATAATTCGTCGCCACCCTGTCCATCGATGAGAATTTTGATGTGCTGTTGAGCAGCACTTTTCATGATACTGCTCTGCGCAAAAGTACTGGTGCTCAGCAGCGGAATATCTTGATGATAAATAAGTTGAGGCAATGCGTCTATCAATTGCTGACTGTTTAGTTCTGATACATGCCAAGTAGCATCGGTTTGCGCAATCATTTGCTGGGCCCATTTACGCTCGTCTAGAGTAGAATCGTTTGCGGCCGTAAAGGCATGAAGCCCATTGGCCAAAGAAGTAACCTTTTTGTTTCGATTTATTTTTGCGGAAAGGTGTAATAAACTACTCGAGTCTAGACCACCTGACAAGCAGAAACCAAGCGGAACATCGGCCCTTAAGCGCAAGGCAACGGCATTTTCAAGTGTTGCTTTGAATTGATTTTTGGCTTGTTTGGCATCAATGTGCGTTGGAATGTAGTATGAAGCAATTGACTTTTGCTGCGTGCTTAAATCATAGCTTAGGGTATAGCCAGGTTGGAGTTCGTAGACGCCTTTAAAAAACCCTTCGGTTTCCATTTCAATTTTACTCAGACCAAAATAGGCGAGTAGCGCTTTTTTATTGGCCGTCGCCTGGTAGCTCGGAATAGCAATTAAGGCTTTGATTTCGGAAGCAAAACCAAAATGAGTTTGGTTTTCAAGGTAATAAAAGGGTTTTACGCCATACGGGTCACGTGCACAAAAAAGCGTGTTTTGCTGATGGTCGTAAATAGCAAAAGCCCACATTCCGTTGAATCGTTGCAGGCAGTCAGCTCCCCAAAAGAAGTAGGCCTGCAGCAATACTTCTGCGTCGGAATGGCTTTGAAAAACCGCGCCAAGTGCACAAAGTTCAGCTCGGAGTTCAAGATAATTGTAGATTTCACCGTTGAAACTCAGCCAGTAGCGTTCATTCAGGCACATTGGTTGAGCAGCTTTTTCACTGAGGTCAATGATCGAGAGGCGTCGGTGTGCTAAACCAAATGCAGTGTTGTCGAACCACTTGAGACCAGCGCCGTCGGGCCCACGATGCTCGAGCCGATCGTTCATGCTAGAGAGAACGGCCGCTCCTTCAATGGAGGCTGTGGTGCTTTTACAAAATAGGCCTGATATACCGCACATTTGAGCTTGTACTATAGATTTTTATCGAGTAAATAGACAAAGCTTGCAATAGCAGCAGCGCCCAATTCAAGTTCGCGTTTGTTGACTGCTTCAAAAACATCTGATGGTGCGTGGTGGTAGTCAAAATAACGTTGTGAGTCAGGGACAAATCCAAAAAGTGGAATGCCGGGATATTGTTCTTTGAGTGGCCCGATGTCTACTCCTCCATAACCTTTTTCAAAAATATGGAGGTCGTAGGGTTTAAACAGCGGTTCAAAAGAAGCGAGGAGTTGGAGATAGGAATCAGGCCCATCTAATCCGAAGCCGCGGGGCGCAAAGCCGCCACGGTCACTTTCTAGCGCTGCAATTTGTTGTTCGCCATTTTGTTTGACGAATTTGGCGTAGCCTTGTCCGCCCTTGTTTCCGTTTTCTTCGTTCATAAAGAAAACCACGCGAATGGTGTGGGTTGGTTGATATCCAAGAACTTTGAGAATCCGAAGCGCTTCAAGGCAATGGATAACACCTGCGCCATCGTCATGTGCGCCCTCGCCGGTGTCCCAGGAGTCAAGATGGCCTCCTATGGTGATGATTTGGTTTGGGTACTTGCTTCCTTTGAGCTCTGCAAACACGTTGGCAGATAGCACATCAGGGTAGTCTCGACAATCCATTTCTAAATAAAATTGAACCTTGCCTTCTTGAAGCGCAGCTGCCAAAGCACTGGCATCGGCTGTGGCTAAAGCCGCAGCTGGTATTTTTTCAATACCGGCCTCATAGTGCATAGAACCAGTATGTGGGTGTTCATCTTCGGGAAGCCCTAGAGACCTAATCAAAACTGCTTTTGCGCCAAGTTTACCTGCCTCAACAGCGCCATTGCCACGAATGGCATAACATGCGCCATAGGCTTTAAAAGTTTGAATCTGGCTTGCGTCCATTGGCTGGTTGAGAAACACGATTTTTCCTTTGACCTCTTTTGGGCTTGCTTTTTGTAAATCGGAGAGTTGTTTGAATGCAATAACCTCACCTTCTAATAAGCCATTGGTGCCTACGGACCCACCTAAAGCCAATAAATGAACCCTAATGATTTTTCCTAGATGGGTCTTGAACCAAGCCGCTTCTGTTGTGCCGCGCTCCCAATGCGGAACTTGAACGGGTTGGCGATCTGTGTGATCAAAACCATAGGAAAGCATTTTTTCGTAGCTCCAGTCCACGGCCATTTGTGCTTGAGCTGAACCTGATAGGCGTGGGCCTATGTCTTTACAAAGTTGGCGAAGATTTTCATGGGCTTGCCCGCGCAAGAGTGCTTCGTCATAAATACGTCTGATAAAAATACTATCCTGGGCTATGCTGAGCCAATGTGGCCCTAAAATAAGAAGGAGAATGATTGCGTTTTTCATGCATTGAATTTGCGTAAAAATACCAAAAATAGACCGAAGCACGCCGCTTTTGGCTATCTTTACGCTCTGATCTAACAAACATATCAAATGGCTTTAAAATGCGGAATCGTTGGCTTGCCCAACGTCGGAAAATCAACTTTATTCAACTGTTTGTCAAATGCCAAAGCGCAGTCTGCCAACTTTCCTTTTTGTACTATTGAACCAAATCTCGGGACTACCTCCGTACCCGATCCTCGACTTGAGAAACTTGAGGCTTTAGTTAATCCTGAGCGCGTTGTACCCACAACGATGGAAATTGTAGATATTGCAGGTTTAGTCAAAGGCGCATCAAAAGGGGAGGGCTTAGGCAACCAATTTTTGGCAAACATCCGTGAAACAGACGCTATTTTGCATGTGTTGCGTTGCTTTGACGACGGCAATATCATCCATGTCGACGGCAGTGTAGACCCCATCCGCGACAAAGAAATTATCGACATCGAGCTGCAACTTAAAGATTTTGATACCATCGAGAAAAAAATCCAAAGTCTAGCGCGCGTTATCAAATCCGGAGACAAAGACGCACTCAAAGAAAACGAACTCGCACTGCGCATCAAAACGGGCCTAGAGCAGGGCTTATCTGTTCGGGGTTTAGGATTTTCTCAAGAAGAAATGGATACCATCAAAAATTTCAATCTGATTACTTCAAAGCCTGTCATGTATGTTTGTAATGTCGATGAATCCTCGGTTAAAACCGGTAATAAATACGTAGACCAAGTAAAAGCTGCCGTTGCTTCAGAAAATGCAGAAGTATTGGTTATTGGTGCTAAAATTGAAGCAGATATCACAGAACTCGAAACCTATGACGAACGTCAAATGTTCCTAGAAGAATTGGGCTTAGAAGAACCCGGCGTAAACAGACTCATACGCCAAGCCTACCATTTGTTGAATTTACAGACTTATTTTACAGCAGGTGTCAAAGAAGTGCGCGCCTGGACCATCCGCAAAGGCATGACTGCCCCTCAAGCTGCTGGTGTCATTCACTCTGATTTTGAAAAAGGATTTATCCGTGCCGAGGTGATCAAATACAATGATTATATTCAGTACGGTTCCGAGAATGCCGTCAAAGAGGCTGGTAAATTTAAAGTGGAAGGCAAAGAATACATCGTCGAAGATGGCGATGTCATGCACTTTCGTTTCAATGTATAATCTCGTACGCTATGCAAATTACGGCCAATAACCCCGAACTTCGTTCTTGGATCGAAGTAACAGCATCCTCTGAATTTCCTATTCAAAATTTGCCATTTGGTATTTTTGAAACGGCGTCAAGTACCAAGCGCGTGGGGGTACGAATCGGCAACCACGTTCTGGACCTCTCCCTTATGGCGTCTTTTGGCTATTTTGACGATTTGAACTTTACGGTTGCAGAATTCAGTCAAGAATTCCTCAATCCTATGATGCAAAAAGGCAAAATGGCAGTTCGAGCCCTGCGCAACCGAATAGCAGAATTGTTAGCAACCGATAACACGAGTTTTCAAAATAATGCAGCTCAGCACCATGCGTTAATTCCAATTGCTGAAGTAAAAATGGCTTTGCCGGTTCAAATTGGAGATTACACCGACTTTTATTCTTCAAAAGAACACGCCACCAATGTTGGCGTTATGTTTCGAGATCCTGCAAATGCGCTTTTGCCCAATTGGCTCTGGATACCCGTGGGTTACCACGGCAGGGCCTCCTCTATTATTCCTTCGGGCCATGAAGTCATCAGGCCAAAAGGTCAAATCAAGCCAGACGACAACGCAGACCCAATTTTCGCTCCTTCTAGGCAAATCGATTTCGAACTAGAAATGGGCTTCATTACTTTTGACGGTAAGGCCCTCGGTCACAGTATTTCAACCGCTGAGGCTGAAGACTATATTTTTGGAATGTGTCTCTTTAACGATTGGTCTGCACGCGATATTCAAAAATGGGAGTACGTACCGCTTGGCCCATTTTTGGGTAAGAATTTTGCCTCCTCCATGTCCTGCTGGATAGTCACCTTAGATGCCTTGCAGCCCTTTGCTTGTTCAACGCCAACTCAAGACCCGGCTGTACTTTCGTATTTGCAGTTTGAGGGTAACAAATCATATGATATTCAATTAGAGGTTGCTATTGAAGCCCCCAATTGCCCTGTGCATGTGGTCAGCCGTTCCAACTTTAAGTATATGTATTGGAACATGTCTCAGCAACTTGCGCACCATACCGTAAACGGATGCAATATTCGCTGCGGAGACCTCATGGGCTCAGGTACCATCTCAGGCCCGACTCCAGACTCCTTCGGCTCTATGTTAGAAATCGCTTGGAAAGGCACCAAGCCGGTTCAAATGCCAGACGGATCAGAGCGTCGCTTTATACAAGACCACGATACCGTCATTATGCGCGGCTACTCCGAGCAGAATGGCATCAAAATTGGTTTTGGAGAAGTTAGAAGTCAACTCTTACCTGCCGATTAATGCAATACGACGGTCAGACACCTATCGATCTTGAGCAAGAGCGCATTGAAATTCTCAATGCCTTCAAAGGATTATTGCGTGCCACCAAAGACCGCAGCCGCGAAGAAACCAAGCTCATCCGAAAGGCGTTTGATATTGCTTTAGAGGCGCACAAAGACATGCGCAGAAAATCAGGTGAACCCTATATTTATCATCCTATTTCTGTAGCGCGCATTTGTGCTGAAGAAATGGGGTTAGAACCAACCGCAATTGTCTGTGCATTGCTCCACGACACCGTCGAAGATACACACATCACACTACAAGATATTGAAGATCTGTTCGGCGCTACTGTGCGTAAAATTATCGATGGTCTGACTAAAATACCAGAAGTATTTGACGAAAACACATCTATTCAGGCAGAAAACTTTCGCAAAATGATCCTCACCATCTCCGATGATTTTCGAGTGGTGTTGGTCAAACTTGCCGATCGCTTGCACAACATGCGAACACTAACGAGCATGCAGCCTGAAAAACAGCTCAAAATAGCCTCTGAAACTAAGTTTTTATACGCGCCACTTGCACACCGGTTGGGCTTGTATCCGATAAAATCTGAGCTCGAAGACCTCTCCATGAAATACTGTGAGTCTGAAATTTACGAGCAAATTGAAGCCAAATTAAAGACTACGGCTGATGTGCGCAATCGATTCATCAGAAGATTTGTTGCACCAATTCGGGCAGAACTACAAACACAAGGTTACTCTTTTGACATCAAGGCCAGGCCTAAATCTATTTCTTCTATTTGGAGAAAAATGCAGACCAAAGACGTGCCTTTTGAAGAGGTTTTTGATGTCTTTGCGTTACGTATCATCCTCGACACTCCGCATGAACGTGAGAAATCTGACTGCTGGCGCGTTTATTCGGTCGTGACAGATTTTTACCAACCGAGTCCGGAGCGCTTGCGCGATTGGGTCTCTACACCAAGAGCAAATGGCTATGAGTCTTTACACACCACCGTGATGTCTCCACAAGGCCGCTGGGTAGAAGTTCAAATCCGAAGCAAGCGAATGGACGACATCGCCGAGCACGGTTTGGCGGCACACTACAAATACAAAGAAGCCAACAACGATTCCAATAAATTTGACCGCTGGATTGCAGAAATTAGGGAATTATTAGACAATCCAGACTCCAGCGCCTTAGATTTTGTCAATGACTTCAAACTCAATTTATTTAACGACGAAATCTACGTTTTTACACCCAAAGGCGAACTCCGCGTGTTGCCCACAGGCTCCACGATACTCGATTTTGCCTACGACATCCATACGCAAATTGGCAACAAATGTATTGGTGCAAAAGTCAACAACCGTTTGGTTCCGCTGAGCTATCAATTGCAAAATGGGGATCAATTAGAAATACTCACATCCAACAAACAAAAGCCAAATGACGAGTGGCTCCGCTTTGTGGTTTCAGCCAAAGCAAAACAGCGCATTAAGTCGGCACTCAATGAAGCACACAAGCTAGTGGCTGCAGATGGTAAGGAGATTTTAGCGCGTAAGTTAAAGCAATACAACATTCGTCATACCCCTGAAAATATCAAAGCTCTTGAAAAGCATTTTAATGTAGATAGCAGTACCAATCTTTATTTTAAAGTCGCTAAAGGTAAAATCGATCTTTCCCTGTTACGTGAACTCAATATAGTTGG
Organism: Crocinitomicaceae bacterium; assembly: GCA_023268965.1. GTDB lineage: Bacteria > Bacteroidota > Bacteroidia > Flavobacteriales_D > Crocinitomicaceae > UBA952. Next base: position 10,533 of record JALRJE010000042.1, read on the forward strand.
AGGCAACATTATTATTGAGAGAAAAATCCGTTCCAAAAAAATAAAGGGTTCAGACGAAGACCTCCTCAATGAAGGTATCAATACTGACACCGATACAGTTATAATTGGTGAAGATTTTAAGGGTTTTGAGTATACACTTGCTAGATGTTGCAGCCCAATTCCAGGTGATTCCATTTTTGGATTTGTGACCATTTCGTCGGGTATCAAAATCCATCGTTTCAATTGCTCCAATGCAGTACATTTACTCTCGAAGCTTGCCTATCGCTGCCTCAAAGCGAAATGGCAAAACAGTGCGCTGGTCGAACGCGTTGCAGCCATTCGAATCATTGGAATTGATCAACTTGGTTTGGTAAATAGGCTGACTGAAATCATTTCTAAACAGAGCAGTATCAATATGAAGAGTATCTCATTTGAGACCAATGATGGTGTTTTTGAAGGCAGAATAAAAGTACTGGTTTACGACACCGAACAACTCGAGCAGCTCACAAGAAAATTCGAACAAGTGGAAGGAGTCAAGAGTGTAACTCGTTGGGATGCAGCTGTAGACTCAACTGAGTTGAGTTAATCTTTTCGAAGATCAAGCGGATTTTTAGGTCTTAATCTAGGATTCCACTCAAACCCTTTGATGCGTTTTTCTTTGGCTTCAATTCGATCCATAGGGTAAAAAATACCATCAGGCTGATCAAAATAAGTAATTTGCTTTACTTCGCCTTTTTCTAGTTCAACAAATAGTCTTTCTGCAAATAAACGATTGAGCCCTTCGCGTTGCACCTCAATGGTGCTATCATTGATTTTTTTTTCTGATTCCGGATAAAATATAGTCCAGGCCTGCCCAGTTGCATCTACATTTTGTAAGGACCCACTGGAATCGAAAAGAGCATATATTTTTTCAGCAGCCATTTGGTTATAAAGACTATCCGTTGGAAGTTCAAATAAAATGCTTGCTTTTTCATAGAGTTCGAGGTGTTCCAAAATGGAATCTTTGAAAAACACCTGAGCGCTTTTACTCTTCAATTCGCCATTTTCAGACCACATGATGGGCCGCTTGCCAATACATAAGATTTTTTCATCAAAGGAATACACTGCACTATCTCCTATACCTTGAAGATTAGGGTGTAAAAAACGGAAGTTTTTATTGGCTATTAATTTTTTAGAATGGTTAAGGCTGTCGCGCTCTAAAAAAAGAGTGTCAGCATGAATATAGAGTGTATCCGTTTTATATTTCATGAAACCTAGGCTTGATCCGGTCACATAGGCAAAGTGTTGAGAGTCGCTGAATTTAGCTTGGTTGCCAAGAAGGGCTATATGTTGGGAAACGTCTTTGAAATATACTGCTCCGCGACCTTCGTAGTCATTGAGTTGAAGATTGATGAACAAGGTATCTCCTTTGATAATATTGTCTTTTTGGTAGATTTCTGCGCGTTTATAAAGTGCACCATTTTCGTGCTTGACATCGTACCAGCCTTTTTGACAATAGATTTGCGTGCTGTCATTGCGCATCTGCGTTTGCCCAAGAAAATACAGTTTCTGTTGTTCGTATGCGAATTGTAAGGTATCTGTTTTTACATCGAGATCCGCTTTGGTATAATGAACCTTTCCACTAAAAAAGAAGGAGCCATTGGCAGGATAGAAATATCCTCGTTCACACGTGATGCGCTCGTCGGAAAGAATTGATTCTATGGTTCCGGAGCTCTTAAATATTGCCCGACCCCGTTTAGCATCGTAATCCATGGAGTCTGCACTCATTTTATAGGCAGCATCACGGGCTTTTACATGGCCCCATAGTTTGGCATATTTTTGTTGTTCGGCATAAAAAATGGAATCTGCGTAGAGATTGATCCCATTTTTTTGGATATGGACGTTGCCATAGGCTCGAACCTGTTTTGCTTGGTCGTTGTAATGAGCGGAGTCGCAATACATGGTGTTGCCTTGATAAACAAAGCTTACCGTTCCAACTAAACGGTGAACACCATTTTTTATAGCGTATATTTTCTCTGTACCAGGTAATAATTGGAGTTTACCCTGACCAACTAATGAGCCCCAACATACCAATGCCATCCAAAAGAAAGCAAAACGCAATTGAGGTATTTTTATCATGTTAGTTTTGAAGTGTCTGTTTACGATCAGGCCCTACGGAGATAACGCGAATTGGAATATTTAATTGTGCTTCTAGGTAGTCGACATAACTTTTCAGTGGAGCAGGTGCTGAGGCGTAGGTGTCTAAGTCGGTGAGGTCGCAGTGCCAACCCTCAAGTTGTTCGTATATGGGCTCAATATCGAGGTCCGTGACATCGTAAGGGAAGTTCGTTATTTTTTCACCGTTAATGAGGTAGTGTGTACAGACATTAATGTGCTCAAAAATGCCCAACACATCGCTTTTCATCATGGCAAGTTCAGTAACACCATTGACCATAATGGCATAGCGCAATTGAACAAGGTCTAGCCAACCACAGCGTCGCGGTCTACCTGTGGTGGCGCCAAACTCGTTCCCTTCTTTGCGGATGAGTTCGCCAACGGCATCGGTAAGTTCAGTAGGGAAGGGGCCACTGCCTACACGTGTACAATAAGCCTTAAAAATACCGATAACAGTACCAATTTTTGTAGGTGCAATTCCTAAACCTGTACAGGTTCCGGCAGTTACAGTATTGGATGAAGTAACAAAAGGGTAGGTTCCAAAGTCGATATCGAGCATGGTACCTTGGGCTCCTTCGGCAAGTACTTTTTTACCATTTTGAAGCGCGTCATTGAGGTAGTGTTCAGAGTCGACAGTAGGGAGCGTTTTGAGCACTTCAATGGCATCAAACCAAGGTTTTTCCAGTGCAGCAAGATCGTAAGTGAAATCTTTGTGGTGCATAAGAATACCCTCATGTTTTTCGACGAGTGCACGGTATTTTTCTAAAAAATTGGGCGAAAAAATATCGCCAATGCGCAAGCCGTTTCGACCCGTTTTGTCCATGTAAGTTGGACCTATTCCTTTGAGTGTTGAACCAATCTTGTCTTTGCCTTTTGCGTGTTCTGATGCGGCATCGAGTAATTTGTGTGTCGGTAGAATTAAGTGCGCTTTTCTGGAAAGAAGGAGTCTAGAACTAAAGTCGATGTTAAATGGCTTGAGTTTGTCTAGTTCGGCCCTAAAGACCACTGGGTCAATCACCACACCGTTGCCCACAAGATTGATGACCTTTGGGTGAAAAATTCCGGAAGGAATGGTGTGTAAAACGTGTTTGATTCCTTCAAACTCTAGGGTATGACCAGCGTTGGGGCCACCTTGAAATCTCGCAATAATATCGTAGGAAGGGGTGAGTACATCTACAATTTTTCCTTTGCCTTCATCTCCCCATTGTAAGCCTAATAGTACGTCTACCTTCATGATTGTTGTTCAAAAAACTTTTTAATTTGTTCGAATTCTTGAAAAATACCAAAGATGTGTTCCATTCTGGTGAGTTCAAATATTTTATTCAGTTGTGCGTTTGGCTGGAACAAGACCGTATCTCCTAAATTGAGCCTAGAGCGGGTAAGGGTTTTAACTAAAAAAGCGATTCCTGTAGAATTGATGTATTCTAACTCTGATAAATCGATAACGAGATTCCAGTTTTCGATTTGATCGAGATGCTCAATGGCATTTTCTCGGTCACTTTCCGTAAAGAATCTTCCTTGGAGTTTGATAATGCTCAAAGGACCATTTTGTGATAGTTGTACTTCCATTAGTCGGTCGGATTTTTTTTAACGCCGTAAAAATATAAAGAATGGTGCTGAACGGAGACACCAAAGAGTTCTTCTATTGTCGCTTTAATTTGTTGTATTCTTGGGTCGCAAAATTCGATGACTTCACCGGTATCTGTAATAATGAGGTGGTCGTGTTGCTTTGATGCATGAGAGCGCTCAAATTGGGCTATATTTTTACCAAATTGGTGTTTGCGCACCAAATTGCAGGCAAGTAAAAGTTCAATGGTATTGTAAAGCGTTGCTCTTGAAACACGGTAATTGTGGTTCTTCATTTTGATGTAAAGGGATTCAACATCAAAATGACCCTCGTAAGCGTAGATTTCTGCGAGTATGGCAAAGCGCTCCGGTGTTTTTCGGTGGCCATTTTGCTCTAGATAAGCGGCAAAAATGTCTTTTACAGTTGTTGAAATTTGATTTATACCCATCTTTCAGGCCCTAAAGTTAAGTATAAATTTGAGAAAGAGGACATAAAAAAAGGGGGCCGAAACCCCCTTTATATGATTTGGATTGTGCTTATTCGCCACGATCCATTTTTTCTTTTAATTCCGAGAGTGCATTGAGGTCACCAAGCGTAGATTTCTCTGCACTTTGGTTGATCGCTTTAACTGCTTGGTCGGTAGAATTTCCGCTTGGTTTCTTACCGCCCTTGCTCGGCGTGGATGGTTTGTCTTCTCCTTCTTCGAATAAACGGGTGTGGGATAAAACGATTTTCTTAGCATCTTTATTGAATTCAATGACTTTGAAGTCAAGGGTTTCTTCAACTTTAGCGTTAGAACCATCTGCTTTGCGTAGGTGTTTGGCTGGGCAAATTCCTTCTACACCATAAGGAAGGGCTACAATACCCGACTTGTCTTTCATGTCGATAATTGTGCCGCTATGAACGCTACCTTCAGAGAAGGTACTTTCAAAGACATCCCATGGGTTTTCTTCAAGTTGTTTGTGACCTAAAGAAATGCGACGGTTGTCGCGATCGATTTCAAGAACAAGAACTTCCATGGCGTCTCCTACTTTACAGAATTCTGATGGATGCTTGATTTTTTTCTGCCAAGAGAGATCAGAGATGTGGATAAGACCATCTACACCTTCTTCTAATTCAACAAAAACACCGAAGTTGGTGAAGTTGCGCACTTTTGCACTGTGGCGTGTACCCACTGCATATTTGATTTCGATATCGTTCCATGGGTCTGGCATGAGTTGTTTGATACCCAAAGACATTTTGCGTTCTTCGCGGTCAAGGGTAAGTACAACTGCTTCTACGCTGTCTCCGATTTTTAGGAAATCTTGGGCAGAACGCAGATGCTGTGACCAGCTCATTTCAGAGACGTGGATCAAGCCTTCAACACCAGCTGCAATTTCAATGAATGCGCCGTAATCAGCCATTACTACAACTTTACCGGTTACTTTGTCACCTACGTTTAAGTTGGTGTCTAATGAATCCCAAGGATGTGGTTGTAATTGTTTTAGACCGAGTGCAATGCGTTTTTTGTCGTCATCGAAATCGAGGATAACGACATTGATTTTCTGATCTAATTCTAACATTTCTTCTGGATGCGTTACGCGACCCCAAGAAAGGTCGGTAATGTGAATTAGGCCGTCAACTCCACCGAGGTCAATGAAGACACCGTACGAAGTGATATTTTTAACCACACCTTCCAAAACTTGACCTTTTTCAAGGCCAGAAATGATTTGTTTTTTCTGTTCTTCGAGTTCCGCTTCGATCAACGCTTTGTGAGAAACGACAACGTTTCTAAATTCTTCGTTGATTTTAACAACATAGTTGATCATATCAATAACACCTCTGTCCTGGATCAGAAACATGTGATACTGAATGGTTAAAATTTGTGCTGTATATTTTGAAGGTTAAAAGGATAGCCTTCTCCTTTGGGAGAAG